>LCLH01000017.1:0-27440 GCA_001001925.1 Candidatus Magasanikbacteria bacterium GW2011_GWC2_45_8
TGAAATCAAATTCAAGCACAGTGTCTTTGGTGAGAGTATACGCGAGAGGTGTTTTCTTTGCTGTGTATCCTTGCAAGAATAGAGTGGTGCCTCCGTCGGCCTGTGTTAACGTGCCTCCTTGATCTATGACGGGGATAGAGGTTGAGAATGTTTTACCGGTGAAATTCGTTGATGTTGGCAAGGATGGAGCAGGTCCGTTTCCCGCAGAGGCATCAAACTGGACAGAAAGAGGAGCTATGCCTGTGGCAGGAGTGAAGGAGGTGTTGACGGTGAGGGGAGGTACGGTAAAACTCCATGGATTGCTGTAAACAGAGACCCCCTGCAAATGAGCAACAACCTGCCAAAAGTATGTAGTATTTCCACTCACTGGAGGCAACTTAATTGAAGATGCGGTAATCCCTGTGACAATGGGCGCAAGTATATTGCTATCTGATCCCAATAATACATCAAAACTATCTGCTGACCCACCGATTATTTTCCAAGAAAGCATTCCATCTTTAGGAGGAGTTGAAGCAAGATCTAAAGGAGATACCGTGTCAAGCCTATAACTTGAAATGGTGTTATAATCCGCGCTGTTGTACATTGGCACGGAATTGCCACCTATATAACCGCGGAATAAAATCATAACCTTGCCACCTAATTCCGCTCCACCAATCGTGTTGTCATCCACACCCATGGTGAGGGCGGAAGTGCGCGCTTTGAAATATGTCCCCGTACCCGTAAACAACGCATGATACGCGCGGTTCCATATTGAACCGTCATCGGTTGTTTCTTGCTTCACATAAAACACTTGATAATTGCCATCTGCACTTTGAGCTGTGCGGAAACTATTTATACTTTCCTTACCCGTTATGCCTGTTACTGACAAAGCAGAAATGATAACGCTGGATACTGCGGAAAAATCCGTAGAAAACCGCAATGCTTTCACGTCATATTTATACCCTGTTTTCTGCGTCCCCTGTCTATAGAATAAATCATATGTGTTGCCTCCCCTTGCAAAAAGCATGGTGTCATACGACCCGTTGGTATATTCATTCAACCGCCAAGCTTCCAGAATCTCCGCTTTTTTAACAAACTGTTGTGCGATCAAAATTTGCTCAAGATCCGCCTTGCTTTTAATCTGTGGCAGCCAATTATAGAGCGTCGCGTCGTTTGGATTAGCAGCCACAATAGATACGAACTTGCCCGCATCTTCAACATACACATCCAAATCAGCTTTTGGTATTTCACGCTTCATAACGGGCACTCCCGCGCTCCATGAGCTTCCGGTCTTTTTTCGCGCCCAGAACTGATTTTTATACCAATAAGAAATAACCCTATTCCCGTTTTCAACAATGATAGTCTGTCTGCTTGTCCAATCATCGGTCAGTGTTTCCGTATTTTTCCAATTGGCATATCCATCCCCTTCCCTATATTTCAATGCCTTAAATCCCGTCTGCGTACTAAAAACATATCCTTCCGCCCACACCACCGACACCGTACCATCCGTCGCCACCGCAAGACGCGCCTCGCTTGAGTCAGTGGTGTCGTTTGATAATTGCATGCTGGAAACGAGCGCGTCATTTGCAATATGCGCGTACTGAATCTCATCTTTATCCAATCCCGCTATACCCCCACCCGGCGTGGATTGAAATACGATATGCAGGTCGCCGTTTTGCGCTTTTACGGCGCGCACATCATTTATTGATACATCATCTCCACCGGTAGCGGAGGAATACCAGTACTCTTTTACCGTAAGCGGAGCGCTCCATACGCCGCCTGACAATTTCCGATACACCAAACGCTTAAACTGCCCCGCTTGATCATAGGTATATCCGGCAAACTCTCGGTACAGAATCTCCAACGAACCGTCCTGATTCATAAACAACGAATCAATATATCGTTCATTGCCGTATGCGCTCGTAATGCCGGGGAACTGTTGCGGCGCTCCCCACGGAGCGTGTGGCAAAGGCGTTTTATCTACTACCGCAAAAGGATCTGATTCTACCAATGCACAATTATTATTTGTATCGCACACACTCAATATAACCGTTACTGCCGCGCTTACATTATTTGAATACAACGGCATGGTATATTCATAAGACGTCTTGGTAATATCATAATTTCCCTGAACTACGCTTTGATTATTACCATATTTGAGTCTTATGGAATCAATTGTCTTCAATGGACTGGCTGTTTTAATTGACCAATTAATTGTTTTCTGTTCACCAAGAGACCATTCATTATTAGTAAGACCTTGCACTGTCACCGTGCCGGTGGGCGAAGTGCCGTCAATAATTTCAAACGGTCCCCACTCTTGGGTTGCTGAATTACCTTGATAATCATAAATAATCGCTTTTACTTTGTAACCTTTACCAAGCAAATTTGCCGGCACAAACCAAGGGAATAATGATTCACTACCGTTGGTTGGCTGACCGCCCAAAAACTCCCATGCATCTTTGTTGGGATCAAACAAGAAAAATTCCGAGCGTTCAAGATACACATTATCATTGCCAAAAACCAATAATTCCGCATCTATCTGATTTTTTACTATGTAATTAGACTTATACCGTATTTCAAAACTTGTAATCGTGGGTGGTGTTGTATCCGGCTTGAGCCGAGTAAACACTTTTGCGGTACTTGTAGCGCCAATGGGCGATGATACTTTTGTGTACAGTTCTTCATATTGATATTCGTAAACACGCAAAGCTGTTGAGCCATTGGGAATATTTGAAAATGCAAATGCACCCGTAGAATCCGACTTGCCATTGGCGCTGTAGCCGTACAATGAAACACTTGGCAAATTTTCCCCGTCTTTGACAACTGTCCCCTGCAAACCACTCATATACTTTTTTGGATCTGCCGAAACGCGCACGTCGGTTGTGGCGGTAAAATAAGTGACAGTATTTCCATCTTTGTGCATGACTCCGGCAGTTACTTCATATACTTTTCCTTCTGTAAATCCGGTCAAAAAAGCGCCATTCCAAGAATCGTCGATTGGGTAATAACCCCATGAAGCTGTTCCCTTTTCCCGCAACATAACCACATAATTCAACCGATTTGAATCTGCCTTTTTCTGCCAGCGCACATTGATCCCGGCAGAGCCGCCATTTTCATACTGTTGCGCAATGTAATACAAAGGCAGTGCCGGTGTTGCGTCTGCCGGAGCGGCAAACATGAATGTTTGAGCAAGCCAATTATTTTTATATGAACTCTCCCCCGCGCCTTCTACATACCATTTCATTTCAGTATCGCCTATAAAACGCGTGGTATCGGGGAATGTCAAAATAAGAGACATGGTTTGTTGAGGAGCCAATACAATGTTATTGGCAGAAAAATCCCATGGCGTGTCAAGATTTAGATTATCAGCAAACTGATACAAGGTAGCCGCCACAGATGGCGCGTAACCACGATTCGTAATAGTCAATTCAAACGTGGCTGGTGTTTTTTCAACGAGCGCCGTGGTCGCCTTGACCGCGGTAATGGTCAAATCCGGCGCGGCTAACGCGCGCAACGCTTCCACTGTTGTTTGCAACGACGCGCCAAATCCCCCACTCCCTTCAGCGGACTCACGCACGTGCGTTTGAAGCGCCCTGCGGCCATCCGGCAATTCTGCATATATTCCAAATGTTGTCGCGGTCATTGCAGTGTCTATTGTATCTGCGGATCCAATGAGTGTGCCTCCCGTTGAATTAGTATGCATTTTGAGATAATTCAAAAGCGCGGTGATTTTGCTTTGAATAGTAATTTGGAGCGTTCCATCTGCCGAGCCGACTGTAAACCCTTGGAATGGAGCAAGAGAACGCGCGGTATTGTTGATTAAATAAAAACTTGCGGCGCTGTCTTTTGTGTAATAGATGGCACCATCATCCGCAATATGGGTTGCCACATAGAAAAGAGCTTGCGGCAAAGCACCTTGTATTTCCGTGTTGGCGGCATAATACGCAAGCGCCACCTGCATGGTAGTATCCACGTCGCTTGTATAGCGTGCGTCCAATCCATATCCCCCATCGTCCGCGTTTTTTGTTGCTTTTATTTCATCAAGCAACGCTTGTGCGGGCGCCGATTGTCCCAGTCCGGTCAGCACGCGCGACTTGAGCGCTTTTTCTCTGTTGTTTTGCGGAACAGTTATGGTCAGATAATTCAACGCAGCAGTGTATTGACCGCTTGAAGTGAGGCCAAATGTGGTTGCCATCCATACCACCTGCGCGGTGGTTTCATATTGATTATTCTCTCCAAAACTTCCATCCGGATTTTGCTGTTGTGAAAGCCAATACAAAGCACGATCTGATGGATTTTGTTCAATGCCATCGTAATACGCAATCAATGGGGTAAGATTTTCCGCGCGCGCGGCAGGTATGCTCACCAAAGAGTGCGCTTTTTGCACAATCCACTGCATGATGCGCAGAAGTGCGCCTTTGCGCGGCGCAGGAGCCGACACGCCGGTGCCTGATGCAGGCGGCGTCACGGCTCCAGAAGACGTGGATGCTTTTTGAGCACGCGCGCGAAGCCCTTCAATGGTAACATCTGAAAGACGATGCGACGCCGATGCAGATTGTGAACCGACACGCTCTATTGACGGCGCTGGTGGCGGTGATACCGCATGCAACCTAGGCGAGAGCAAGCGAGGCGCCGTGCGCACATCCACGCGATGCGTACGAGCAAATTCTTCATCTTCTACCTTCATGGCGCGTGCGCGTTCTTCTTCCGCTGACAGGCCAAACCCTTGCAAGCGCAAAGTGCCTTGTATTCGTGCTAGCACTTTATCACGCGCACCTTGTGGGACAGTCTTTCTTAATTCATCACGCAACGCGCGAACCGTCTCACGCACCGCTTGAGGCGCGTTATAATGCTCCAAAAATGCGTCATCGGTCATGCGGTGAGGCGCAGGTGGAGTGATCTTTTTTGCTTCTTCTGCATTTTTTACTGCATTCACTGCGCGCCGATACACGTCTTGTTCTTCCGGAAACACAATCTCTTTATCCCATGCAATTTTTGACCAATCAGTTGCAAAAGCATTCTTATCTTCCGGAAACGGCGGCAATACGCGCAGTACAGGCGGAGATGCTTGCGTAGTCTTTGCGCGGGCAGGCGGCAAGGCGCCACGCGTTGCGGCTTGCGCAAAAATCGGCGCGCCTGTTTGTAAAACGACCGAAAGGATGACAAAGGAATATATTATGCGGCGCATAGGAATAAAATTAGGAAGGATTATTTTTTAAATTTTAAAAAGTATACACATTTTTAACCGAAAGGTCATGAATGTAACTTAATCGCTTTCTTTCGCAAAAAATTTTCAAACCATAGGACACATGCTTGAGATTTATCCCCTGTCTCATTGTCACATCGAAAAAATTTATAATATAAATCAATGCTATCACCCAATAATCGCAATAAATTATTAAGTCGTTCTTCCGACTTATCCCATGCGTCTGAATCATGACCTTTTTTCCATGCATTAAAAGCCTCATCGTGCTGTTCTATTATCCTCAAAAGATCAACATCTTGAACATACCTTTCAGCAAAAATTCGCGCTAAAACAGCATGATTATTTCTTCCTACTTTTGGTTTTGAAATGTCCACTTTATATTTAAAGGTATCATGGATGATTGCTATTATCCGTAATTTTCCTCTCTCATTGTTTATAATATCAAGATTATTAATATTCTCTAAAACCGCTTCAATGTGGTGAATGATGGCTCCTTCAGGATGGCTTTCTCTAGGCATACCCCAACATGACCCTAAAATCCATTCGGAATCCTGCATGACACGCTCTTCAAGTTTATTTTCTGCAATAATTGCCATATAGACTAAAATCACTAAACTTCTTTTTCAAATAACGGCTGTTCCTTATCATCTTTATACAATTGATATGCACAATGTTCACACACGCCAATAAAAGGACGAACAAGATTATTCTGAGTGAAATGTTTCTGTGTTGTATTGCACTTAGGACATGTAATTAAAAAATTAATTCGGCCCCAGCTCGGATACTCATTGGACATTCGTCTATCGTAGCCTGTCCTATCTCTTGGATCTTCAAACTCTCTATATTCGTATTCTATATGATATATAATCTCGTGGACATCTTCTTTCATAAAAAAACTTTTCCAAACTTTTTTATTATTCTCTATTGTTTTTATAACTGCAAGAAAATTGTGTCCAGCACATTGTGTTTTTTTTATATCTTTATGAATAATAACCGTGCGATGAAGTTTCTTACAGACCGCACAATCTAAAGATATCTCTGTCGTCTCCAATGGTTGTATGATAACGTCTTTTCTACAAATAAGTATTGCTTTAGCGGCAAAATTTATTTTCATAAAAAATAAAAATTATTTTGGTATATGCTCTACTATTTTCACTGTAATAGACGAATCAATCCCTTTTATCACACTCTTCACATCACCCAAACTTTCAAAGGTTGGATACATGTGCCCCGATGCATTTTCAATCTCTACAATACCTTTATTAACAAAACGCATTACGCCAGCCGACCTTACAGCCTCACTATTGCTTAATATGGGATGAGGTAATTTGTATCCAACCGGACGAGGAGCAACAATCATGGTTCCGTCTTGTTTTAGAACAAAAATTATCTCTTCACCTTTTTGACTTAAATCAAAGAGTTCTTTATCGCTTAAAGCTTTTTTAATACTATAGAATCCATAGTCAAGATCACCCTTCAAATATCCATCTTTCGCAAGCAATCCTAAATCAAAACCATCATAATCAAGAGGTTTTTTATACCACTTTGCCTCTTCTGAATATTTTGTTAAGAATCCGAATATTGGTTTACCTTTATATTTACCCGCTCTTGCCAGTCCGGCCAATGTTTCAGCTGTTTCTTCACTTATTTCTCCCATGATTTTCAATACCTTAAGATCTTCAACTTTGTTCATTACCCTAAGCTCACTCACAAACTTCAATTTGCTTGCAGGAAAAATGATTAGTGCAACTTCACCAATCATCCGTCCTATCAAATATTCAGCACGTGCCTCACACCCGCCATTACCAAATTTAAAAGAGGTATTTATTTCATCCGCAGTTTCGGCATATACCTTATCTCCGGTTGCGACAAGAAAATCTTTGACCTTCTCCCAATTTAATTTGCTTACTTCATTTAAAATATCTTTGACATCCTCGTATGTTTGAACGGGATGAAAAATGCTATTTACTATACTCTTTACAGCGCCCCAGAGCATTGAGGCAACACCTGTGATAGTGTTAGCACCCGTATCAAGAATTCCTTCTAATGCAATCGCACTTAATTTCAAAAGGTTCTTCTCTCCACCATACACCTCGCATCTATACTTTTTATATGCAACTATCTTTGCGGCATCGCTCTTCAAAGTAGTATCCCACTCTATTTCTTTTTCATTTTCAAACTTTTGAAATACTTTGCCATTGTTATAAGCTCCTTGTTTGGGGTCACTATCTGGAAAACCCAATTCACCTCCGGTGCCATTATTTGCCGAATGTAATTTTGTAATTTCTCCATATGTATAATAAGTCCATGTTAATCCCCATGATTTATATTTATATACATGCCCGTTCACAAAATTCTGCCAAAAACCATCTTTTATATTGTCACTATCTGCCGCTTGAGTTTCATCATTCAATGGAAATCCTAATTTCTTTATAACTGATAAGTCATCATTGTCTCCGTTTAACTTACTTAAAATATCACTATGCGCACGAAAAACCGATCCGTTTTGCGCTGTGGGTACAGGAACATAATAAATTGTTGCATGGTCCCCACAATTTTTCCATCCATCAGTTTCACATGCAGATTGCTTATACGTACCAACAATAGAAGAAAAACTAGCGTTTAACTTTTCTCCATCGGCTAGCCATGTTGAATCGCATGTTGAAAGATTTCGGTCGCACTGCGGAAGGCTTTTTTTCTGTTTTATATAGTCATCAACTTTCTTTAAAACATCCGACTGCATTACCCAACCACCAATATATTCATTATTTATGCTAGGATTATAATATTTAATTGCCTCGGTGGTAAGAATAAAAGAATGTTGAACATCACCAAAATAAATAGGTGCTTGTTTTTGCGCCTCTTCTTCGTCGGCTCCTTCTTTTTTTGCCTCCGCATAGCCTTTTTCCGTTCTTTCAGCACATGGAGGTCCAAATTTTTCTTGCCAATCTGCCTGTGTTTGAATTACATCATATCTTTTTTTCAACATTGAACACGCAAGATTGAGATCATCTTTTGGTTTATCTTTAAATACAAATTTATAGCCTATCCACTTTTTTATTCCATTCACTATCTCTTCCTTTACCACGTCAACATTCCAAAAAGCAATTTTAACCTCCGGCACTTCTTTTGATGCGACATACATCGTAGTCTCCCCCCCGTTCTGCATAGCCTGCTCGCCTATCGCGTAAGTGCCTGTCCATTCCGGATCCAACGAAACATAGATCACTCCCGTCCAATTTCCTTTGTTCACCGGCTTTTGTGGCGTAACAATCATATTGCCTTTTTGCACATCCGCATGCATCACCGTCTTGGTGTTTGTGGAAAACTGTAATGTGTCAATCTCGTTTTCATTTGCGCTCGTGATGTTATGAATTGTATAATCTGCGGGCTTGCCATAGGCATATTGCAACCCTTTGACGGTAGAAATACTTTCCAAGCCTGTGATATCTTCAAACAACCTTCCTTCCAAATGTGACAACGCTTCTCCCCACAACAGACGAAAATCTTTACGATGATTCGTGTAATCTCCTCTATTTGAATAATCATTTATGAACACGGAAGCGTCTATGCTCAAACCCTTAAAATCAAATGTGGTGGGCACGCCGTTTTGGATGCTCAACACGCGGTTTTCCGTGACCACTGCGCGAGAAACAACTATGTGCGATGAATAATCAAGCGAGCCCGCAATGAGTGCGCTTTCCACCTCACTGCGCTTAAGATATTCGCGCGCAAGACCTGTTTCTCCATGCAAAAGAATGTTTGAATCGGAATCCTGCGATGGGTCTGCCTGCACGCGGGAAAACACCATCACAATGCCCTCTTTGTTGCCCGCTACGGAAAATTTTTCATCATTATATATTGTTGCGCCGTTTAGAGTGTACATGAACTGCAACACCAGCGCGTCGCCAATCTTGACCGGTGCGGAACCGTTGTAATGCGCGTAATCATCCGGCACGTCCGCATACGGAATGAGTGAGACAAGCGCGGATGGCGTTCCTGCAATGCCGCCATAGCTGTCTATTACCTGATTATCCGCTTCCGTGGCGCCGGTGTACCCAAGCTGAATATCTTTATTATTCACTTCGCTTGCAAAAAATGTTTTTTCAAACACGCTCGCGTTGTCCGCGGATTTACGCAATGAAATTTTCACCTGCAAGCGGCGCGTGTCTGGCACCGCGGCAAATTTTTCCGGTGAAACCTCTACGCCGTTCACCGCACCTATGGCGCGAACATAAGGCAACGTAACCGGCAAACGCGATAACGTATTTTTAGTAAATGTAACTGACGATTGATAATCGTCTATATTTTTTCCTGTTGCGGATAAAAGATCACTCCTATATTTCTCCACCACGGTAAAATCTCCTTGATATTGCAAAAATCCGTCCCAAAATGTTTTGCTGTTAAATCCTGCCGTGTCAGCCAAAATTTCTTTTTTTGTGTGTGTCATGGGCTTTACCAGCGTTTCAACAGGCAACCATTGTTTCTTGGGATACGGAGCTATCGCGGTCTGCAATTCTTGATCAGTGGTCGCGGAGTCAAGGTGCATGACGTTGTCTATGTTGCCGCCGCGTTCGTCGTAATCATAAAAAATTTCCGGCACCGTCCATTCCACCGCAAGCTGTTTTTCCAAAGAAAAATCCGCTTCTTCAAAACTTTTTCCGGCATTCGCGGACTCAATGGTGTGAACGGGTACTTTATTAAGGTACAATTCCACATAAACGGCCTTAGTGTTATCCACGCTCAATAAATTCTGCAATTGTTCAACCGGAAACAGAGCAAACATTTTTTGATACCGTGCGGGAATACCCGCGGCGCGCATAAGTGACACAGTAAGAGAGCTTGCATCCACATCATTACACACTGTCTCGCGCAAACATCCTACAGCTCCTTTTTTGGCTCCATAATACGGCTCATAGCGCACCAAATTGTGCACAAAATTCATTATGGCAACCGGATTATTGTGCAAATCACGCGCAATTTTTTTGATTTCTTCATTTACCGGCGCCTCGTTGTTGCCCTGCACTTCAGCAAGCACAGGTACCGTCACATCCGCATACGCTGGCGTTATGGTCGCTATATTCTGCAATGCGCGAGACACTTTTTGCCCCACTGGCACGCTTATGCCGCTTGGAATAAACGACTTTACCTCTATCTTTTCATCATTGGTGCGGAAACCCGCTGGCTGTTTTGGGATACGAGGCTCCCCTATCGGCACCGCGAGCGGTGAATGTTTTGTATCGTCACTTGATTCAAAAAGTCCAAGCACCGCTCCTTTTGCAGTGTCCCACAAGGAACCAAGTTTCTCACGGAGAGTCTTTGGTGTTGGGTCAAGACTGTCATGGGTGCTCTCCAGCGAAGCAAGGTAATTGCGTACACGCGCATTGGGAATATCAAATTTGGAAAGTCTGTCTTTTTCCGACTGAATAAAACGTTTTAAATCTCCCGCAATTCTCTGTTTATTTTCCGGCGTTGTTTCTTTGTCTTCTTTTTGCGCTCGCAAATCTCGCATCATGCGCATGTATGAAGGAACACGAAGTTCTTGCGCGGCGCTTGGTGCCGATGCAGCCTGAGGAGTTGAAGGTTCTGTACTTGTTGATTCTGTTGGAGTTTGTGCCGGCACAGGTGCAGGTGTTTCTTGCCGCACCACGTCTGTTTTCTGTACACGAACCTCTGCGCGCGGCTGTTCACTTGCAGATACTGGCGGCGTGGGCACATTAATTTCTGCCGCAAGAGCTGAAAGCGGCGGGTCTACGATAAACAAAAAAGACAAAACAAAAGGGACGATGATTCGTGCGCGCAAAAACATTTTGTGCATCATATATTTAAAAACAAAAAAGCCGCGCTAAAAATACGCGGCTTTAATCTTATTTTTTGATTAAAGTAGGTGACAAAGCTCTTTCCCCCTATGTGCATAGACGGACTCATACTTTGCGTTGGTCAAGAGGTAAAACCTCTCTATGTATAATACTCTAACAGACAATTGATTCTTGTGTCAAGGGTCGCGGATTTTTTGCGGATTTTTATATCAACTACCTATACCTCCTCCACCGCGCGTAACTCAAAACTCCAGCCAACGCGATAAACGCCAAAAAACCTCCCCACGCAACCGCAATTTTATTGCGGTTGATGCCACGAACAGATTGTCCTATGGCTTTCACGCGTACACGCCCCTGTTCCGCAACTTCTCGCACGCTATGTATCGTACGCACTGTTGTCTCTCGAACATTGCGCGCCGTATCTCCAACATTTTTAATTTTTTCAACGGCTGTTTCAAGCGTATTTTTTGCGCGATCAATTATTGTTGAAGAAGCGGAGTCGCCACTGCTTTTTGAAATAACAGTTGTAAATTCTTTTGTGGCGGCCGCGTTTGCAGATACACCCTGACCACTCACGGCAGAATTGGACGGCATAATATTCAGTGTCAATTTATCGCCTTCTTTTTTTACCTGTACCGTTACTCCATCGCCCGCAAACGCGTTTGCATTTTCAGTGAGCGCTGATGTTGGTGTGGCGTTGACCGAACCGCTTCCTTGCAAAACTCCGCCGATTGGCGCACTTACACCCACTGGTGCGCTCCCTCCTCCTGATGACGCTACCGGGGCAACAAACGAACTTTCACCAATGGTATTCAATATTGAAGAATCAAGAGTTTCTTCTTTACCGTCTAAATCAACTATCGCGGCATGAATAAAGCGACAACTCCCGCGCTTGTTCTTGCTCTAATTTATCAATTTTAATGATACCAACCTCATCTCCATTATCATAAAATGCAACCGTTGCCCGCACCACAGGATACGCGTTATTAATAATCACCGCATAGACCTTAACTGACTCCCCAGGAGCAACAGACTGCTTGGAAAACCAAATACCGCTTGATGGCACAAAACCAACCTCGGTGGCATGCGCACCATATGGCACACCTGCCAAAACTACCGCGAAAAAAATTGAAAGAAAAAAACGTTTCATAAAATTTATTTAACGGCAGTTAAACAAAGTTCAGCACCATGCGCGCTATCTGTCTTTACGCCGGTTCCTTTGTCATAAAAATCACATCGCGCGCGCTTAAACCCCGCCTCGCGAGCCAAACCGGACAATTCTTCTTTTGTAAACCCGTGCACATACCGTGTAACATTTTTTTCACGCGTTGCTTTCCACGGAATAAAAAAATCATGCGCGTCAAAATTTTTTTGGATATTTTTCATTTGAACATCCAACGCGAACTTTTCTCGCGCGTAATCAGAAAACATATTCCACACCGTTACACAGAGCTCGCCTCCTGGTTTCAAAACTCTAAATACCTCCGCGAATGCGGTCTCTCGCAATTCATTGCTCGGCACATGATGCAAAATCGCAAAACAGAAGACATTAGAAAATAAAGTATCTCTAAACGGCAACGCGGTAATTGAAGCGACTCTAAATTTATAATGTGCGGCCCCTTTTCGTTTTATCGCGCGTGAGCGAGCTATCTGTATCAATTTGTTACTCACATCAACTCCCGTATAAGCAATTGACTTTTTTGCTAAAAATTCATATACTATGCCATTGCCGCATCCAACATCCAAAACGGTTGCCAGACGCGGTATATCTTTCAAAAAACGCGCGCGGCTGTCTCTCACACGCGGACGGGAAATATCCCATTCATCCGCAATGATATTGTAGGTATCGCGGACATCCTTTAAAATTTTTTTTGCGAATTTTTTTTCCATACATGAAACTTTCTTTAGAACAACAATTGATTATATTAGCGATAGACACGCGCGTTTCTTCCAAAAAACAACTGGATGCGCTCAAACGCTCGTGGGCAAAAAGGCATAAGCAATCAATGCCCGATGGGAACACGCTTATCAAGGCTTATCGATTTTTACGTGAAAAAAAACTTGTAGACCGCAACACCGCACTTGAATTGATTTTACAAATCCGCGGCGTGCGCACGCTTTCCGGTGTGGCTATTCTTACCGTGCTCACCAAACCGTTTGTGTGCCCGGGAAAATGCACTTACTGCCCCAATGATCCGGAAATGCCCAAAAGCTACATTAAAGATGAGCCCGCGGCCCAACGTGCGTATTTTAACAAATTTGACCCCTATCAACAAGTCTATACACGCCTTGAGTCTTTAACCGGCAACGGGCACACCGTAGACAAAGCGGAACTTATTGTAAAAGGAGGCTCATGGAGTGTGTACGCGCGCGATTATAAATACTGGTTTATCAGTGAATGTTTCCGCGCATGCAATGACTTCCGCCAAGGACGCTCAAGCACTATTAAAGAAACGCGATTGACCAACACGGAAACGGATTTTAGACGCTTGCAAAAAATACTTCACCGCGAGCAGAAAAAAAACGAAACAGCGCGTTGCAGGATTATTGGATTAACATTGGAAACGCGGCCGGATCTGATTTCTGCGGCGCAAGTTGCGGAAATGCGAGATCTGGGCACCACGCGGCTAGAAATCGGCGTACAGCATACTGATGAAAACATACAACGCATAACCAAACGCGGACATGGAAACGTGGAAGTCTACAAAGCTTCGCGCCTCTTGCGTCTCGCCGGTTTCAAACTGGATTATCACCTTATGCCGCAACTGCCGCTTTCCACTCCGCAAAAAGATTTTAAAATGATCAAAGAAATTTTCAGCAATCCGGAATTTTGTCCAGACATGATTAAAATTTATCCGTGCACGGTGATAGACAAAACAAAATTGTATGAAGACGTCAAAAAAGGAAAATTCATGCCCTATCCGGATAAAAAACTGGTAGACATGCTCATCCGCGCGAAAAGCGAAATTATTCCAACCTACTGCCGCATCTCACGTCTTATCCGCGATATTCCCTCTCACCATATTATGGCAGGCAATACCGTCACCAACTTGCGGGAAGTCATACAAAAACAAATGAAAGAACGGGGGTTACGGTGCAAGTGCTTGCGGTGCAGAGAAGTGGGACACCAGATGAACATTCCTTATAACCCACAATTGTTTATAACCGAGTATCCCGCATCCGGCGGGCGAGAATATTTTTTAAGTTTTGAAGATCCGGAGCAACATGTAGTGTACGCGTTTCTGCGCTTGCGCATTGAAAATCAAAAAGAAAATACGGTGTTGCGCGCGCAGATTGAACGCTATCAACGCACTTTTCCGGCGTATATCCGCGAACTCCATACCTATGGGCATCTTATTTCATTACACAAAAAAACGCGCGGCGCAAAAATCGCCCAACACAAAGGCTTGGGTAAACAATTGGTGAAAGAGGCGGAAAAAATCTGCCGGAAATACAACGTAAAAAAATTGGCGGTTATATCCGGCATTGGCGTGCGGGACTATTACCGCTCGCTTGGATTCCGGCTCAAAGAGACATACATGATTAAAAATATGTAAAATATTTTCATTTATCCGCTTAAGGTACACACACTTAAAAAGAAACGGATTTTGTTTTCTCTTTTTTAACAAAAGACAGAGAGGAATTAAAGGGGCGAATTCCGGAAGTCCAAATTTTTTTAGTTTTGTTCGGGATTGCGGGAACTGAATTTTTTTCCATTAAAAACAAGTACTATAATGGTCTGGCAATTCAAGAAACAAATCATTATGCGACCTCGGTGACCATTTTGATAGGTACGCTACATAGTGTCCAAGTGTACTATCAACTGAATCCAACGCATAAATAAGACTGGTGAGAATTACACATTCCATGCTGAAATATCGCTTGATGTTGTGTTGTAACCTAACTATGCAAGTGCTTGTGAGACGCGTGTTGTTCCGCTAAATCCATCAAGTTGTCAGAGAATCAAAATATGCAAGGGCATTCTTAGTGTGTGTCCAAAGACCTCGTTGTAATGCGTTTGCAGATGCACCGCCATAACGAACTTCACAAATGTAACCACCACGCCCATCAACAAACATAAAAATTGGGTGAGACCTTCCTTTTCCAGTAATTATACTTTCTGTCTCAAGGTCAAATCTTCGGCTTTTCCCAACATAAACAATTCGCCGCGTCGCATCCACGGCTTTTTCATGGTCAAAAATCATTATGTTACACCGCTGTTTTTTCTCATCATAAATAAGAGGCATAACATTAATCGCACAAAAGTCTACAAATTCTTTTGATTAAAAAATTGCTTTTATTTGTTTATTGTTTGTAATATCTTTGCCTTGGGTTTCTAGAAAGGGAAACATTTTTTGGTCGCTGTCTGTTGAAAGTTGGAGAGGCCCATCGCCGTATGCCTTTAGACTCAAAGGAAATTTAACTTTTGTAATTTCATTGATAATGACAATATCTTCCTCATGTTCCTTCGCTCGAAACAAATCTTTACCAACATGTATGCTTTTGAAATCATACATAAATTGGTTGATAAATTCAGCCATGCCAATCTCTGCCAAGTCGCCATGTGTCTTGTTTCCGATCAAACGCATCGTAAAAATATTTGATAATGTGTTCACTACCAAATGAGGATTCTTACTGGCTAGTAGCTTGAATCTGTTCTTAAAATCATTGTAGGCAGACATAAAAACTGTGTGTTTATATGAAGTATTGGGAAAATATAGTTTTTTTAAGTTTATTTCAGTATAGCACAAAATTTACGAAATTGAAAAAATTGTTAAGCAGATATAAACGAAAAATGAAACATCATCCTGCTTAAACAAAATCTAAAATAAGTTAAAATTATGCAATCAACCTCCAACTGTAGTTTGACAGAATGATACATTTTTTGAGAGAGTGTGGATAATACCCATCGCTCTTTTTCTTTCCAAGGAGGAATAATCCATGCGGTCAAAACTCATAGCAAACTTCCCTGTGCTTTTTCCGCGCGAAGTTCGTGTGCTGAAAAGCACTAAAGACCTCGTCGTGGCAGGTCTCACGCGTATGCACTTGTGGCCGTCATGGATTACGCCTAACCGGCTGTCCATAGCTCGCATTATAGCGGTAATACCGGTATTGGCGCTCATGTTTGCAGGCATACACAAAGAAGCGCTCATCATCTTCGCCGTTGGCAGTGTGAGCGATCTTTTTGACGGCCCGCTCGCGCGTCTGCGCGACGGCTTGCATCGCCCCAGTAAACGCCTCAAAAGCGCTCTTGAAGGCGTCAGTGGTCTCGGAAGCTATCTGGACTCCATAGCAGACAAAACCATGGTCATTGGAGTCTGCGCCTTAGCAATTTGCAGTATCATCTTCAGCCGCGAATATAACGTGGCGTACCAAATTTCTGATGACCACACGACGCAAGAAATCTATACGTGGGCGCACCTCGGACTTTTGAGCGCCACCATACTGCTGGAGGCATGGAGCGCAGGCAAGCGAACCGAAGACTACATAAATTTCCGAGAAGGTCTGTGCGGGATAGAGCGCCTTCAGGCCAACGACAATGGCAAGTACAAAGCGACTCTGCAGTTCATCGCAACCGGCGGCTATGTACTAGCAACCGAATGGTCGTTGCTGGTGGGGCTCCTTCTGCTCGCGGGCAGCCTTACACTGGCCGTCAAAAGCCTTTGGACAAAATACCACCCACGCACTGCGTAAACCCTCCACAACCAACCCAACTCACTTTCAACCGGTGAGTTTTTATTTGCCAAATCTACTAAAAAGCGCTATTATTATAAAACACCTTTTGAGAAAAAACTTTTCGGGGCGCGCGTCCCCGACGTGAAGTCGGGGCGCTCCGGCTCGCCCCGTCGGGCTCCGCCAGTCCCCTAAAAAATTTTTTCTCAACGTCATTTCATAATTCAAAATATCCAAAAACCTATGTACGAACATCTCCAACAAACAGATAACGAAGTATATGAACTCGTTAAAAAAGAGACGGAACGCCAACAGCATGGGCTGGTGATGATCCCTTCAGAAAACGCGGCGAGTGTCTCTGTTCTGGAAACAATGGGCACGGCACTTTCCAATAAATACGCGGAAGGCTATCCGGGCAAACGCTACTACACAGGCAACGAATATATTGACCAAATAGAAAATTTGGCAATTGATCGCGCAAAAAAATTGTTCAACGCCGAGCATGCCAATGTCCAGCCCAACGCTGGTAGCGGCGCAAATCTGGCGATATATTTTGCGTTACTGAAGCCGGGCGATACGGTAATGGGACTTAACCTGGCGCATGGCGGACACTTGACCCACGGCAATCCGGTTAACTTTTCCGGCATGACATACCGCTTTGTGAGCTATGGAGTGAACAAAGAAACCGAACGCATTGATTTGGACGAAGTGCGAACGATCGCGTTACGTGAAAAACCCAAAATGATAGTAACCGGCGCCACCGCCTATCCGCGGCAATTTGATTTTGAGGCATTCAGAAAAATAGCGGATGAAGTGGGTGCGTATCTTTTGGCGGATGTATCCCACTTTGTGGGGCTTTGTTTGGCGGGCGTGCACCCTGCTCCGTTTCCCTATGCTGACGTGGTAATGACCACCACACACAAAACACTGCGCGGGCCAAGAAGCGCAATTATTTTATCAAAGACCGCAGATCGCTTGGCAAGCGCCCCGGCAGACCCCGCGGCCAAAACAAAAAATCTCGCGCAAAAAATTGATTCCGCGGTGTTTCCCGGCACACAAGGCGGCCCCATGGAGCATATTATTGCGGCAAAGGCCGTATGTTTTGCGGAAGCAATGAAACCGGAATTCAAAATCTATCAAGAAAATATTGTAAAAAATGCCCATGCGCTCGCGAAAACACTGCAAGAGGAAGGCATACGGTTGGTTTCCGGGGGCACCGATAATCACTTAATGCTTATAGATTGCACACCGCTCCAGATTACCGGCAAACAAGGAGCAAACGCGCTTGCGGAGCTTGGCATTTATACAAATTTCAACACCATTCCCTACGACACACGCAAACCGTTTGACCCTTCAGGTATTAGATTAGGAACGCCTACACTCACTACCCGCGGCATGGGAGTTGGTGAAATGCAAACAATCGGCCGCGTAATTGCCGGAGTACTCAAGAATATGACAAACGAAACCGTACGCGAGGGCGCGCGTAGCGTGGTGCAAGAACTCACCTCGCGCTTTCCGCTGTACGATGAGCTGATATAAATTATATAATAGCATTGAGGCAAAAATATTTAGGGGACTACGAGCCGCGACGGCGTACGAGCGCGAGCAAAAATTCAACAGAGTTTTTGTGTGCCCCGAAATGTTTTTGCCTCAATGCCATACACAATTCAAAAAACACCATGATCACGATAGATGGCAAACAAATTGCAAACACAATACGCGCCGATCTCAAAGAAAAAATTAAACAACTCCCCTCTCCTCCCGGCTTGGGCGTAATTTTGGTAGGCAATGATCCGGCTTCGCATCTCTATGTAGCACTTAAAGAAGCCGCGTCAAAAGAAATGGGCGTGCGGTTTGTAAAAAAAATATTTCCGGAGACTATTTCTCAAGCCGATCTTCTGCACACCATTCGCGAGTTGAACGTGGATGATTCCATACACGCAATTCTCATCCAATTGCCTTTGCCACGCGGATTTGACGAGGATACGGTTTCCACCCGCAAAATATATCCGCGCTTCTGAACGGGTATCATAATTTTATCAAACCGGTGCTCGCGCAGAGCATTTGGGCGCTTATCAATGAAGGACTTGTCTTGCAAAACCGCATGAGCGTGCATGAAACACTCCATGCTCTCTTAATCGGCAATAGCACGGTATTTACTATACCGGTTGCGACATACCTCAAAAGCAAAGGAATAAAAACAGACGCGGTGCTTGCGCGCGCTCTTTCAAAACCGCTCCTCAAACAATATGACATTATCATTGTCGCGTGCGGTCAACCTGGCATTATCGGGAGTGCCGACGTGGCGCGCAATACGGTGATTATAGACATAGGCACAAATAAATTGCAGGATGGCCGTGTGGTGGGCGATACGGACTTTGCGTCATTTGCACATACAGAGTGCGCGATAACTCCGGTGCCCGGAGGCATTGGACCGGTGACGGTTGCCATGCTTATGAAAAATACCGTTGACCTTGCACGGCGCGCGATGAAAATATGAAAAAACAGATAATAATAACCAACAGCGCGGAAGAAACGCGTGCTTTAGGAGCACAGCTTACACAAACATTCAAAGGCGGACACGTGGTACTGCTTGAAGGCGACTTGGGCGCAGGCAAAACGCATTTTGCGCAAGGCGCGGCACATGAGCTCGGGATAAGAAAACATATCACGAGCCCCACGTTTACGATTATGAATTTGTACGCCGTGCCCGCGGCACAAAAAAAAATAACCGGCGTTGCGCGACTTGCTCACATTGATCTTTACCGCATCAAAACGCTTGAAGAGGCATACGCCATCGGCGTTATGGATTATATCGGCGAACCTTCAACATTGACTCTCATAGAGTGGCCGAAAAAAATACAAAACGCGCTGCCAAAAGACTGCGCGTGCGTAACGGTAACTATCAAAGTAACTTCAAAAACTTTGCGTACGTTTGCTATCAAGCCGGAATAGTTTTTTTCATCAGGAACGGTAGATGTTTCCGGTACGTAAATCAAGTGTCACCTTATCTCCATTTTTAAGTTTTTTGGTAGCATTTTTTGTTCCGATAATGCAGGGGATGCCCAATTCCCGGCAGACAATAGCGGCATGGCAGGCAATGCCGCCCTCATCTGTTACAATCGCTTTGGCCTTTTTCATGAGCGGCACAAATTCAACCCGCGTCATGGAAGTGACTAAAATATCGTTATCTCTAAACGCATCACGCGCCGGGTCTAAAACAACCCCAACACGCCCGGAAATTGTTGGCGATTCAACGCCGCTTGCAACCACTCCCACAACAAACCGTGACGTATCAAACTTGTGTTGTAGTGCCGCAAACAATTTTTTACCTTGTGCATCATGGTATGTTTGAAGAGGCTGGTGTTTATTAAACACGAGTATAACTCCCGCTCGGCGTTTTTTTAAAATAATTCTATCCGGCTTGCTTTTATTTCTTAATAATTTCAATAACTCCACCTTGCGCAAGAATCCCACTTCTTCAAAACTCAAACCAAGCCGTTCACCGCATTTCTCCATAAAATAGGTAATAAAATACACATCGTGCATGGTGCTTATTTTCCTATATTCCATCCACTCAATCACCCGCCGCGCAAAATAGATATCATTGCGATCTATGCGAGTAAGAGATATTTTTTTCAATAAGGTGCTTTTACTTTTTTGAATCGCCTTCACTCCTTTCCAAATTGAATTAATCTCATCGGTGATACCCTGTATTGTTTCACTTTCTAACACCTCGCGAATCTTATGATACACCATTTCAAACGTAACAGGTTTATACTTATAAAAATTGCTTTCAAACCAAAAAAAATGATCCATGTACGCCTGCATCTTTTTATTGAATTCCCGACTATGCTCCAGTTGCTCTCGGCTCCAGTTTATCGCGTTATGCGCAAATACCCACCGGCATAATTCAAGAAAACACAAGCGTTCGCGATTATAGATAAAAAGTTCTTTCGGATGAGACAAAACGCTTATCGCTTCTTGCGCTTCTGATATTGACATACGATGCCGCTTTGCAAATTGAGGCACAATTTCCTCTTGAATCATGCGGCCCTTGTCTTCAAGCAACAAAGAATAAAACCACCACGCATGAGAAAGCTTTAAATACTTCTCAAACAAAATACTCAATTGTGCACTACTTAAAGACTCATACTCCACCGCATTAAACCGTAGCCGTATTTTTTCAAGTTTTTTAGTAGCTATCCGGTGTTTATGAATCAACGCGTCAAACGAATTTTTGTTCTTTAAAAAATTATGATAGAGCATTTTCCCGATAGCAGAAAGTTTTCTATCATCAATGAAATGATAGAACATGCCCCCGCGCACGTAGGCTAAAAGCGGAGAAAGATCAGGAGACGAAATGAGGTCGGAATCAATATATGCCCCAAAAATATGTTCCATAAAAAACAAAGTGGAAGATCCGCTCTGCTGATCCCACTGCTTATCTTTTATTTGCGCAAGGAGTTTTTTAATTGGCATTGAAATTTCTTAATTTCCCCGTCACACTTTTTGCACAACATGTACTCGTGCTATTTGCGCGCGCATCACCAATTCATAACTTCCTACCAAAAGTGTTGTATACACCACATCCCCCGCGAGCATTGAACGCCAAAATGGCAACCCCGCGGAATAACTCTCTAGTAACCCGGCAAATGTATGCATGTACATAGTGCCAAATTGCCATACCGCCCAATTAGTCACCAAAAAAAATAACGTGGAGCTGGAAATGGTTACTGCGCCGATGGTAAACGCATTTTTATGCGTACGAGCCCATAATCCCATAAATCCTACCAACACAAAACTGCCGTAGACGGAAAGCATTATAGGCAGGCTATAAAATCCAATAATCGCGTCGCTCAAAAGCATTGCCGCAAGCGGTACGATAATCCCCAGTCTGCGGCGCAAATATAATCCGCTGAAAATTGCTACGGCCGCAATAGGCGTTGCGTTAGCAGGATGAGGAAAAAACCGCCCGGCAATAGCAAGTAAAATTAAAAAGTAAGGAAAAAAACGGAAGAAAAAATTGTCGCGCATAATTTCTAGAATGAGATAATTAAAGTGCGGCTAACAAAAGGCGTAAAATCAGCAGAATGCTCGTGCCGGCAAACACCGCGGCACTGCCCGCGGCGGAGCCTTGCGCCACATTCTTTTTAAGCGGCAAAAGCGGATCAGTTTGTTGGCCTTTTTCTTTTGGTGGAGATAACGCGTTATCTGGTTGATTGCTTTGGTTTAATTGATTGGCCACGCCTGAAGTGTTTACCTGTGTTGCGCTTTCATTCCCGTTTTTACGGCGTGGGAGTGTTGCTGGGACTGAAGTTACAGAGAGTGGCCTTACCTCCTGCACAAAATTTATAGTACCAGATTGCGGGCTATTGCTCAATACCGGCGGAGTGGAAGTTGCTTCTGTTGATATGGTAGATGATGCAGATACCAACACCGGTACCTCAAGCGTGGAAGATGCAATTACAGAAGGTGTGATCCTGCTATCCGCGCTCCCGCTTCCCACATTCACATTACTTCCCCCGCCACCCGACGAAGCAGACTGATTTATTTGCACCGCAGGTTGCGGCTTGGATGCAAGAACTATCGGCCATGATTTCCCAAGCAACGCTGGCACTGCATGCTTAGTACCAAACCAATCAATACCTTCGCTGTCCCACGGCGATTCATAATATCCTTTCGCATTCAACTTTTCTGTCATGACATGCCATGGAGTTTTTCCACTTACCGTGCTCCATTGCGATTGTCCTTCCCCCACAGCGTTAATGCCCATCATAACCCAAGCAGTGGTAATATAATCGGCTGATGTGCCCCACGCATTCCATCCGCCATCGGAAAGCTGTGTTACATGCAAATATTGTTTAGCTCGCATGATTGCCAAATTATCAGCCTCACCTCCACCAAGCGCTTCAAGCGCATTGATCGCCGCACCGGTCATATCCGGCGCGGGAGATCCCCATGCAATAAACGCTCCGGTTGTTGTATCTTGTGCGCGCAAAATTGCATCATTCAAACCCCTCATGACTGCGTCACTCCCTTCCACACCCGCCGCGTGCAATGCAAGCGCAACAAATATATCATCATTGATCTCCGGTAAATTTTTATCCCCCTCCGCGCCGCAATGCGCGGTCAAAAATACAACACGAGGCGCAACGCTTGCATCGTCCGCGAGAATCCCGCCTGCGCGCAATGCCAACACGCGGCGCGCGTATGCCGCGCACACATTTGCTTCATTATTCAAAGATGTGTCGTTTTGAATAAATTGTAAGAGCGAGGAAGATGTATGCGCTATATCGCTCGCATAACTGTTATGCGCCGCAAACGACATTATCACCCAATCAGTTGTGCCCGCATCAACCACCTTGCCGTCCGCGCTTTGACGCGAGGTAAAAAAATCCAAAATTGTTTTAATTTTTTCCTCTAAAATTACTGAAGAAATTTGTTGAACGCCTCCTCCGCCCCCTGACACTCCGCCCGAATCATGACTGCCTGAAGGAGTGCTTGTGGCTGTAGAGGTTGCCGCCACCACCAGCGCGTCAATCACATTCAGCGTAATCGGATTGCTCCATTTTGAAAAATCCGCCGAGGTAATTTTTGCATAATACGTGCCCGTAGCGGAAAATGTATAATCCACCGTCCCTTCCGTGGCACTCATGAGTGTGGTGGTTGTTACTGTTGTATCCCAAAATCCGGTAGATGCAGGATTGGGCACTGAAATATCTATGGTATCCCTGCCGTCGGCCGTCCACTCCGTTGACGTACTGTTATAGTTATAGCGCCATGTTGAAAGCGCTGTAGTAGTGTTCACCGGAAACGTACTCGTACTCGCGGTTATGCGCCACGGATTGCCAAAATATACATACACTTGTTCACCGCCTTTTAAGGCATAAGAATCCATCCCCACACTTGGGTAGACTCCATCTACCGCATAATTCCAATTGCCACACGCTCGCGTACTTGTTGTTGTTTCTATGGTAAGGCAATCAAGATAGAAACTTTTATATGAATCGTAATAATCCAACTTCGTTATTGAAAACGCATCGGAAAGCGTGTCAGCGTCAATGAGCGCGGTCAAAACACTTGAAGTTGTTATAATTGAATGCTTATTCCCTTGCGTGTCAAATACCGACTCATGCGGTGTGGGTGTTACCGCACCTTCAAAAATAAACAAATCACCATAACGCACGTGCATTCCAAATGAAGGATACACAACCGCCGGCGTACTGCTCACGGCCGTCAACGGCACCGCGTCCGAAATGGTTGAGGTTGCCGATGTTTCAGGTGTGGAGCTTGCACTCTCACCTGCTTTTACAGGCGCTATGCCCAAAAAAAATACCGCGCATCCAAAAATACCTGCCACACCCCACATAAAACTTTTTATAAGCATCTTCCCCTTATTCTTTTCCAGCTTCATATTGCCACTTGATTATATCTTGTGAATTAATTTTGACGGAAGAAATGCCTGCTTTTGCCAAAGCGCCATTGAGATAATAAATCCAGAATTTGTTTGCCCGCGGGTCATTTGCCACGCCATTGATTGATTGCACCATCGCGCCGAGTCCCGTAAATTCTTTAAATTGAATATCAAAATTATTCTGGCGCGCAAAAGTTTTCATAGCGTCGTATACCGTATCCCCCGTGTGCGCAGAAAAATTCACCGTGCGCGTTTCTTGCGGAAACATAATGACAAATGTAATGGGAACGCCATTTTCTGTAGACACCGTTGACGACGAGTTATTTTGTATCGGAGATGGGGCGGCCTTTTCCAGTGTTGTTGAAGAAGAGATGGCAAGTGCGCTTGGCTTTGTTTCAATGCCTATGTTGGATACATCAAACAAAGATGAAGATGCTTGTTTTTTCTGCTCCAAAGACGACACAGCGAGTGCGACCCGCGCATCAATATTGGACACAAGAGTCGTGCTATTTTGCTTATTCAACCGCCCCATCCACAACGTGCTCATGATTAGAATCGCGCCGGAAAGCGCCCATAGCCCAAAGTGATGCTTGTGTCTTTTGATAAAATATTTCATAAAAATAAAAAACCTCGTTCCCGCGCGGAGGGAAAGAGGGTTTGTGCGCTCACAAAATAAACCTACTTCACTCTCCTGCTCGGGAGATGAATAATTATAACTCTTAAAGCAAAGACCCGGCTTATTTTGAACGCGTCATGGCTCAAAATTCACGGTTGCGGCACAGCAGAGGATTTGCACCTCATTTCCATGCGTTAAAAGTTATCAACAATGTAATGATCTGTATTCACTATATACAAAATGCGCAGGAGGTGTCAAGTTTTAGGTTCCACTTGTAAAGGCTAAATAGAAATGTCATACCTGCTTTGCCTTGTCCCTCTCCCCCTTGATTTTTTTACCCATTTTGTTGTAAAGTATCCATAATATATTCCCGTAAAGTTTACGGAGAAACGATCCTTCACAACTCCATGCTTCCCACTAAGGATGCAACAACAGGAGGTGAGCTGTGTCTCAACTGCAACTGGCTATCGCTTGTCGCAACCCAACTCAACCCGCTTCAGTAATGGGCAATGAAGGAGGCAAACGGCCATGGCTCCAAGGCACCACAGCAGACACCTCTCGCCGCACTGCGCGTGAAACGTGGCTCGGCATGGTCTACCGGTCGGCTGGCGCTGTTGTTACCCCATTTGCCACAAAAGAGCTACGGGTGGCAAAGAGGACCGAAAGCTCTGTGGTAGGTCGAGCGCCGCAAGTGGAGGCCGACCTTGTTGATATGGGCTTTTTCAGAACAGGAACAAAAGCCTGTGTCTCTTTTGCCAATGCCGATTGCATTGGCGTCATGATAATCGCACACAGGATTGAAACAACGGGTGCCGAGGAAGACATGAACATTCCGCCTGTCTGTAAAACCATGGAAGGTGGGTTCGTCATTGGCGGACATGTGGGCGATGCGCATATTAAAAACTTCTGCGGCGTACTCGCCTCCTATTTGTCTGGCAACATGGGCAAGAGCACCGTCCTTCAAGCGAGCGAAGTCTACATTGTTCGCGGAAGATCGCTGATCAAAAAGTGGTCTGACGACAAAGAAGAAAACGCCACAGGCAGGCTTGCGCGGCTTCTGTACGAGCGATTCCCATATGCGCGGGTATCTATCACGGGAGAACACACAGAAAACCTTACTCTGGCCTTCCCTACTTCACGCACGCGGGAAGCCACCAAGATATTTCTGGATGATCGAGGCATAGCCCCTGAACTGGGCGACAATCTGCTGGAGCGTCTCAAAAAAATGCCACCGTCGCTCACGCAGGCATACCACAAGATAACTAACGGCTTAGACTTTGGCGACCGCCACGGTCTTGTCATGGAGCTGACAGTCTAGCTCTTTCACCCGTCAAACAAATCAAAACACACCTAGGAAAACCCCTAGGTTTTATTTTGTCTAGCTAAAAACAGAAACTTGTGCTACCATACCCTCACTCTATGGAAGAAATCATCAACAAAAAATCAGGCTTTGCAGTAATTATCGGCCGCTCCAACGCGGGCAAATCAACGCTTTTAAACGCATTGGTGGGTACCAAATTGGCCATCGCCACTCCAAAACCGCAAACCACGCGCCACGTCATCCACGGTGTTTTTAATGACGATCGCGGACAAATTGTGTTTGTGGACACTCCCGGTTTCCTTACTGAAAAACGCAGTCCGCTCACCCCAAAGCTCACTGAAAAAATAAAGCAATCGCTCCATGGAGTTGAGGTAATTATCTATGTAGTAGATACAAGCAGAGCAATAGGCCAAGAAGAAAAGCGCCTGCTCTCTTTGGTCCGCGATCTCGCGAGTTGCCATATCTTGAAGAATACCGAGCGCTAAGTGCCTCTGAAGGGTTTACCGCTACCATTGAAGTATCCGCGCTCAAACACAAACATCTAAAAACCCTTCTTTCAACACTATTTGAATTTTTACCGGAAGGAGAATCAATTTATCCGTTAAACCAAATCACCAACATTGACCAACGATTTTTTATAAGCGAACTCATCCGAGAAAAAGTTTTTCACACCATGGGCGATGAAGTTCCCTACAGCGTTACCGTACGCGTGGAAGAAATGGAAGAGCGTAAAGACGGCACACTCTATATTCGCGCGGTGATCTTGACATTTGCGGAACGCTACAAAAAAATGATTATCGGCGCGCACGCGCGAAAAATCAAAGAAATCGGCGCAACGGTGCGCAAAGAGCTTGAACTCATCAACAACCGTCATGTCTACGTTGACTTGACGGTGAAAGTGGACACGGAATGGGAGAAATCGTTTGAGTGAAAAAAAATAAAATAGGCTTAGATATTTTTTCTCAACATAGTTTACCCTGCGTAGTTGAGAAAAAATATCTAAGCCTATTTTTAAAGTAGTATCACTCAATCATTTCCACAGCAGACCGTGCCGCTTGATACCCTCTATTTTCTTTATTATTACACGAGCGCGCGATAGCCTGCGCTTCTTTGAATGCTGTAACCACACCAAGCATTACCGGCGTGTTAAAAACAAGCCCCAATTGCATAAGCGCGTTGACAACCGCCGATGCAATCAATTCATCATGATTTGTCTCCCCTTTGATCACCACACCGAGGCAGATAATCGCGGCGTATTTTTTTGTCTTGAGCATGCGCTGAGCGGCAAGAGGAATTTCAAATGATCCCGGCACGCGCGCCACTTTGATATCTTTTTCCCGTATACCGCACTCTTCCAAACCGCGCATAGCACCCATGAGTAATCCGTCAATCACTCCGGCATGATACCG
>LCLH01000017.1:27464-30836 GCA_001001925.1 Candidatus Magasanikbacteria bacterium GW2011_GWC2_45_8
TGCTATTTTGGCGCGCATCGTTCCATCAAAAATTTATTTATCATATCAACCTCTATATTCACTTCATCCCTTTCGCGCTTCTCGCCAAGGCTGGTAAGGTCAAGTGTTTGTCTCAAAAGCGACACGGCAAACGTACCGCGAGACAAGCGCATAATGGTTAAACTCACCCCGTCAATGGCAATCGTGCCTTTCATTATCATATATTTTAAAAGATCCTTTGTCGCGCTCAAAGTCATTACCAATGATCCGGATGCTTTTTTCAATTCCATCACTCGCGCGCGACCATCTATATGGCCATACACAAAATGCCCTCCTATTTCTTCTCCCGCTCGCAAAGACGGCTCTAGCCCAACTTTTGTTCCTGCGCGCGCATGAGCCAATGTTGTGCATTTTAATGTTTCTTGCATTACTATAAACTTGAGCAAACGCGAGGTCTTGCTCGCTACAGTCAAACACACACCATTTACTGCCACACTGCTCCCCGCCTTCACGCGCCGTAAAATGTGCGGCGCGACAATAAAAAGCTCCATGCCGCGCGGAGATTGTTGTATTTTTTTGATTGTCCCCAATTCTTGAATAATTCCTGAAAACATACTTAACGAGCAAAAAAAGTTTTAATATCTTCAACGTCTTGAGCTACATGTGAACGCGCATCCTTCGCATCATCAAACCGCACCAAATCACGAATTCTTTTAAGTACACTTACTTCCACGATCTTATCATACCAAGTAAAGCCTCCGTCTGCGTCAAACAAGTAAACCTCAAACTTGGGTGTTTGTCCAGTGTTCCAATCAGCTCCCACACACGCCGCCGCTTGATAAACACAGCCGTCAAAATTCACCTCTACCGCATACACACCAGCTTCAAAAACCTTACCGCGAGGCAAGGTGTAGGAGATATTAAGAGTTGGAAAACCGATTTTGCGCGCCTCACCAAACCCTCTTTGAACCAATCCGGTTACATGAAACAAACATTGCCTTGAGCAACATAGCTTACCCTTCCTAGTTGCGAGAGACAATGTTTGTTTCATATCGTTCTCTCTATCCATGGGCACCCGTAAGCACCTTTTGACATTCACAGGTTGTTTCTTTTGGCGTAGCGGCGATCATGCGAGACAACACTTTCATGAGCCGTTCATTGTTATTTTTAAATACCTCCAAAACACCCGCGTGTGTTACCGGTTTTACGTCCGTGCCTTCCAGCCCGGCATCATAATCCGTAATGAGCGAGATATTTACATAACACATTTCTTGCTCACGCGCGAGAATTGCTTCCGGATACTGGGTCATGTTGATTACTTCCCACCCCGCATTTTGAAACCATTTTGATTCCGCGCGCGTAGAAAATCGAGGACCTTCTATAACCACCACCGTGCCTTTTTCATGCACAGTAACGCCTTCTGCTTTGCATGCTTCTATGGCAACACCACGCATCTGCGGGCAATAAGGATCTGCGAACGTAATATGCGCCACAGGCGTGCCTTCCGCGTTAAAAAATGAATCATCTCTATGCCGTGTACGATCCACCACTTGATCCGCCACCACAAAATGGCCGGGTGCTACGAATGCTTTTAGACTTCCCGCGGCGCAAGGGCCAAAAATACGCGTAACCCCCAATTGCTTAAACGCGTGTATATTTGCTTTATATGGCACGCGCGTTGGAGAAAATTCATGATTCTTGCCGTGCCGAGGCAAAAAGGCAACCGACATGCCCTGATATTCCCCCATCATCACAGGCGCAGAAGGTTTGCCATACGGCGTATCAATATGTTTTTCTTGCAAATTATCCAAAAAAGAATAAAATCCCGAACCGCCAAATATTCCAATCATAAAACATTAATAAGTGATTAATTCATGCACGGCTTTGCCGTTAAGTTTATCTTTACCGTTCAAAAACGACAGACCAATGAGCACAGAGATTCCTTCCACCTTGCCACCAAGCTCTTCTATGAGCTGAATAGTTGCCTGCAAGGTGCCACCGGTAGCTAAAACATCATCCACAATAGCCACTCGCTGTCCGGTTTGTATTGCGTCTTTGTGCATCTCTAGCGTGTTAGAGCCGTATTCAAGCGCGTAATCACGCGCCACCGTAACACGGGGCAGTTTGCCGGGCTTGCGCACAAGAGCCACTCCCACTCCAAGTTTATACGCCACAGCCGTTGCGAGCAAAAATCCGCGCGCGTCAATACCCACGATTACATCAAGCGTTGTGCCTGCAAACGGTTCCGCCAAGCGATCAATGGTTTCTTTAAAATACGCGGCGTCTTGCAAAAGCGGAGTGATATCTTTAAACACTACGCCTTCTATCGGCCAATTGGGAATATCAAGAATCTTTGACTTGAGATCAAGCATACTGACATTGAATTTATTGATTTAATATCTTGAGGGCGCGTTCAAGAACCACGTCAACCGATTCTTGGTTTGATGATGGTGCTCCCGTTGGGGATGCTTTCTGATCCGCAGGAGCGTCTTCAATCACTTCATCTGGTGCGACGCCTACTTTATTAATATGGCGCCCCTTTGGCGTGAGCCACTCGGCAATAGTGAGTTTGAGCGCGGACCCGTCCGTAAACTGTTCATAGTCCTGCACCGAGCCCTTGCCAAATGTCTTTTGTCCAATAAGTTTCCCCTTGCCATAATCCTGCAATGCTCCCGCCACAATTTCCGACGCGCTCGCGGAACCTTGATTTACCAGCACCACCGTAGAAATATCAACCAAACGATGCGATCCGTTGCTTTGATACGTTTCTTCACGTCCATCGCTAAAATGTTCTTTTACAATATCGCCTTTTTCAATCCATTCGCTTGCCACGCGCACCGCTGTATCCAAGAAACCACCAGGATCATTGCGCAAATCCAACACAAGCCCGCGCGGATTTTTGAGTACAATTTGCCGAACTGCCTGATCAAACAACTCCGACGTGTCCTGATTGAAATGCGCAATCTTAAGATATGCGATATTATTATCTTTCATTTTCCATGTAACACTTTTTATAACAATCGTATCGCGCGTGATGTCAACCTTAAATGGCTTATCAACACCCTTACGCCATAAATTAAGTTTGACAATAGTACCTTTTACTCCACGGATACGATTGACCGCTTCGTCAATTGAAAAACCCGAGGTATCTGCGCCATCTATTTCAATTATTTTATCTCCTGATTTTACTCCCGCTTGTTCTGCCGGTGAATCCGGCAATGGCGCAATAACAGTAACGACGTCATCTTTGATACCAATTTCCGCTCCGATACCCGAAAAGCTTCCGGACAAATCTTGAGAGAAGCGTGTAGCGAGCTGTGGACGCAAAAATACGGAGTAAGGATCTTTTAAAGAAGCAACAAGTCCCTCAAGCGATCCGTAAAACAGATTGGA
>LCLH01000018.1 GCA_001001925.1 Candidatus Magasanikbacteria bacterium GW2011_GWC2_45_8
GTGTATTGCTGCCACTCCCCAGCTCTTTTGCCGCGCCGGAAAAAGTAATACCCTGCCGTTGCATAAGCGAGGGTGCCAAATCTGCCGCCACACCTACCTTATATATGCTATATACGACTTCTTTTTGAATTGCGTTCACAAGCATGTGGAATAGACGATAGGTTTCCTTTTTATATTCAACAAGAGGGTCTCGTTGTCCATATCCGCGCAAACCAATCCCCGTGCGCAAATGATCAATAGACACCAAATGATCAATCCACAAGGTATCAATCGCGCGCAACGAAACACCTTTTTCAATCTCTAACATCATTTCTGTGTTGTTGATGTGCGCAACCAGTTCATCGTATCGCGCACGCGCGCGACCAACAAGATAATCTATCACCGCGGTACGCCCTTCGGCAGAATCAAGCCCCGTACCGTCTTTTTGTATCACCTCGCGCAACTCTGAATGTTCCTGCCCTGTTATAGGAAACATGGTATTCACCGTCTCAATAATCTCATCTGGATTGCGGTCTCCCTCTCCGCCGCGTCCGCTATGAAACGCCACAACATCATGAACCTCCGTTTCAATCATTTCAAAAATAATCGTGCGCAAATCCTGTGCCGCATCCTGCGGATGTTCAGCAATATGCATACGCGCAATTTTGAAACTATCCAAAATCTCACGACGTTTTTTATAGATCACCGTACGGTGTTTATTCAATACGTCATCATACTCAAGCAAGTGCTTGCGCATGTCAAAATGATGCCCTTCCACCTTGCGCTGTGCGGACTCAAGCGACTTTGAAACAATTTTATTTTCTATAGGCACATCCGCCGGCATTTTTAGAAACTCCATCATGCCTTTAATACGTTCGGAACCAAAAATACGCATCAAATCATCTTCAAGCGACACATAAAATTGTGATGACCCAGGGTCTCCTTGGCGCCCCGCGCGGCCGCGCAACTGGTTATCTATGCGGCGAGACTCATGCCGCTCCGTCCCAATGACAAGCAAACCGCCGGCACCGAGCACTTTTTCCTGTTCTTTTTTCCACTCTGCCATGAGCACTCCTTTACGCGCCTCAAATTCTTCCGCTGATAGTTCAAGCTTTAGGCGCGATAAATCACTTTCAATATTGCCGCCCAAAATAATATCCACGCCGCGGCCCGCCATGTTAGTGGCAAGTGTCACCGCACCCGCGCGACCCGCTTGCGCGATAATTTCCGCCTCACGTTCATGGTTTTTTGCATTCAAAATCTCGTGAGGAATCCCTTCTTTTTCCAAATACAAACTCAATGCCTCATTTTTCTCTATTGAAATCGTGCCAATCAAAAGCGGCTGGCCGCGCTCATGGCGCTCTTTTATTTCGTGCACAATCGCTTGAAACTTACCGTCTTCATTTTTGTATATGCGATCCGGCAAATCTACGCGCGCATTTTGGCGATGCGTAGGCACCTGAACCACTTCCAGATTATAAATCTTTGAAAATTCTTCCGCTTCTGTGGCGGCTGTGCCGGTCATGCCCGCAAGCTTCTCATACAAACGAAAATAATTTTGAAACGTAATAGTCGCCAAGGTTTGACTCTCGCGCTGAATCTTAACTCCTTCTTTTGCTTCAATTGCCTGATGCAAACCCTCGCTATAACGCCGCCCAAACATAAGGCGGCCGGTAAACTCATCTACAATCACCACCTCATCTCCCCGCACCACATAATCCCTGTCAAGCTTAAACAGTGTATGCGCCTTAAGCGCCTGCTCCACATGGTGAACGGTGCGCAATCCCCCCTCTTCATATATATTCTCCACCCCCAGAGCCTTTTCCAGCTTGGCAATACCCGCGTCGGTCAAAGTGGCCGCGCGAAGCTTCTCATCTATATTATAATCCTCATTTTCATTCAAAATCCGCACGAGCTCCGCAAACTTGTAATACTGATCCGTCGCTTCTTCCGCCGGTGCGCTGATAATAAGAGGTGTACGGGCTTCATCAATTAAAATGGAGTCAACTTCATCTATAATCGCGTAATGCAAGGGGCGCTGGGACATCTGCTCAAACGACGACACCATGTTGTCGCGTAAATAATCAAACCCGAATTCGTTGTTGGTTCCATACACAATATCGCACTCGTATGCTTCTTTTCTTTGAACCGGCCGCACATGAGACGGCTCAACTTTGACCAAGCTCATCTGCGACGCTTCGTCGCTTGCGCCTTCATTCGTTTGCATTTGCGCGGATTGTTCTTCCATAAATCCGGGCTCATAACGGAAGCTTGTCATTTGTTGTTGAATAATTCCCACACTCAATCCGAGCGCATGATATACCTGCCCCATCCACACCGCGTCGCGCTTTGCCAAATAATCATTCACTGTTACCAAATGCACGCCTTTTCCGGTGAGTGCATTCAAATATATCGGTAGTGTGGCAACAAGCGTTTTACCTTCTCCTGTACGCATCTCCGCAATATTTCCCTTGTGGAGCACAACACCTCCCATGAGCTGAACATCAAAATGCCTCATACCCAAAACACGCCTTGACGCCTCGCGCACCGTAGCAAATGCCTCGGGCAAAATATCGTCTAAGGAAGCACCTTTTTGCAAGCGCTCTTTGAGGTGAACCGTCTGATTTTTGAGGTCTTCATTTGAGAGCGCGGATACCTGCGGCTCCAACTTGTTGATGGCAATAACAAGCGGGTGAAGTTCTTTGACAACACGCGCATTTGGATCGCCAAAAAGTTTTTTGAAAAATGACATATCGGTTAAAACTTACACTTGAATAACACCAAGAGTATACCTAAAAACCACTCCCCTGTAAAGGCACTGGAAAACGAGTAAATATGAGACGCAAATAATTTCTTGAGCACCGTAAGCGTACTCGCGGATAGGTGCGAAAAAAATTATTTGCGGCGAACGTATGCTCGCGAACAGAGCCTGTGTATAACTTTTTGACAAATCTATTCCATAGTCTCGCAATATGTTCTATACTATATACAGGTCGAGAATTTTTTACATACATGCTTGTCGTGTAAAAAAATTCCAAAAAAAATTTTTCTCGCGATCGCGAGACAAAGAAAAATTTGTATTCCGCACCTGCGCAATGCGCCGATGCGTTTAAGAAAGGAGGTGGCTCAATTATGGCAAAGAAAAAAGCAAAAAAGAAAGTTGCAAAAAAAAAGAAGAAGAGATAGTTGACTTTCAAAATAAAAAAGAAATCCTCCGCGCTTGATAAAAGCCACGGAGGATTTTTTGTCTTGCATCGGCGTGCCGCGTATTACTTTCTTATTCCTTCGCCATACAAAAAATTCCATTCACCGCCGCTAAAATACCACTGGGTCTCCACTTCCAATTCTTTATAGTAATTTTTAGCCGCGGAAGATATGGCAGTCAACTCCTTTTTATCCAAAACATGGCCTGCCTGCGTAGCCCACCGAGAAACCTTAATTGAGCTTAATTCTTTAAATAGACTGGAATAAAGGACTTTAAGTTTAGAATCCGGCAAAGACACCAAATCTATGATAGCATAATCAATCTTTTTATCCTTTAAAAACGGGATTGTTTCAAGCGCATCACCATAAAACATTTTGAGTCGTTTGTCCCTAAGTGCGGGACCGGCACCCAGATATTTTTTTGCTACATTGATAACTTGCTGGTCTTGTTCAAACATGTAGATTTCTTGTAATTTAGTATTCTTAACCAACTCTTTCAAGATTGAACAATCTCCGCCACCAACAATAAGGACATTCTTTCCGTTGCCCATGTGTTGGATCATCTTCTGATCATACACGTGAGCGTCAGCTGTAGCCATTTGCAAAGTACCGTTGGAAAATAAACAGACGCCTAAATGTTTTGCGCGCATCACCTCAAGCAATTGATACGGTGTCTGCTGTGTGTGCAAAATACGCGTTACTTCAATCTCGCGCTTGTAACCGTCTACAAAATAAATTTGTTTCCACTGCCGCATGCTCCCGCGGCGCAGATATTGCCAATTCACCTCTTTTGCGCCAAATTTTTCTTGCAGATATTCCAAGATAGGCTCCGGACGATTTTTGCCGCAGGTAAAAATATCAACACCCACATAACCGATTTCCGGATACGTGTGCAAACTAATATGGCTTTCCGCCAAAATACCCAAAACAGTAACCCCAACAGGGGTAAATTTGCGTGAATTTAACTCAAGCAAATTATGCTTGGTCTTTTTAATTGCTTCTTGCACCAAACGGCGTAAAAGCTGTTCGTCGTCAATGACACGAGGGTCGCATCCGCGCAGATCCGCAAGGATTTCCCTCCCAATGCGAAAACTTTTTTTAAGTTCCGGCATAACTATTTAAAATATAACGTACGTAAAAAATTTGGCAATGAATACACCCCTTCATGAAATTTGCCATTGTACAGTTTCAAATCCTTAACACCGCGCGCTTTCAAACGCTGTTCAATAACCGCCGCGGTAACCTTTGACGCACCAATAGTCTGACTATTGGTGGCAAATGCCATTAAACCTCCATACAACGGCACATATGAGCTTGAAGGTGCCGCGTGTCTAAATACGCTCTTGAGCCGCTTGTAAATATCGCGTGAAATTTGCGGCCGCGTTACGCACAATTCTATGTGCAGCTGCACAATGCCGTTTTTGTTGAGAATCTTGTTGAGCGATTGATAAAACTCTTTGGTGTACAATGCTTTTGACGGGCCTATAGGGTCGGTCAAATCGGAAATAATGACATCAAACTTCTCGCTTGTTTCTTCTACAAAGCGTTTGCCGTCTCCAATGACCAGCTGTGTGCGTTTGTCTGTGAACGCATTACCGCACACGCTTTTTAGATATTTCATTGAAAACTCCACCACTCCTTTGTCAATCTCAACCATAACTGCTTTTTTCACCGTTTTGTGTTTTAAAACATTGCGCAATATCCCGCCATCTCCCCCGCCGATAATCAATATTTTTTCCGGCTTGGGATGCGCGCAGAGAGCTGTATGCACCTGCATTTCATGGTAAAAAAATTCATCTTTTTCCGATGTTTGAAAATTACCATCAAGTTTTAGAAGCTTTCCAAAAAGCGGCGTGTCATATAACTCAATAGTCTGGTACTCGGTACGGCCGCTATAAAGCAATTTATTATAGGAAAACCCGTATACATAATCAATCTGCACTTTGGGGCCTTCCATTACCGGACCTGTCACGTGGTATTCGTAAGTATATTCTTTTGGCATACATTTTCAAATTAATTAATCAATTGTAATGATTTTTGCCTGACTAAAACCGTTATAGGTAGTAGAACTCACATTTGAATAAGCCCCCATAGCGGGCACTAACAGTATATCGCCTATCTCCAAACGAGGCAACATTATGTCCTCTGACACAATATCAAACGAATCACAGGTGGGACCGGCGAGCACGCTTTTAGTATAAACGCCGGTGCGTTCGGTTAAAATTGAATACACACAATGATCATAAACCTTGCCGGAAAAAGAATTATACACTCCATCATCCAAATAGTACCACGGTACGCCACGGCGAATATTTTTGCCGTTCACCGAGGTAATAAGCGTTTGGGCGAGTCCGCAGATAAAACGTCCCGGCTCCGCGCAGATATTCATGCCGGGGAAAAGCTCGTAAATTTTCCGTCTGATCGGCAATGAAAAATGTTCAATAGAAGGCAGTGGGCGCGTATAAGGCACAGGAAATCCACCGCCTATGTCCACGGTATCCAATAAGATGCCCTCATGCTGTAATTGATCAAACAAGCGGCGCACCGCAACTAATGCTTTCAAATAATTTTTGGTGGTATACGATTGTGAACCAACATGGAAACTGACTCCATGTACGCGCGCGCCGGTTGCGACAGCTTCTTTTATGAGCGCGTTCGCTTCTTTAATGGTCGCTCCAAATTTATAGGATAAATCAACTTGGCAATTTCGGTTTGGAAAACTCAAACGAAGCAATAAATCTATGTCATTGGTGCCGCGCGTCAAACGGTTGAGCTGGTCGGCATTATCAAAGACAAACCAACGCTGACCCGCCTTGTAACACTGGGTAAAATCATACTCGGACAAGAACGGTTGTGTATTCAAGATATCGCGCGCGGGAACCCCAAACTGCATAATCTGCTTGAGTTCTCCGTACGAAGCAACCTCAAAAGAGGCACCCTCTTCTTTAAGTGTTTTAAGAATATCCGGATGCGGGTTTGACTTAATCGCGTAAAAAATACGCACATTGGGCAAAGCGCGTGTCAAAGACCTGTAACTCTCGCGCACGCGAGAACGGGAAAGCACCAAAAGCGGGCCGCCGTACTTTTTCTTCAAACTATGAGCTTCCACAAACGAAACCGTTGAAAGTCTTTCAAAGTACGCGCGCGCACGAGGCGCTTCCGGAGAAATTGTAGTATCCATTTAGGTAAGATGTTTCTTAAGACTCTCCGCACGATCCGTCTTTTCCCATGTGAACTGCTCGCCGGTACGTCCAAAATGACCGTACGCAGATGTTTCACGGTAGATAGGACGAAGCAAATCAAGAGTGCGAATAATCGCGGCCGGACGCAAATCAAATTCTTTGGTGACAATCTCTGAAAGCTTTTCGTCGCTCACCTTGCCGGTTCCAAAACTGTTAACCCAAATGCTGGTAGGTTCCGCGCGGCCAATGACATAGGAAATTTGAATTTCACATTTGGAAGCTAACCCCGCGGCAACAATGTTCTTTGCCACATAACGCGCCATATAAGCGCCGGAACGATCAACTTTTGACGGGTCCTTGCCGGAAAAACAGCCTCCACCATGACGCCCCATGCCGCCGTAGGTGTCAACAATAATTTTTCGGCCGGTAAGCCCTGTGTCGCCTTGAGGGCCGCCTACCACAAATCTGCCAGTCATATTGATGTGAAATTTGGTCTCCGCGTCCAAATATGAACCGCAAACCGGTTTGATAATATATTCAATAATATCTGCGCGCAATTGCTCGGTAGCTATGTTTGGGCTGTGCTGTGCGGCAATCACCACATTCAAAATACGCACTGGCTTGCCGTCTTTGTACTCCACAGCAACCTGGCTTTTGCCGTCCGGACGCAAATATGGCAACACGCCTTTCTTACGCGCGCGCGTTAACTCTTTGACTAGCTTGTGAGCAAGCATGATGGGCAATGGCATGAGTTCCGGAGTTTCATCACACGCGTAACCAAACATCAAACCTTGATCCCCCGCTCCTTGTTCTTCTTCAGAAGAACGATCAACTCCTTGCGCGATATCAGGTGATTGCTCATGAATGGAAACCAATACACCCGCATCTTCCGCGTCAATGCCGTATTCCGGATTCGTGTATCCAATGTCGCGCAGTACACCTCTGATTACTTTTTGCGCATCCACATATCCTTTGGTTGTTACTTCACCGCCCACGATAACAAGACCTGTAGTAGTAAATGCCTCCACCGCGACACGCGATTTTATATCTTGTCCAATCAAGCTGTCCAGTATCGCGTCGGATATTTGGTCGCAAATTTTATCCGGATGCCCTTCGGTAACCGATTCCGAAGTAAACACCATTACTCCTGTTTGTTGATCTGCCATAGTAAAAAATTAAAATGAATAAATTAAAAGAACGCCATTAAAGGAGTTCTGTTGCTTATAATTATAAAAAGAATGATACGCATCTGCCATAGCTTACTCTACCACACCTTTACGGTCGCTCATGCCGCGCGTTCGGCGTTTGACCAATTTGTCTTTACGATTGATGATTTGGCGCTTCAATTCGTCATGCGCCAAATCTATGGCGGCATATAAATCACCTGCTTCATACTCTGCACGCAACAACTGTTTGGGAATATGCAAATTTATCTCGGCGCGAAACACGTCGCCTTTGTGATGATGTTCTGTTGTTTTGCCGACTTCAACACGCGCCTCTACGGTTGCAGGCTTGAATTGTTTGAGAAATTTTTCCAACGCGCCGATTTTCTTGTGCACATAAGACTCAATCGCCGGCGTGAGCGGAATCAATGTACTTTTGATGTTGATCTGCATAGATGTAGGTAGGATTTCTTGGCTTGTTATTTACGAACAAATTGTAACGTACATTCTATAGAAATGCAAGCATGGGCGTCAAGCTGACTTTAAGAGGCGGTTTATCAACAGCCCCACGTGCTTATCGTACCAGTGGAGGCGACCCCTCAAACCCCACCAACTGCACCTCTTCTTCCAACACAACATTAAAGGTATTATACACCTGTTGTTTGACTTGCCTCATAAGCTCCCACACATCTACCGCGCGCGCCTCTGCGGTATTGGTAATAAAACTCGCGTGTTTTCCGGAAACTTCTGCCCCACCCACGCGCAAACCCTTGAGACCACTCTGTTCAATAAGCCACGCCGCGGGAATTTTTTTGTACTCACGATATTCCGGCGGCACCGGTTTAATTTTATCAATGCGATCAAACTCTTTTTCTCTTTCAATTAAATAATTTTTAAACGTACACCCTGCGCTGGGACTTCCGGGCTGGTGGCTATGGCGATGATCAAGCCAACCCTGCAATTGCGCCCACGCTTCTTTTGAATCGCCTTTTTTTAATTGCAAACGCATTTTTATAATAATATCGTCCGCACGTTTGGTTTTAAAAATACTCGTGCGATAGGCGAACGCGCACGATTCCGGTTTTAATTCTTCAACCTGTCCTTTATGAAAAACCGTAACACTCATGGTTTGTTCACTGATCTCGCTTCTAAAGGCACCCGCATTGCCGCGTAGCGCACCACCAAATGATCCTGGCAACCCACCCGCCCACTCAAGACCGCGCCATCCTTCTTTGGTCAGCTTATGCGCAAGAGGAATAACGAGAACACCCGCACCCACTTCCAAAACATCACCCACAAGACGCACCTCATTAAAATCAATCTTAATCACCAAACCGTTGAAACCGTCATCATGAATCAAAATATTACTCCCACCCCCCAAAACAAAAAAGGGGATCTTTTCTTCTTTTGACCACGCGAGCGCGGCGATTAATTCTTCCACACGTTTGGCTTTCAAAAAATATCGTGCAGAGCCTCCAATTTTGAAGGTTGAAAATGGCGCGAGTGAAATATTCTCTTGTATAAAAACAGGTTTACTCATAGGAAGGAAGATTCCGCGCGAGCGTATCAATATCCCCCGCACCCATAATAATCACCACATCGCCCGGTTGCCACGCACGCGATAAACTTTCACGAGTTTCGTCAAGACCCCCGGTGTAATGATACCTCTCGTCATTGCGTGCTTCATGTGCGATAGCTTCCGCCAACGAACTGCTATGCACTTCCCTGTCTTCTTCCGCCACACGACCTTCCACGTCATAGATATCGCTCAAAAGCAGAAGATCCGGCTCTTGCAACACCTCAACAAACTCGTTGAATAATTTTTTTGTTCTATTGTGCTGATGTGGTTGATAGACGAGCACCACACGCCGCCCAGGAAAAAAAGCGCGCGCGCCTTTGATTGTTTCCATAATGGCATCCGGATGATGTCCATAATCGGAAATGATGGTAATAGGAGGCACACCTTCTTGAAATTCAATCTGATCAATGAGCTCAAACCTGCGCCAGATGCCTTTGAACTCTCGCAACACTTTTTGTATCACGTCAAAACTAACTCCCATTTCATGCGCCATTGCGGCGGCGGCAAGCGCGTTAGCCACATTAAACGCGCCCGGCACATGAAGCTCTATCGGCAATACATTGCCTTTATAGGTGAGCAAACTAAAAATTTGTCCACCACGGAGGGCATGCACATGTGTTGCTTGATATTCGCCCACTCCTTGCATGCCAAATCGTTTTAAATGATATGGCACACGGCGAATATCCAAACTTAACGCGCGTGTTGGTGCGTCGTCCGCGTTGGCGATCAGCAATCCAGCCGGCGGCAGGGTATTGATAAATTCCAAAAATGTTTCTTGAATGTGGACTAGGTCGCGATAATAATCCAAATGATCCGGCGCGATGTTGGTAAGCACTATGGCTTGCGGTTCAATATTCAACATGTGCGCCCTGTACTCGCATGCTTCAACCACCAAATACTTACTTGCGCCAACCCGCACGTTGCCAAGTGAAAATTGAGGTACTTTGCTTCCCACAAACACAGTGGGGTCCAAGCTAGCTTCCGAAAGCATGAGCGCCACCAACGCCGTGGTGGTGCTTTTGCCATTGGTGCCGGTTATTGCGATGGTGTGATACTCCTTTGAAAGCTCACCCAAAAACTCCGGATAGCTCAATGCCATGACCCCTCTCTTTTCCGCCGCTTTGAGCTCTCTATGTTCTGGCGGGACCGCGGGAGAATAAATGACAAGCTCCGTATTGGGAGTAATATGTTCAACATCTGCCATGTAATATACTGGTATGCCCATCTGCTCCAACTCGTGCGTGAGCTCCGAGGCGCACGCGTCAAACCCGCTCACCTGCGCGCCTTGGGTATGAAAAAATTTGGCAACGGCAGAAACTCCGATACCCCCAATTCCTACGCAATATACATTTTTTATTTCCTTGAAATTCATGAGTTTAGTGTAACAGATTTTGAGAAAAATACAAGAAAATGGAATGTGCACCAAACTTTAAAAAGACGCCTTTCTTGGGCGTCTTTTTAAAGCTGAATTTACTGTACGGTCACCGTCATCTGCTTGGTAACCGTACTCATGCCATCAGACACTTTGAGGGTTGCTGTGTAGGTGCCGGCGGAAGAATAAGTGTAGAAAAAATTCTTTGTGGTTGCGTCTGTTGTGCCATCATTGTCAACATCCCAAGCGTAAGTGAATGCATCCTGAGTGTTTTCATAGATACGGATATTCTTGAAGGCACTATTGGTAGTGGCCGGTCCGCGGTTGATGAAGAAGATTGAGTCAGTCAAACCTGTATAGTGCGTACCAATGGGAATTTTGTAATGCTTCCATTGTGCTGGGAGATAATTGTAGTAGTTCAGAATGGTCCAACCCGGAGTAGCAGTGCCCCAT
>LCLH01000019.1 GCA_001001925.1 Candidatus Magasanikbacteria bacterium GW2011_GWC2_45_8
ACAGGCGCCCCACGCCCACACCAAAATACGGCTGGATGCGGTACGTTGCAAGTACCACGCATAGAAAAGCGCTCCTGTGGCGCCCATCCAGAGTTTTATGCCCGCGTAAAGAGACGCGAGGTTGCCTTCTTTGTCTAAGTCAAAAAAACCAAGTGAGCGACGCAAAAAAATATGCGCGAGTACAATCAGTAAATCAAAAAGAAAAAAAATCCACAGCATAAAATAAAATTTTGTGAGGAGTGTTTAAATTCTCTCCTCTTTGTGGAAGTAATAAAAAATATGTTTGACTACCTCTACCATTAGGAGATACACCACCACAAGGCCCATGATGGTGAAGAGAATAGGGAGAGGTAAGGGAGAAAATCCAAAGAAACTGCTTATTGGTGAGACCGCCAAAACCGTGCCGATCCCCAAAATTCCCAAGGTGGCAATCACAACCGGCGCGCTCGGACTTGATTGTATGAAGGGAATTCTGCGCGTGCGTATGACGTAAATCACGAGGATTTGCGTAGCAAGTGATTCTATAAACCATCCTGCTTGAAATGTTGAGCTCTGAAGATGAAACACGCTGTACAAAAGATAAAATGTTATCAAATCAAAGAGAGAACTCACCGGCCCAAAAACGTACATGAAATTTCGTACAAATTTAATATCCCAATGTTTGGGTTTTTTTAAGTAAGTCTTATCCACGCAATCAAGCGGAATAGAGAGTTGCGAAAAATCGTACAAAAAATTATTCAAAAGAATTTGTCCGGGCAACATGGGAAAGAAGGGGAGGTAGAGCGCCGCGCCGATCATGCTCAACATATTGCCAAAGTTTGAACTCAATCCCATCATCAGATATTTCATGGTATTGCCAAACGTCTTGCGCCCTTCCAGCACGCCTTCCATCAATTCCCTAAGGCTTTTTTTCATTAAAATTATATCGGCGGTTTCTTTTGCCACATCAACCGCGTTGCTTACGGAAATTCCAACGTCGGCCGCTTTGAGCGATAGCGCGTCGTTGATGCCGTCTCCCAAATATCCCACCACCAACCCTTGCGCGCGCAGAGCCATTATGAGTCTTTCTTTTTGATTGGGAGAGAGGCGCGCAAAAATGTTTGCGTGTTCAGCTTTGTGCGCGATTGCCGCGTCGCTCATGGTATTAATATCCATTTCATCTCCAAGCACAACTCCTTTAATCTCCATGCCCAGATCTTCGCAAATTTTTCTTGTGACGAGCGGGCTGTCGCCGGTCAAAATTTTAATATCCACCCCGTGCTGTTTCATGAAGATAAGCGTTTCACGGGCGCTTTCTTTTGGAGGATCATAAAAAGCGACAAAACCGGTGAGCGTCATCTCGTGTTCATCGCGAGCGGCGTAAGAAGACTGTATTTTTTTGATATTTTTGGTGGCAACCGCAAGCACTCTAAACCCGTCCGCACTCAATTTTTCATAAAGAGCATTGCATTCTTTGCGTTTTGACTCGGTAAGCTCCGCGTGTTTTCCCTCTATTTCGTATGAGGTGCAAATTTTAAATAGTTCTTCAGGTGCGCCCTTGGTGGTCATTTTCCTCGCACCATCTTCTTCATAAATAATAGAAGATCGTTTGCGCAAGAAATCATAAGGAATTTCGTCAATTTTTTTAAGGTCACCTATGCTCAAATGCTTGTAAGCAAGGATTGCGTGATCCAAAACGCTTCGGATCCCTGTTTCAAACGCGCCATTGATGTAGGCATAGCGCAAGGGATCTTCTGAAGGGTTGCCATGGACATCAAGGTGTTTGACGAGTGTTATTTTGTCTTCGGTGAGCGTGCCGGTTTTATCCGTGCAAAGCACGTCCATACTGCCAAAGTCAGGGATTGCGCTTTGTCGTTTTACAATAACGCCATTCTTTGCCATTTTGATGGAGCCCTTTGCCATGTTGACGCTCATAATCATGGGGAGCAGTTCCGGTGTTAGCCCTACTGCCACGGCGAGCGCGAAAATGAGTGAATCCAGCAGGTCTTTGTGGCGGAGAGCATTGATCAGCAGAATAACAAGCACTACACCGACAATCATTTTTATAATAAGCATTCCAAAGTTGTTGATGCCTATCTCAAACGCGTTGATTTCGTCCGGCGCGTTTAATTCTCGTGCCAGCATGCCGTACTCGGTGCGCGCTCCCGTGCGCACCACAACATAACGCGCAAAACCGGACACCACGTTTGTTCCGGAAAAGACCACCCCTTGGTTGGGTTCCATGTCTTGAATGATTTTTTCTACCGGGAAGCTTTCACCGGTGAGCGCGGCTTCATTAACAAAAAAATCATCAGCTTCAATGAGGCACCCATCCGCGGGAATAATGTCTCCGGCGGAAAGAAGAACTACATCTCCTGGCACCAAACAATGTGTGAAGAGTTCTTTTTTTACATCGTCGCGCAACACGCCGGCGCGCACTGCGAGTCTTTTGGCGATTTTTTCCGCGGCTTTGTTTGATTTATGCTCCTGATAAAAATTCAGCGTAACGCCGAGTAAAACCATTGAAATAATAATCACAAAATTTTGTATCTCGCCCATAACGCCGGAAACTGCCGCCGCGATCAAAAGAATTATGATGAGAGGATTTTTAAAGTACGAAAGAAATTTGAGAATCGTATTTTGTCTCTTTTTTTTAATCAATTCGTTCGGGCCGTATTGTTTTAGCCTTCGTTTTGCTTCTTCGTTGGTGAGCCCTTTTTCATTAGCGTTCAGTGTTTTCAAGATTTCTTCCAAAGGCATTTTTTGATAGTGTTCAAGCATGTCTTGTTTCATGGGAGCTGGACATAATGACTTAAATTTTCCTCTTCCACTATACCAAATTTTAACAAAAAAAGCAGGGGCTGTGCCCGTTTTGTCAAAATGCTTGTCATGGGTTATACTATGAGTACTATGAAAGCCTATCTTGATATTGTGCGCGCCATATTGGAAAGAGGGGAGAAAAAAAGCAATCGCACAGGCGTAGACACTATTGCCATCGCGGGCGCTATGTTTGAGCATGACATGTCAAAAGGCTTCCCCATGCTTACCACAAAGAAAGTGCCTTTTAAGCTGGTGGCTTCAGAATTGGAATTTTTTATAAAAGGGATTACTGACAAAAAATGGCTTCAAGACCGTAATAATCATATTTGGGATGAGTGGTGCACACCTTTAAAAGTTCCGTATGCAACCGATGAAGAAACAAAAAAAAAGATGTTTGAAGAACGGGATTTGGGTACGATTTACGGCTGGGAATGGCGGCATTTTGGCGCGAGTTATAAAACATACGATACCGACTACACCGGACAAGGAGTTGATCAATTAAAGAAAGTGGTTGATACCTTAAAAAAAGATCCCAACAATCGTAGAATGTTAGTTCTTGCATGGAACCCGCTTGATGTGGACAAGGCATTACCTCCTTATTGCCATTACGGTTTCCAAGTAACCGTCATCAATGGCAAATTGAATTTACTGTGGAATCAGCGTTCCGTTGACACTATGCTGGGGTTACCTTTTAATATCACGAGCTACGCTCTTTTATTGCATCTCTTGGCAAAAGAAACAGGATTGCAAGAAGGAAAATTGGTAGGCTTTTTAGCGGATACTCATATCTATGTAAATCATCTGGACGGCGCGCGTGAACAGCTTGCGCGCGACCCCAACACGTACCCTCTGCCGCGCATTGAGACGCCAAACTTTACTTCCATTTTTGATTGGAAATACGAAGACTCACAAGTGGTGGGCTATCAGAGTTATCCCAGGATTTCTTTTGAAATTGCCGTATGAAAGCAGTTTTACTCATGGCTATAACCCTTGACGGCAAGATTGCAAAACACACCACACATCCAGCCACATGGACAAGCAAAGCGGACAAAAAGGTGTTTATAGAAGCCACAAAAAACGCGGGTGTGATAATCATGGGCCAGACAACCTATGACACCATTGGGCGTCCTTTGCCCGGGCGTTTGAATGTGGTCATGAATCCGGAGCCGGACCGCACAAAAAATATCCCCGATACGCTTGAGTTTACCAACACCCAGCCGCCGGAACTTTTGAAAGAACTGGAGGCGCGCGGATTTTCCACAGTGATTGTAGGCGGCGGGTCTACCATAAACGGATTATTTTTAAGCCAAGGACTCTTGGATGAAGTGTGGCTCACCATAGAACCGCGCCTTTTTGGGGAAGGATTGTCTCTGTTTAGAGGAGCGGATGTTGATATATCTTTGCAATTGATTGAAGTGAAAAAACTTGACGAAAATGTTTTGCAAGTGAAATATAAAATTATAAAATAACTATGGCACATCATGAACACGCGCTTTCGCAAGCGCATGTTGTCGCGGTTGACATGGGGTACGGACACCAGCGAGCGGCGTTTCCTTTGCGGCATTTGGCGCCGGAGAGCCAAGTAATTTATGCGGACGCCTACGAGGGCATTCCTTTGGACGATGAAAAAATTTGGAAAGAAAGTCGGATTTTTTATGAATTTATTTCCCGTTTCAAACGAGTACCGCTCATTGGAGAGCTCGCCTTTAAGGTTTTTGATAATCTCCAAAAAATTCCTAATTTCTATCCTCGCAGAGACCTCTCTCATAATACACTCTATCTCAAAGAGCTTTACGCTTTGATTCATAAAAAGCGATGGGGTGAGCACTTGATACAAAAGCTCAATAAAAATCCTTTGCCGCTCATTACCAGTTTTTTTGCGGTGGCATTTATGGCGGAAGAACTCAATTACGAAGGAGACATTTATTGCATCATTTGCGATGCTGACATTTCACGCACGTGGGCGCCGCTTGATCCGCAAAAAAGCCGCATCAAATATTTTGCGTCATGTTCGCGCACCGCGGAGCGCCTCAAGCTCTACGGAGTGAGTTCGGAGAACATTTTTCTTACCGGATTCCCTTTGCCCGAAGAAAATTTGGGCGGAGAAGATTTGTTGGCGCTCAAAGAAGATCTCCAGCATCGTTTGATTAATTTAGACCCTCAAGAGCATTATCTCTTGCGCTATTCAGAAGTGGTACAGCATGCCATTGGCATAGAGCACGTAGGACACAAGAGCAATCATCCTCTCACCCTCACGTTTGCTGTGGGAGGCGCAGGCGCACAGCGTGAGATTGGCGCAGCAGCGGTCAAAAGTCTTAAGAAAAAAATTCAAAACAACGAATTGGCGCTCATTCTTGTGGCAGGCATTAACAAAGAGGTGACTGCGTATTTTGAAAATGAATTGGCGCGAGCTGGGCTCAAAAATCATCCGAATACGCGCGTCATAGACGGTCCAACCAAAAATGATTATTTTTCGGAGTTTGATAAAGCGTTGCGCCACACTGATATCTTATGGACCAAACCGTCCGAATTGAGTTTTTACGCCGGGTTGGGGATTCCGATTATTATGGCGCCTTCCATTGGTTCACAGGAAGATTTTAACCGCACGTGGCTCAAAACCGTTGGCGCGGGCATTACGCAAAATGATCCGCGTTTTGCCGATGAGTGGATTTTTGACTGGCTCAACAACGGACTTTTGGCCGCCGCCGCCATGCAAGGGTTTTTGGAAATTCCTAAAACAGGCACGTATAACATAGAGCAGATAGTGGGAAGCAGAAAAGAAAAAGCCAAACCGGCGGAAATGGTTTTGCAGACTTGATTTTTGTGATATACTGCAGGATGCCTTTTCTCGGCAGATGCCCCGAAGGCATCTCAAATTAATTTATTTTTTCTATGTACTTACCCAAACTCGTTCCCAAGGAATATAATTTTACAAATGTAACGGGTATCTCGCAAAAGACGCTTGATATTCATTACAACAAACTCTATAAGGGTTATGTGGCAAAAGCAAATGAAGTCAATGAAAAATTGCGCGTGTTTGGGCTTGGCGGGGGAGACGTGGAAACGGTGAACCCGAGCTACCATGAATTGCGTGCCTTGCGGGACGCGGAAACATTTGTGCGCAACGCGGTGTATCTTCACGAAGATTATTTTGAGATTTTGGGCGGAGACGGCGTGCCGGGCGGAACGCTCAAATCAGCAATCATTGAAAAATGGGGAAACTACGAAAATTTTGAACGCTACTACCAAGCATCATGTATGGTGGCGCGAGGATGGTTGATTCTTGCGTGGAATAGAAATGACCAGAAACTAAATATCTTTATGTCCGACGGCCACTCACAGGGCGGCGTATGGAGTTGTGAGCCTGTGCTGGTGTTTGACGCGTATGAACACGCGTATTTTATAGATTATGGTGCAGACCGCAAAGCATACGTAAAAGATTTCTTCAAAAATTTGAATTGGGACACGCTGGACAAGAAGTTTAAAAAGACGCACGGATAGAGATCTACTGCTTAATGCCATTTTGACTGCAATCTCTGAATTTCGGCCAAAATAGCTTCAAAATTGTTCAGCTTAATTTACAATTAAACCTCAAAATTTATTCAGCCATTTTGTCTCGAAATTCAGAGATTTCGTTACAAAAGCGCATTAAACAGTATATCTCTCTATGGGTGAAGTTGTATTTGATATTGAAACATACGGGGCGGAGGTGTTTGATCATAAAAATTTAAAAGTTTCGGTGGTTTGTTTGTATAATTACGCAAACGATCAGTTTCTTTCGTTTAGAGAAGAAGAATTGGCAAAACTGTGGCCGTATTTGGAAAAAGCGGACCGTTTGATTGGTTACAATTCAAAGTTTTTTGATGTGCCGGTGCTACAAAATTATTACAGCGGCGACCTCTCAAAAATTCCTCATCTGGATATTTTGGAGCAGATTAAAAACGCGCTTGGTTTCCGTCTCAAATTAAATGACGTGGCACATGCGACATTGGGCGTTGAAAAATCCGGAAATGGCTTGCAAGCGATTGAGTGGCAGAAGCAGGGGGAGTGGGAAAAAATTATCAAGTATTGTATAGATGATGTAAAGATTACCCGTGATGTATATGAATTTGGCAAAAAAAATAAACAACTCTTTTTTAAGGATTTGCTCAAAAACACCACGCGGCCGTTTCCTGTAAATTTTGAAGCGGCGGCTGGCGCTCAAGCGACACAAATGGGGATCAATTTGACTCTGCCATTTTGATGGTTTTTTATGCAAAGAATATACTTAGACCACGCCGCGGCGACTCCGGTTGATAAAGAAGTTGTGGAATTGGTTGCAAGGGTTTCTACATCAGCATGGGCAAATCCTTCAAGCATCCATGCTCAAGGGTTGCGTGCGGCAAAATATATTAAAGACGCACGAGAAAGGGTGGCGCAATTTTTATCTTGCCAAAGTGAAGAAGTAATTTTTACCGCGAGTGGCACGGAGGCAAATAATTTAGCGCTCTTTGGTTTGACGCGCGCGCATAAAAAAGAAGGGAAACGTATCTTGATAAGCGCACTAGAGCATGAATCTGTTCGTGCCTGTGCCGGGCGTCTTGCAAAAGAAGGGTTTATAGTTGAGACAGTTCCGGTGAACAAATCAGGCGAACTGTCGGTGAGTGAAGTTGAGAAACGTTTGACCAAATCAACGATAATGGTTTCTTTAATGGCGGTAAACAATGAAATTGGTACGGTACTCCCCATTGCCGAGATAGGTAAAATGCTTTTGAAGAATAACAAAGAACGCCATACACACGGTCTACCCCGCATTTTGTTCCACACAGACACGTGCCAAGCCGCGGCGCTTTTTCCGCTCAACGTCAACACATTGCATGTGGACGCGCTCACGCTTAACGGTAGTAAGATATACGGTCCTAAGGGTGTGGGAGCACTTTATCTCCGTAGGGGGACAAAAATTGAACCTTTGGTATATGGCGGCGGACAAGAGCAGGGCATGCAATCTGGCACGGAAAATACACCGGGAATAGCCGGTTTTGGTTTGGCAATTGAGTGCGCAGAAAAAATATGTGAAAAGGAATTTGACCGCCTCAATCATCTGCGCGCTGTGTGTATTAAAAGACTCTCTGTGGCATTTCCAAAGATTCAAATTAATGGAAGTGCAACATCCTATGCCCCGCATATTCTTAACATTACGCTGAATGGCCTTGACGCGGAAGCCGCAGTGGTGTATTTAAGTGGAAAGGGGATAGACGTGGCAAGTGGCTCGGCGTGTGTGCAGAAGAGCGCTAAACAATCGCCCACGCTCAAAGCAATCGGTTTGTCCGCCGGAGAGATGAAGTCTACTTTGCGCGTTTCGTTTGGTAGGACCACTACAACAGACAACATAACAAAATTCGTTACCACTCTTAAATCAATCAGTTCGTTTATACGACTATGAAAAAACCAATCGTTGACCAAAACAAATGTGACGGGTGCGGCACCTGCATCGCGCTTTGTCCGGGGTCGTTCAAATGGAATGATCATGCCAAGGCCGAAGGAATCTTTCCACCTGCTGAAGATAATGATATGTTAGAGACGGCCCACCTTGCATGCCCCACAGAAGCCATATCGCTTGAAGACTCTAACGATGAGTAAAAGAATTATGGCGTGCCCATGTGCATATTATTCCACGATATGCAAAACCGCATGTGTTTGAAGGCAAGAAATTTGCTGATGCAAAATGGGGCGATTTTTATTTTCCTTATGACAAGGATTTTAAAATCTCGGAACGCATCACGAACAAAATAGCAGGGACAATAAAAAAGGAGATGCAAAAAATTTAAAATACTGGTACACCTAAACAATGGTCGAATTTGTGTTGCCTCCCGTTTAAATCTCTGCTATGATGGGTCTGCCGCCAAATTTATTCAAAAATTTTGTCTAGAAATCTGCACATTTCGTTACAAAAGCGTATTCGGCGACAGACCCAAAGACACTTAACCTATGGCAAAACTCTACCTTGTTGCAACGCCCATTGGCAATCTCAAAGATATTACTCTGCGCGCGCTTGAGATACTTAAGACAGTGGATGTTGTCTTATGTGAAGATACGCGTACTACGCGCAAGCTGTTGAGCCACTATGACATTCACACGCCCACGCGCTCATTTCACCAGCATACGAGCGCGTTGGAGCTTCGGCAGATAAAAGAATTGCTTGCTCAAGACAAGACTATTGCTCTGGTAACCGATGCAGGTACTCCCTGCATAAGCGATCCGGGCAATATGCTCATACAGAGCATTATTGCGGATTCAAATCTTTCATCGCGCGTTGCCATTCATCCCATCCCCGGCGCATCCGCCCTCATCACACTAATTTCTGTTGCGGGACTGCCTGCCGACGAGTTTACTTTTTTGGGGTTTGTGCCTGTCAAAAAACACCGCGCGCAGTTTTTTAAAATGATTGATGAATCACCGCGCTCAATAGTGTGTTATGAATCAACACACCGCATTATAAAAACCTTGGAAGAATTGCAAAGCATTCTGACCAATACATCGCGTCGCGTATGCGTAGGGCGCGAACTCACCAAACAATTTGAAACGCTCTATCGCGGCACCGTGGAAGAAGTGTTACAGCAACTTAAGGCTGGCAGTACCAAGGGTGAATTTGTTATAATGATAGCGCCATGACTCCAAGGCAAAAACTACTCGGGGCACGCGTCCCCGACGTGTGCGTCGGGGCGCTCCTACTCGCGCCGTCGCGCTCCGTAAGTCCTCTCGCAGTTCTTGCCTTGGAGTAATTTACTTTGTTAAAAGTCTATGTCAAAGTTTTCCCTTTCTACCCCCATCTATTACGTCAACGACCGTCCGCATATTGGTACGGCTTATACTACGCTTATTGCGGATTCTATCGCGCGATACCGCCGTATGAAAGGCGACGAAGTGTTTTTTTTGACGGGCACGGATGAAAATAGCCAGAAAAATCTTGAAGCGGCGGAGAAACGCGGATTTACCGACCTCAAAAAATATCTGGACGAAATGGCAGCCACGTGGCAAACTGCATGGGACACACTTGGACTAACTCATGATGATTTTATTCGTACTACGGAAAGCAGGCATAGGGCAGGGATTAAAAAGTTTTTTGATGCGGTGAATAAAAAAGGCGATATTTACAAAGGAAATTATGAAGGTTTTTACTGTGACGGGTGCGAGGCCTTTATAACGGAATCAGATTTGGTGGACGGCAAATGTCCGGTGCACAACAAAGCGCCGCGGCTCATTGCGGAAGAAAATTATTTTTTCCGGCTCACCAACTACCGTGATGCGCTTTTGGAATACATAGAAAAAAATCCGGAATTCATCCAACCGCTTTCCCGCCGCAATGAAATTGTGAGTTACATTAAAGACTTCATGAAAGACGTGAGCATTTCTCGTCAAAAGAAAACCGCTCATTGCGGAATTGAATTTCCGTTGGATGCTGATCAGGTCATTTATGTGTGGTTTGACGCGCTTATCAATTACTTATCCGCCATTGGCTACGGTTCGGACGAAAAACTTTTTAAAAAATGGTGGCCAATGGATCTGCATATTGTAGGCAAAGATATTTTAAAATTCCATGCGGCGTTATGGCCTGCAATGCTTATGTCCGCAGGGCTTCCGTTGCCAAAAACCGTTTTTGCACATGGGTTCTTTACTGTGAACGGCGAGAAAATGAGCAAAAGTCTCGGCAATGTGGTGGATCCGGTTGAGCTGGTAACTCTTTATCCGCTTGATGCGGTGCGGTATTTTTTACTTTCGGAAATTAAGTTTGGCGAAGACGGAGATTTCTCCCTCACGCGCCTCAAAGAGCGCTATGAATCCGAGATTGCAAACGCGCTTGGCAATTTGGTGCATCGCGCGCTTTCCATGACAGAACAATACGCGGGTGGATTAGTGCCGCAAGGAA
>LCLH01000020.1 GCA_001001925.1 Candidatus Magasanikbacteria bacterium GW2011_GWC2_45_8
CTTTCGGAAATTAAATTTGGCGAAGACGGAGATTTCTCCCTCACGCGCCTCAAAGAGCGCTATGAATCCGAGATTGCAAACGCGCTTGGCAATCTGGTGCATCGCGCGCTTTCCATGACAGAACAATACGCGGGTGGATTAGTGCCGCAAGGAAGCGCCGCGGCAGAGGGGCTGGATCCGTTATGCGAGATAGATATTTGGCGCACATACAGCGACCACATGGAGGCGTATCGTTTTCAAGAAGCGGTCGGCTCCGTGTGGGGCGTTATCCGCAGTGCAAATCAATTTATTGAACAGGAAAAACCATGGGCATTGTTTAAAGAAAACAAACAACAGCTGTTGAATGACGTGTTATATAATATACTTGAGACATTGCGCCAAGTTGCGTGGCTTTTGCTTCCGCTTATGCCTGATACCGCGGAGCGCATCTGGCAAAGGTTAGGTCTGGATCCCGCAGTGGAAAAAGAACAACCTCTTGATCTGGCACAAGTATGGGGCGGGTTGAAACCGCAAACAAAAATCAATAAAGGGGAGCCTTTATTCCCCAAAGAAAAGTAAACTCTATGGGTCAATTAGATATCATTTTGCTCATTCTTCTTAGCGGGTTTGTGCTGTTTGGGTTATGGTTTGGCTTGGTGCACACGCTTGGATCCCTTATTGGCACTATCGTCGGTTCGTTTTTGGCGGGGCATTATTACGCGCCATTGACTGATTGGCTTCTACCAATTACCGGCGGCAACCCTAATCTCATAAAAGTTATCGTGTTTATATTTTTATTCATCATTGGCAATCGCTTGGTGGGGTTTGTTTTCTGGATTATTGAAAAAATCTTCGGCGTACTTAAAATTTTACCGTTTCTTTCCACGATTGATCATTTGCTCGGCGGAGTTTTTGGTTTGTTGGAAGGCGTTTTGGTCATCGGACTTACTTTGTATTTTATTTCCAAGTTTCCTTTTAGCGAGTGGCTCACCGGCGCAATGCTCACTTCCGGCGTTGCGGCGTATCTGATAAAAGTTTCGGCATTGCTTTTGCCTCTTTTGCCGGACGCTCTCAAGGCGGTACAGGGGGTATTTTGAAGTATGACGCCCAAGCTCTACGACACGCATGCTCATACGCATTTTAACGCGTTTAAACAAGACGCGGAAGAAGTAATGAAACGCGCGCTGGACGCGGGTGTGTGGTTTAATTTGGTGGGCACGCAAAAAGACACGTCAAAAAACGGCATGGACTGGGCGCATAAATTTGCTGAAGGCGTGTACGCGGTTATAGGTCTTCACCCTAATCATGTAACGGAACAGCCAATAGATGAGGAGGAAAGTCATTTTGTCTCGCGCGGCGAAGAATTTGATTATTCATATTACAAAGCGCTCGCGGAAGATAGAAAAGTGGTAGGAATAGGGGAATGCGGTTTGGATTATTTTCATCTTCCAAAGAACATGACGTTTGAGGAAGTGCGTGAAAAGCAAATTGAAGTTTTTAAAAAACTTTGCCGTATCGCTACGGAAGTTAATAAGCCGCTTGTGGTTCATTGCCGCGACGCGCAGAGTGATATTTTGGATATTTTGGAAGCACAGGTGGCGGAAGGGAGCTTGCCCGCGCGCGGCGTGGCACATTGTTTTGACGGCAATCCGGAAGATGCTAAGCGATATCTTGCGATGGGGTTTTATGTGAGTTTTACCGGAATCATCACGTTTCCGCCTCGCAAAGCTAACCCCGAACACACTCTGGAGCTTCAACAAGTGGTCAAAGACGCGCCGCTTGACCGGTTGCTTATAGAAACAGATTGTCCGTATCTTGCACCCATCCCGCACAGGGGCAAGCGCAATGAGCCACTCTATGTGGAATTTGTGGCGCAAAAAATTGCGGAATTAAAAGGCTTGTCGTTTGAAGAAGTCGCGCAAGCAACCACAAAAAATGCACGAACATTATTTAAAATTTAATTTTATGCGCCATCTTATCTCGCTTAAAGAACAGAACAAAAACGATATCCTAGAGTTGTTAGATATTGCGTTGCGCTTGAAAGCCAAATGGAAAGCCTGTGAAGCAACCGATTATTTGCACAACAAAACACTGGTCATGCTATTTCAAAAGACCTCCACCCGTACGCGGCTTTCTTTTGAATCTGCAATGACAGAGCTTGGCGGACATGGTATTTTCTTGGACGCACGCACCACACAGTTGGGATTATCTGACTTTCATGATGAAATTCAGGCCATAATGCGCTTTGGTGACGCTTTAATGTTCCGTGCGCTCAAGGCCGCAGATGTGGAACTTGCCGCTTCATATAACCGCATACCGGTCATAGACGCCTGCAGTGAAAAATATCATCCGGCGCAAGCTTTGAGTGACCTTTTGACCATGGCGGAATACTCCGGCGGGATAGGTAAAGTAAAAAAAATCACATGGTTGGGGATTGAAAATAATGTATCCAATACACTCATGCTCGCGTGTGCAAAGTTGGGAATCAAAGTGGCAATTGCGGCACCCGAAATTGACAAAGGCAGTGTTGATGCAGAACTTAACACGCAAGCAGACACAACAGGGATGGTAACACGAACGCTTGATTTAAAATCAGCGTTGGACGGAACAGATTATGTGCATACCGACACATGGATGAACATGGAATTTTTTGAAAACTGCAAAGTGAAACCTGCTTTTTTTGCGAGTGTTCGAAATGCTGAGTGCCGGTCAACAACCAGCACGTTTTCTTTTTGTTCTTTTCCAAATACTTGCAGGGGTGTTTTGTGGTTGTTGTGAGATTTCACGCGACGCCATTGACCACTCAAACTCAATCATTTATGACCAAGCAGAGAATCGCAAACACATGCAAAAAGCAATTTTGCTTTGGTTGTTGGAATGTGATAAACTCCTGAAATAGGGTTCTTTGTAACAAAAAATAAGCAGACAAAGGAGTAAACGACCATGGGTTACATCATAAGGAGAACGTCATGAGAGAATTCCCCTGCTTTCACCATCCAATTCACCTCCAACCCCTACCTCCTACACCCCAACCGGTGTTTTTATTTTTTAGGGTAAAAGTATATTTTAAACCACCCTTGACCTTTAGGCTCAATTTGGCTATACTATAGCCACCTTTTAAAAAGCTTGTGGATAACCAAACTCCTCAAAACAGCGTCCCAAACGCGAAGAAATCGGCAAAAGGCAATGAACGCCGTGCTCAATTGCTCGGACTTCGTATCATGGGGGATTTTGGCGCCACTATCGCGGTTCCCGTTGTTGTTTTTTCTTGGCTTGGCAAGCGCCTTGACACGCGTGCTGGGACTGCCCCAATCTTTTTGATAGTAGGGTTTGCGCTTGCCTTTACATTTTCAGCAATCAGTATTTATAGAAAATCAAAACAATACGCAAAATTATATAAAGATATTTAGTCTATGGTGCCTCTAGCAGCAGAACCAATTTTCCATATAGGAACATTTCCCGTAACCAATGCGCTCATCAATGGCTGGATTGCCGTAATCTTTTTTTTGATACTCGGCTTTGCTATCCGCGGGCACGCAACGCTTATTCCCGGGAAATTGCAAAATTTTATTGAGAGCACTCTGGAGTGGCTCATGGGATATTGCGACCAGGTAACCGGCTCACGCACCAAAACAGAGCGATTATTGCCCATTGTGGCGTCGCTTTTTTTGTTTATATTATTTTCAAACTGGGTAGGACTGCTTCCTGGCACAGGATCCATTGGCCGATGGGAGTTTTTGGAAGGAAAAATGGAATTAGTGCCGCTTTTGCGCCCCATAGGGAGCGACCTTAATACCACGCTCGCGCTTGCGGTTTTTGCTGTCACCATCTCACATGTTTTTGGCATTATCACGATTGGTTTTTTCAAACATGCCAACAAATTTATTCAGCTCGGCACCCTCTGGAAGTCATTGCGCAAAGGTGGTATCAGCATTTTTGTCGCAGTAATAGAACTGGGAGTGGGGTTTATAGAAATTGTGGGGGAAATAGCAAAAGTAATTTCACTTTCCCTGCGTTTATTCGGCAATGTGTTTGCGGGAGAAGTATTGCTCACCGTTATGGCAGGTCTTATTCCTTTCATTGTTCCCACACCGTTTATGCTGTTAGAAGTACTGGTGGGCATTATCCAAGCGGGCATTTTTGCAATTTTAACGCTTGTGTACCTTACGGTTGCAACGACTGATCACGCGGAAGAAGCGCATTAATTCATTGATTATTTAAAGGTCGCCGTATCATTTTAACCAATGTTTTCAAAACCGACGTTAAACAATAATTAATACAGTCGAGTTGAGGAAAACACATATACTATGGAACCAGAAGTCGCAAAATTTCTCGCAAAAGCATTTGTGATGGGCATTGGAAGCCTTTCACCTGCCTACGCGATTGGCCGCATTGTGTCAAAAGCAATGGAATCAATCGGTCGTAATCCGGAATCAGCCGGCAAATTGTTTGTACCTATGTTGTTGGGTGCAGCATTTGCAGAAGCTATCGCCATTTATTGTTTGGTGGTTGTTTTCACCTTATAATTCAGAAATTCGCCAACACATACCTATGGTGTCGGCGGGTTTTCACGGAAGAAAACGCGGAGTGATCGCTCCAACAATGTTGTCTTTCGTGAATCCCATTCATCTAGTTAACATTTTTTATGTTTGAAATCATTGCAGTAGCTCACGCGGCCGGATCTGCCGCAGAAGCTGCACAAGAAGGCGGTGTGGCGGGAACACTTGGCATTAACCTCAAATTGTTTATCGCGCAATTGGTCAATTTTTCAATTGTTTTTTTCATTTTGTGGAAGCTTGTTTTTAAAAATATCATCAAAACGCTTGGTGAGCGCCAAAAAAAGATAGAAGACTCGCTCTTGCACGCGCAAAAAGTTGAAGAAAATTTGACGCGTTCAGAAGCCGATTACAAGGAAAAGATAAAGCTCGCGCAAGCCGAAGCGCACGCGCTCATTAAAATCGCGGAAGAAAAAGCTTTGCAGGCAGGAGCAAAAATCAAAGAAAAAACCAAAGAAGAACTGTCAGCGGCGCTCGCGCAAGCAAAAGTAGCCATCCAAGCCGAACGTGAGACCATGATGCAAGAAACCAAACAAGTAATTGCAGATTTGGTGGTTCAAACAACGGAAAAATTATTGCGGGAAAAATTGACGGACGCCAAAGATAAGCAATTGATTGAAAAATTGATTACAAAAAACTAGCCATGAAACTTAACCCTCGACAATTCGCGCGAGCGTATCTGGAAAGCTGTGAAGGACAAACAGTCAAACAGATTGAGCACATTACCGCTTTGTTTCTAAAAAAACTTCGCATAGCAAGAGGTTGGAAACAGATTCCAGCCATTATTGCTCACATACAAAGGTACGCAGACGAACGAGAAGGTGTAACGCCGCTTACCATCGTAACCGCACGCGCGCTTGGAGAGGCGGCCAACAAAAAAATAGCGGATAGCTTGGGGTTCAAGAAGGCGCGAATCACTGAACAGGTGCAACCCGAGCTGGTAGGAGGATTCATTGCTCGCACAGTGGACACCATATTTGACGGATCGCTCAAAACACAACTGCAACACATTAAAAAACATCTAGAATCTTAAAATAACCGCCTCTATGAAAACAGATCAATTGATTGAAACACTTAAAAAACAAATTTCCTCATTTGAGGGAACTGTCCAAACCGCCGAAGTGGGAACCGTGGTGGAAGTGGGGGACGGCATTGCGCGCATGACCGGTCTCCAAAAATGTCAGGCGGCTGAAATGCTTGAATTCCCGGGCGGCACGCTTGGCATGGCACTCAACTTGGAGCAAGAAACTGTTGGTGCAATTTTATTTGGAGAGTACAAACATATTAAAGAAGGCGATACGGTAAAACGTACCGGGCGTATTTTGTCCATTCCTGTGGGTGACGCATTTCTTGGGCGCGTAGTAAATCCGCTTGGAGAGGCGATAGACGGTGGTGCAAAACTTACTTCTGATACTTTTTACCCCATAGAAAAAATTGCGCCGGGCGTTATGACTCGTGAACCGGTAACCACTCCGGTACAAACCGGCTTGAAAGCAATTGATGCAATGATCCCTATAGGCCGCGGTCAGCGTGAATTGATCATTGGAGACCGCCAAACCGGAAAAACTGCTGTGGCGATTGATACCATCATTAACCAAAAAGGCAAAAATCTTATCTGTATTTATGTTGCCATTGGACAAAAAGAATCAAAAATTGCGCGTATTGTGGCAAAATTAAAAGAAGAAGGCGCAATGGATCACACGATTTTAGTGGTTGCGGGTGCTTCTGATTCCGCTTCTCTTAACTTTATCGCGCCATACGCAGGCTCCACGCTGGCCGAGTACTTCATGGATAAAGGCAAAGATGTGCTCGTAGTGTATGACGATCTTTCAAAACACGCATGGGCATATCGTGAAATTTCTTTGCTTTTGCGTCGTCCCCCAGGCCGTGAGGCGTATCCGGGTGATGTTTTTTATTTGCACTCCCGTTTGTTGGAACGCGCGTGCCGTTTGAACAAAGAAAACGGTGGAGGCTCTATTACGGCACTGCCAATTATTGAAACACAGGCGGGTGATGTTACCGCATATATTCCTACTAATGTTATTTCCATTACTGATGGACAAATTTATTTGGAAAGTGATTTATTCTATCGCGGTATTCGTCCGGCCTTGAATGTGGGGCTCTCGGTTTCTCGTGTAGGTTCCGCCGCACAGATTAAACCAATGAAAAAAGTGGCAGGGAAGCTCCGTTTGAGCTTGGCCCAATTCCGCGAGCTTGAATCGTTTGCGCAATTTGCGAGCGACCTTGACGGCGCCACCAAACAACAAATTGAACGCGGTGCTCGCATTGTGGAAGTACTAAAACAGCTTCAGTTTGAACCAATGCCGGTTGCTGATCAGGTGGCAATTTTGTATGCGGTTACGAACGGCTATTTGGATACCGTACCTTTGAATGAAGTAAAAAAATGGGAATCAAATTTCCTCGCGCATTTCAACAGCACAACGAGCGAACTCGCTTCTCTGATAGCAGGCGGCACGTGGGATGATAAAATAGAAAATCAGTTGAAAGAAGTAATTAATTCGTTCAAAGAAGCCTAAATATGGCCGTCAACACCAAAATAATCAAGCGCCGCATCAAGTCCATCACCAACACCAAGAAAATGACCAAGGCGATGGAGATGATTTCTGCGGTGAAAATGCGCAAGGCGGTGGCGCAAGCGGCTTATACGCGTGCATATGCGCATGCGGCACGCGCTATTTTGGCGGATTTGGCCGAACGCGTTGATGTTGCTTCTCACCCTTTGCTTGAACGGCGTGAGGTCAAAAACACCGCTCTGGTTGTAATAACTTCAAACAGAGGTTTGGCGGGAGGGTTTAACAGCAAGCTCATTCAAACCGCTCACGAATATATCATGGAATCGGATCGGCGCGGTGAACAGGTGGAGATTGTTTTACTGGGAAAAAAAGGGAAAAAATTATTTCAGCATTTTAAACATACTATTGCGGCGGAATTTGAAAAGGTGGATATTGTGAGCCATATCAATGAAATCATGCCTATGGCGCGCATGCTTATAAAAGAGTATCAAGAAAAAAAGTACGATAAAATTGCCGTTGTGTTTACGGATTTTAAATCCGCGCTCCAACAAATCGCCCGTGTAGCGGAAATTGCGCCACTTGATTCGCGAACCATTTTGATGAAGCAGGAAAAAGAAGAAGTAAAAGAGGGTGCTCATACGGAATTTGAATTTTTATTTGAACCGGATCCCGCATTTGTTTTAAACCAACTCTTGCCGCGTATGATGGAAATGCAGATTTATCAGGCAGTGCTAGAATCCGACGCATCGGAACATTCCGCGCGCATGATGGCAATGCGCAACGCCTCTGACGCGGCAACAGATATGATTAAAGATTTAGTGTTTACATTCAACCAAGCGCGCCAGGCGTCCATTACACAGGAAATTGCTGAAATTGCGGGCGGAGCCGCGGCGCTCGGATAAAAAAATAATCAATTAAAAAATAATACATACTATAGTATATGAAAAATATAGGGACAATCTCACAAATTATCGGCGTGGTGGTGGACGTGACGTTTGAAGAAAAATTGCCGGAAATTTTTTCCGCTTTAACCATTAAAACAACCACAAGCCAAACCGTGGTGCTTGAGGTTCAACAGCATATTGGCTCCAACACCGTGCGTACCATCGCAATGGGCTCAACGGATGGTCTTGCGCGCGGGCAAGAAGTGTTAGATACAGGTAAACCCATTTCCGTGCCCGTTGGCCCTGGGACGTTGGGCAGAATGTTTAACGTGGTGGGTGAAACAATTGATAACAAAGGAGAAGTAAAAACGGAAAAATTATATTCAATTCATCGTCCGGCACCGGAATTTAAACAACAATCAACAAAAACAGAAATTTTAGAAACCGGCATCAAAGTGGTTGATTTGATTTGCCCTTTCTTAAAAGGCGGCAAAATCGGTTTGTTTGGCGGCGCCGGTGTGGGCAAAACCGTGGTGATTCAAGAGCTTATCCGCAATATCGCTTCAGAACATGGCGGATATTCAATGTTTGCCGGCGTTGGGGAGCGTTCTCGTGAGGGAAATGACTTGTATCGTGAAATGGAATCGTCAGGAGTGCTTTCAAAAACAGCGTTGGTGTTTGGCCAAATGAATGAACCGCCGGGAGCCCGCGCACGCGTTGCTTTGACCGCGCTTGCAATGGCAGAATATTTCCGTGATGAAGAGGGAAAAGATTTATTGCTTTTTATTGATAACATTTTCCGCTTCACCCAAGCAGGTTCGGAGGTGTCAGCTCTGTTAGGTCGCATGCCTTCTGCAGTGGGGTACCAACCAACTCTTGCGTCAGAGATGGGAGCTTTACAAGAACGCATCACCTCAACGGAAAAAGGATCTATCACCTCCGTGCAAGCAGTGTATGTGCCGGCAGATGACCTAACAGATCCTGCGCCTGCAACAACCTTTGCGCATCTTGATTCTACCGTTGTGCTTTCCCGCGCGCTTTCTGAATTGGGTATTTATCCCGCGGTGGATCCGTTGGACTCCAACTCAACAATTTTAGACGTGAATATTGTTGGCAAAGAACATTACGCTGTCGCGCGCGAAGTGCAATCCGTACTTCAACGCTACAAAGACTTGCAAGATATCATTGCGATTTTGGGTATGGAAGAATTGAGCGATGCGGACAAACAAACTGTTTCCCGCGCGCGCAAAATTCAAAAATTCCTTTCCCAGCCATTCTTTGTGGCAGAAACATTTACCGGAGTGAACGGCAAATATGTGCCGGTCAAAGAGACGATTCGCGGGTTTAAAGAAATTTTGGAAGGCAAACACGATGATGTGCCGGAACAGAATTTTTATATGAAAGGAACCATTGACGAAGTGAGAATGTAAAATGCTTGTTTTATGAGCAAAGGAGTATTGCACATACAATTGACAACCCCTGAACGCATTGTGTATAAAGCAGATGTGGAAGAATTGAGTTTGCCCACTTCAATGGGTGAAATTACCGTTCTTCCAAATCACATACCGCTTATTGCCACCCTTGCGCAAGGAGAAATTCGTGCAAGAGAGGTAGGGGGCGAAAAAATTTTCGCGTGTTCCGGAGGGTTTATAGAAATCAAGCCGGACGGCACAGTGGTGATCCTGGCGGACAATGCCGAACGCGCGGAAGAAATAGACGAGGCGCGCGCGGATATCGCTCGCAAACGAGCGGAAGAATTAATGAAAGAAAAGGTTACGGATCAAGTGGAGTATGCCGCCATTTCAACCAAATTGGAACGTGAATTGGCGCGCTTGCGTGTTGTGCGCAAACACCGTAACCGCCACGCCAGCACAACTCCGCCCCAAACATCTTAACGCATAATTTTTTTCTATGCCAAAAGGTTCGCTCAAACAATTTCTTCTTGACCACAACAAAAAACAGAGTAGTCTGTTTATCAGTCCGGACGCGGCGCTTCAACGCCGATTGTATCGTGCAAAATTTCCCACGGAAATTGCTGCGCTCAAGTGCATGGACGGGCGTCTTAACCTTCCGCTCATGACCAACACGCCGCCAGGCATTATTCTTCCGTTTCGGAACATTGGAGGTATATTTGACGTAGGGTGGCCGTTTTTTGGATCCCTACTCATAGATTTTGCCAACTACGCCGTGCGCAAAGGACGGCATGGTTTGATTTTTGTGACCTACCACTGGTCAAAAGGAGATATGCATCGCGGATGTAAAGGTTTTAAATATGAAACTGACGCCGCACGCGTCTATACAAAAGAATTGCGTAAAGAGATAGAAGATGTGTTTGGAGCCGGGCGTTCTGTTATTTATCCCATCCAGGTAGGAGTAGAGACCGATGAAGACGCACTGGTGCTCCATGGCAATGACGGAGAGATTTTAGATTTAGCTACTGCATCTTTAAAAACTGAAGAAGATATTTTGAAGGCGATTGAACGGCTTTTCCCCGATATGCCGGACAGAATCAGAAAAGATTTGGTACCGCTTCTCATAGGCAATATCGCGCATATCAGCTACATACGATCATCGGGAAGACCACTTGAAGAGGCGCAACACAAAGAACAGATACTTGCCATCGGCCGTGGATTTGATTGGTTGCATTTGCCCAACAAGGCTCTCATTGTGGGTCCGTATAGTTACGATTTAGAAAAACCAATTTCAACCGCCGCACGGCTTCTGCAAGGGAATCTGGCGGAGGGAAGAATTCCAAAAAATGAGGGATTGGTGCTTCTTGCATCTGCATCATTTCGCGACGAAGCGGGTCCTGAACGCATCTGGGCAGCTAAAAAAGCGCAATCGCTTGCAAAACTTGCACTCAAAGTCATTAGACAAGATGTCCCGGAGCTAGAGGATGAGTTTGATGTGCTGGTTGGTACCATGAATCTCAATACCCGCCTTTTTACCCCAATTGAGCAGTAATTTTAGCCATTTTTTGCCCCTCATGGTTTAGACCCCTGTGAGGGGTTTTTGTTATCCACAATTTTTTTTACATCTATATTGACTTTTCAGCGATTTTACGATATTATTATGTTTCGCAAAATGGTTTTGATATTTCTTAAGCGAAGTGCGCTTTTTGGAATGTCTGACCTCTTCGTTCTTTCAAAAGGTCTTTACCATGCCACAGCTTGACCAAAATGAAGTCCACTTCTTTGAAGAGCTCCGAGAAGCAGGCGTACTGGAAGATGTGAATGGAAATTGCTTGGATACTTCAAAAGGGGTGATTCTTGTCACCTGCGCTGACGGAAGTCATTTTGGCGACATTTTCAAGCGTCAAAGCGAAATGACACCTCTAATTCATACTTTGGCGCTGAACGGGGGCGGGCTGATTTTGCCTCATCGTTCACCGGCGAACATGCCCATTGGGATGTCACCAACAGGGGGTATGATTTGTCTCGGCGACATTTACATGAGTCAAATTTCTGTCGCTCAAGAGTTGAAGGGAATCAGCGTGGTCGCGCTCCATGTTCACTTCCCGTGCGGCATAGCAAGGCTGCACAACATCGGCTCCCGCCATCTCATGGAGCTACTTGTGGCCGCCAAGACCCGTATCAAGGCTGAAACGTCCGAAGGGACAAAGGTTGCAGCGTGTCTCCACATCGCATGGCCTGACGGTCGCAAACGCACCTACTTTGTCTCACGAGATAAGTGGACAGAGTACCTTCAAGCAACAGGATCTCAATCATAGATCCCATTACCGTAAGCCAAACCCTTTTAAACACCACAAACCGGTGTTTTATTTTTTTATTTTGACACCTCTAGGAACACCTTGTGGCATACTCTGATACTTGGTACAATCATCTTATGAATCCACAGGCGATTTTCAATGAATTACATACTCTTTACGACCATCAAGGGTGGTGGCCGCTCACATTGACAAAGATACCTACAAAGGCTCGATTTCCCGTTTTACGTGTAGAAAACGGCGTTACCTATGGCATACCATGGAAGAAATTAAGCGCTTTCAAAACACGTAACTACGACCCATTTTTTGACATTGCTACAGGCGCCATACTCACACAAAACACGGCATGGAGAAATGTTGCTCAAGCACTGCTCAATTTGGCGCACCATCATCTTTTGACCGCCTCTGCCATTGCACGCGCAAACCCTCGCACCATAGAAAAATACATACGACCAAGCGGTTATTTCAAACAAAAAACGCGCAAACTCAAATTGTTTGCCGAGTATATCCGGAAAGAATATGGTGGTGACATGCGGAGGCTATTAAAAAAAGACACTCTTGTTGCGCGCGCTGAATTATTACAGTTGTGGGGCATAGGCAAAGAAACTGCGGATTCCATTTTACTGTATGCCGGCAATCAGCCGATCTTTGTGGTTGATGCTTATACCAAGCGATTATGTGCACACCATGGTATTGTCCGTAAAGAATACGACGATTATCAAAAATTATTTATGACCGATTCTCATATCGCAACGCGTTGTATGCGTAATCGCGTAGCATATTATCAAGAATTCCACGCGCTTATTGTGCGGTGGGGGAAGGGAAAGGTCGTTGAGGCAAAAACTTTGAGGGGACTACGAGCCGTGACTGACGGGGAGTCTGAGCAAAAATTCAACAGAATTTTTGCATGCCCCTAAAGGTTTTTGCCTCAAAAAGACTTTTAATTTTCACTATGCCCCTCAACATATCGCATCTTAACACTGAACAGCAAAACGCGGTAACGCACGGAGCGGGGCCTTTGCTTTTGGTTGCGGGAGCAGGCACTGGCAAAACGGCAGTCATAACGCATCGCATCGCGCACCTTATAGACCAAGGTTCTGCAAAATCAAACGAAATCCTTGCTCTCACCTTTACGGAAAAAGCGGCGGCGGAGATGGAAGAACGCATTGACCGTCTGTTGCCCTACGGATACATTGATCTGTGGGTGAGTACATTTCATAGTTTTGCCGACCGTTTGCTCAAAACGCACGCACTGGACATTGGCATCTCCAATGAATACAAACTGCTAACTCAAACGGACGCATGGCTCTTAAAAATTTGATTTGGATTATTATCGCCCACTAGGAAACCCCACCAAATTTATCCACGCACTTTTAAAGCATTTCAGCCGATGTAAAGATGAGGCAATTTCACCGGCAGAGTATCTGAAACATGCGGAGCGTCTGCAATTGGATACCGACCTTCCCTTGGATGAGAACGTCGCCGACCACACAACGGAAATTAAACGCATCGCGGAAATCGCTAATGCGTATCACGTATACAATCAACTGCTCTTAGACAACAACGCGTTGGATTTTGGAGATTTGCTGGTTTATACACTTAAATTGTTGAAAGAACGACCGCTCATTCTTAAAACCTATCAGGACAAATTCAAGTATGTTTTGGTTGATGAATTTCAAGATACCAACTGGGCGCAATATGAATTGATCAAATTGGTTGCAGGGAAGCCTGCCAATATCACCGTAGTGGGGGATGACGACCAATCAATCTACAAATTCCGCGGCGCATCCGTGAGCAACATATTGCAATTTGAAAAAGAGTATCCGTCCGCGCAAAAGATTTTTTTGACCACCAATTATCGCTCATATCAAAATCTTTTGGATTCTTCTTATGCTTTTATTCAATTAAACAATCCCAACCGCTTGGAATATCAATTACAGAAAACAGACGGCGATAGTGCGCTCACCAAAAAACTTACTGCAGATCGCAAAGGAACAGGTGCTATTGAATATCATGGAGCGCAAACACTTGAAGCGGAAACGCGTTTTGTAGCAGAGCGTATTCGCGCGCTATACGAAGAGCAAAAGGGCGCATGTGCTTGGAACGATTTTGCAATACTGGTACGAGCTAACAATCAAGCGGATCCGTTTATGAACGCGCTGGAGCGGCGAGGCATTCCGTATCAATTTCTCGCCTCAAGCGGTTTGTACCGCCAAAGACTAATCCTCAATATCTGCGCCTACCTGCGCTTGCTTGATAATTATCATGAAAATACCGCCACATTCCGCGTTCTTAATATGGAATTATGGAATTTGCCGCCCGAGGATGTGGTCAAAATCACTCACCAAGCGCGCAAAAAGAGCTGGTCGTTGTATGAAGTCATGAAACATGCCGCGTCCATAGGAGTACTGCAGGAATCACAAATCATAATCAATCGTATTTTGGGGCTTGTAGAACGTCATAGCCAAATGGCAAAAGACAAGCCGGTCAGCGTGGTAGCTTTGCAGTTTTTACAAGATTCCGGCCTTTTGCAGGATCTGGTGCGTAAAGAAGGAAGGGGAGACGCGTACGCGCTCAAAGAAGTCCGACTCCTAAAACTTTTTTTTGAGGAAATACGCGATTTTGAAAATCGCACCACCGAGCAGACCGTAAAACATTTTATGGAAGAGCTTGATTTTATTCTTGATTCCGGAGACAGCGGAGCCTTGCCGGTGGACACCACGGACGGTCCGGAATCGGTAAAAATTCTTACCGTACACAATGCCAAAGGATTGGAATTCCGCTACGTTTTTGTGGTGAGCTTGATTGACCTGAAGTTTCCTTCCACCGATAGGCCGGATCCCATACAAATTCCCGATGCTCTTATTAGAGAAATGCTTCCTGAAGGCGATGTGCATTTGGAAGAAGAGCGGCGTTTGTTTTATGTCGCGCTCACTCGCGCGCGCGACGGTATATATTTAACTTCCGCAAAAGATTATGGTGGTGCTCGTTCGCGTAAACCATCTCGTTTTCTCATTGAAATGAAACTTACCACCAAAGAGGGAAGCGCGGGGGAAACCGCTAAAACTGCGCTAGAGAGCCCCACAGAGGCAACTTCGCAAAAAGAAATGCATAACGATCTTTCTCATCTCATTCCAAAAATGTTTAGCTTCACCCAGCTCAAAGCGTTTGAAACATGCCCCTTGCAATACAAATTCGCGCATATCCTGCGCATACCTCTTGCAGGCAAGCCCAGTTTTAGCTTTGGCAAAACAATGCATTCAACCATGCAAAAATTTTATGAACGCATGATAGAACTCAACAACTGGAAACAAACGGATTTATTTGCGGCGCGGGAGTCGGACGCATCCGTGCAGGCTGTGGAAATCAAAGTCCCTCCACTTGAAGAAATGTTAAAATTTTACGAAGAAAGCTGGATAGATAAATGGTACAGCAACAAAAAACAAAAGCAGGAGTATCGCGAGAAGGGTATTAAAATCATTAAAGAATTTTATACCAAACATGAGGGGTCTTGGCGTATTCCACAGTTTTTGGAACTTGGTTTTACACTTAAAGTGGAAGGCAACCCCTTGCGCGGGGCGATTGATCGCGTAGATCAAACGCCTGACGGCAGTGTGGAGATTATAGATTATAAAACAGGAACGCCAAAAGAAGAAACAAAGCTTGCCGCAGAAGACAAAGAACAGCTGATCTTGTACCAAATCGCGGCAACAGAATCTTTGAATCTCAAACCAAGACTGTTAAGTTTTTACTATTTGGAAAACAACAGCACCATATCATTTTTGGGTAGTGAAGAAGAAATCAACAAACTAAAAGACAAAATTACCCGCATTATTGAACAAATTAAGGCGAGTAATTTTCCCGCAAAACCATCTCCTCACACGTGCAAATTTTGCGACTTTAAAAATATATGCGACTTTGCCGCGCTATAAGTATCTGCTTCTATGGCCATGCGAACTCTCAAATCAATGCTCTCATTGTCGCTCAACAAGCACGGACTTGCAAAACAAGTGACAATTGCTCAAATTTTGGCGCAGGTGCGGCAAGAACTTGCGCAAATTCTTGATGACGCCGCTGGTGAGCTTGCTCAACCATTGCACTTAAAAAACGGTACGCTCATGGTGCGTTGTAGTCACAGTGCCGTGGCGCAGGAGATAAAAATCAACGAAAAAAGACTCCTTCAAAGCCTCCATAGGCAGTTTCCGAGCTTGAGTATAAAAAGTGTTCATCCTGTTTGCTAAAAGTCTTTTTTTCAGTTAAAATATAGAAATCTTTTATGACTCTTAAACAGTATTTCATAGCACTTGGAATAGGAGTATTCCTTGCTCTTTTGAGCCTAATTGTCATAATTTTTAACGTTAACCCGCAGAACAATCCTGTATGGGGTCCAATACTTTTTTATGTCAGTTTTTTCTTCATGGTATGCGGATTATACGCTATAGGAGGATTTCTGTGGCGCGTGCATGTGCTTAAGCAAACCGACATAGTATTTCGTCAGATAAAAAAAACATTTCGTCAAGGTTGTTTGTTTGGCGGAGTGGCTGTTCTAGCTCTCATTTTACAACACTTCAACCTTTTGCGCTGGTGGAGCATATTTTTACTAGTCTTATTTTCATTGTGGGTTGAATCTATCTTTTTTAAGAAAGAAAAGAAATAAATATGTTGAAAAAAATTTTCGGATCCTTCAGCAAAGATATTGGCGTAGATCTCGGTACTGCTAACACCCTTGTTTATGTAAAAGATAAAGGTATTGTAATAGATGAACCAACAGTTGTCGCAATCAACGTACGGACGGAACAAATACTTGCAATCGGCAAAGACGCAAAAATGATGATGGGGAAAACACCAGCTTATATTCAAGTTACGCGTCCGCTGGTTGGGGGTATTATTTCAGACTTTGAGGTAACGGAAAAGATGCTTCGTTTTTTTATTGATAAAATACATAAAGATAGTTTTACATTTATACCTCGACCGCGTGTTGTGATTGGCGTCCCACTCGATATTACAGAAGTTGAAAGAAAGGCAGTAGAAGATGCGGTTCGCTCTGCGGGAGCTAGAGAAGTGCATGTGGTTGAAGAACCCATGGCGGCGGCTATAGGAGCACGCATGCCAATAAATGAAGCATTGGCGAACCTTGTAGTTGATATAGGGGGCGGAACAACTGATATTGCCGTCATCTCTCTTTCGGGAATCGTTACTTGGAAATCAATAAAAATTGCGGGAGATGAACTGAACAAAAACATCATACAATACGCTCGAGAGGTGTTTAATTTGCTTATTGGAGAGGGTCACGCTGAAGACGTTAAGAATAAAATTGGAGCGGCTTTTGATTCTACCGGCGAGGAACTCGAATTTCCTCTGCGGGGTCGCGATCTTATCACCGGCCTCCCGCGCGAAGTCTTTATTACATCCTCACAAGTTCACGAATCAATGCAACGATCAATCGCTATTATTATTGATAACATAAAATCTGTTTTAGAAATTACTCCGCCAGAATTAATGGCAGACATTCATGAGCGGGGCATCGTACTCACCGGAGGCGGGGCGCTCTTGCGCGGTCTAGACAAGGCAATTGCCATCGCAACGGAAATTCCTGTTCGTGTTGCGGATGACCCACTCACCTGCGTTGTTCGCGGCACTGGGTTTCTTCTTGAAAATCTTGAACTTTTGCGTATTGTTGAACTGCAGAATTCGCGTTAAATTTTGTAATTTATGCAAGTAGTTTCAACTAAAAAACTTTTAATTCCGATCCTTGTATTTATTTTTTTCATTATATTTATAAACCGTACGGAGTTTTTGGGAATTGCAAAAAATAATATAATTAAAGTTTTTGAGCCTGTACTTAGCACAAGTTTTAAAATTTCTCAATCAACATACAGTTTTGCTTCTAATTTTTTTAGAACTTCGCGTGATCTTCGATCAGAAAATGAGACGCTCCACGCGCAACTTTTAGAGCAAACACAACTAAAGGCGGAAACAACGCGATTACGAATGGAAAATACTTCACTTCTTAATTTGCTTCATTATACATCATCAACCCTTAATAAAATTTCAGCTCAAGTGATAGGAGTCGGTACAGAGAGTACTGTGCAAAGTCTTATTATAGATCGTGGCTTAAATGATGGAGTAACAATAGGCGATCCAATTATAGCGGAGGGGGGTATCCTTATTGGTACCGTATGGAAGACGCAGGAGAAAGAATCCATTATAGAGCTTATAACAGACAATCAAAGTCGCATAGGAACATCTATTTTAAATAAAGATCGATCAATCGGCATTGCAACAGGGAGCCATGGATTAAGTGTGGAAGTTGAAATGATTCCTCAAGATGAGGTCATAACCGAGGGTGATATCGCGATAACTTCAGGCATAGAAAAATCTATACCGCGCGGACTTATTATTGGGACAGTTTTATCAATCAAAAAAGAAGCATCCGAACCATTTCAAACCGCACGCCTACAGCTCCCTATTGAATTGAATAAACTCTCATGGGTTGCTGTTTTGAGTCAATAATTAACCTATGCGACATACATTATTCCAAGCTTTCTTTTTGAGCTTTATATTAATAATAGCGCAACAGATTTCCAGCGTTCTTTTTGCTTGGCACATTATACCACTAACAGAAATTTCGCTTGTTATTCTTGTTTTTATTATTGCTTTGGGAACAGAAAACAAATTAATTCTACTGACCGCTTGCTTCACAGGCTTGCTTTTAGACCTCTGGAGTCCGAGCGGATTTGGAACAATTGCGCTCGCTCTCACCCTTACTTTGTCAATAAGTATTGAAATTTTTCATCGCGCGCTCACTAATAAGAGTTTGAGTGCTCTGCTCATTCTTGGTGTTACAGCTACATTCACGTATCGTATTATTATTTTTTTAATCAATAGTACGCAATTTCTTAAAAACCCCGAATCAGTTTGGAAAGCTCTGCTTGATAGCATGATGAAAGGCGGAGTACAAGCTGTCACTCATAGCATGTTCCTTTTGATTTTATTTGTGGGCAGTCGTCTTGTGTCTAAACGTCTGCATCCGCATTATGTACACTCATCATGAAAAGAATATTTTCATTTAAACGCCACCAACCAAATGATGACCCCTTTCTTATCAGAATTGATTCGATAAAAGATAAATCTGTTGAGGGTTTCTTCAAAAAACAATGGGTTGAAGATAGCATTACCACAGCAGGCAAAATTAACGCGCCAAAACCACTTGGGGAGTTTTTGGGAATAGGCGGATCTCTAAAAACGCTTTGGGTTGGGGGATGTATTTTGACTATTTTATTGGTAACTCTTTTTCTGCGAGCGGCGTATCTACAAATTATACAAGGCGGGCATTTTCGTCTGCTTGCAGAAAACAATCGCATACGCACTAAACTCCTCTCCGCCGAACGTGGCATTATTTACGACGCAACAGATGTTCCGCTTGTTCGCAATATTCCCACTTTTACGGCGTACCTTTTGCCGCAAGATATCCCTACAGAAAATCACGCGCGGACAAAAACGCTCCGCGCCATCGGCGAGCTTGTTGAAATCTCACCGGAAAATCTTCAAAAAAAAATGGATGAATTCAAGTCATACCGTTTTCAGACGTTTGCCATTAAAGATAACATTGACTATGACACCGCCTTGCGTCTTGTTTTGCTTTCAAAGCAAATTCCGGGCGTAAGCATTGAGAGCGAGTTAAAACGGCAATACTTACTTGTTAATGAAGGCGCGACATCCAGTACGTCGGAAAGACAGCATTATGCCGCGCCTTCTCTTGGCATGGTGCTTGGCTATGAAGGAAAAATCACCAAGGAGGAGCTTGACCTTGCAAGCGACAAAGAATATCTGCCCATTGACCGCATAGGCAAAACCGGCATTGAGAAATCGTATGAAAACTTATTGCGCGGGGTGCGCGCCAAGAAAAAAATAGAGGTTGATGCCCTCGGTAAGACAAAAAATTTGATTGCTGAAGAACCGGGAGTCCCTGGAAAAAACATCAAACTTAACATCCGTGTGGATTATCAAACCGCGCTTGAAGACGCGTTGGACGCACAGCTTAAAAATTCAACTCATCATCGAGCTTCCGCGATAGTAATGAACCCGCAAACAGGCGCAATATTGGCACTTGCCACGCGCCCGGTGCTGGATACCAATCTGTTTGCGAAGGGAATCAGCAATGACGAATATCAGCAATTGCTTAATGATCCGGATCAGCCACTCTTTAACCGCGCGTGGAGCGGGGCGTTTCCTTCAGGGTCGGTTATCAAGCCGCTTATCGCATCTGCCGCGCTCACGGAAAAAATTATCACGCGCAATACGACATTCTTGAGTGTTGGCGGATTGCAGGTGGGAAAATGGTTTTTCCCGGACTGGAAAGCCGGAGGGCATGGCGTGACCAATGTCATCAAAGCCTTAGCGGAATCAGTCAATACTTTTTTCTTTATCGTGGGCGGCGGATATCACCAGTTCAAAGGTCTTGGTCCGGAAACAATTGTCATGTACCTTAAAAAATTCGGGCTTGCCAATACTACGGGCATTGACTTGCCGGGAGAGGTTCCCGGGTTCCTTCCCACGCCGGAATGGAAGGAAGATGTAAAAAAAGAACAATGGTATATTGGCGATACGTATAATCTTTCCATTGGGCAAGGAGATGTGCTTGTAACCCCCTTGCAAGTGGCACTCTATACGGCAACTGTGGCAAACAGCGGGACGCTCTACGCGCCGCATGTGGTAAAAAGCACTATTGATCCCAAAACCAAAAAAGAAACACCGATTAAACCGCGTGTGGTGGAGCATGCGGTAGTACCTGCGGATGTCTTGGCGCTAGTGCGCGCGGGCATGCGATCTGCTGTCACGGACGGAAGCGCGCGGGTATTGAATGATTTACCCATACCCGTAGCGGGCAAGACAGGCACGGCACAGTGGTCAAAAAACAAAGCAAATCACGCATGGTTTACAGGCTTTGCGCCGTATGAAAATCCGCGCATTGTTATTACGGTGCTTGTGGAGGAGGGCGGAGAGGGGAGCGGTGTGTCAGTTCCCATTGCGAAACGATTTTTGACATGGTATGCTAAACATACAAACGAATAACGTAATGTTATCCACAGTTGCACGTTTAACCTTGACAAAAACCTTTCATACTGATAATCTACTATAATTCAGCCCCGTCTTTGCGGGAGCTTTTTTAAACACTTAATATGGATAAAACCCAAACCTACTTAACCGTAGAAGGCAAAGCAAAACTCCAAACAGATCTTGCTGATTTGAAGTTAAAATTGCGAGAGATTGCGGACCGCATAGACAAAGCAAAGGAGTTGGGCGACCTTTCCGAGAACGCGGAATATCATGAAGCAAAAGAAGACTACGCCTTTACGCAAGGAAAAATCCAGCAGATTGAATACGACCTTACACATGGTGTGGTCATTAGCCACAACAAACAAAGCACCATAGTGGATGTTGGTGCGACGATTGTGGTAAAACGGGAAAATGGTAAAACGTCAAAGTATACCATTGTGGGGTCAAACGAAGCCAGCCCCGCGCAAGGATTAATCTCAAATGAATCTCCAATCGGGCAAGCGTTTCTAGGCAGAAAAAAAGGGGATGTGGTGGAAGTTAAAACACCTACCGGAGGAGTGAAATATACAATTGAGGAAATACAATAAAAAAACCTAGCACCCCCACACACCTAAAACTTTCGCCTTAAATCTTTCCACACAATCTCTCTGTACACCTTGCCTTAAAAACGGTATACTAATGAGTGACCATATCTGCTCCGCCTCTGGCATGAGCAGAGTTACTTTTATATCTTTATGACCAAACTGCCTAACCCTATTGACGAAGAAAGCACGCGCTTGGAAAAACTCAAAAAATTGCAAAGCATCAACCTCAATCCCTTTCCCTCATGGTCGGGGCAAACTGGTGCAAAACGCTATCTTACCCAAGACCTGCTCACGGATTTTGAACGCCTATCTCAACGTGAAGAACGTGTTACCATAGCAGGCAGACTCAAAACCATCCGCGCGCACGGCGGCTCTACCTTTGCACATCTTGAGGACGCAAGCGGTCAATTGCAGATATACCTCAAAAAAGATTCAGTTGGCGACGAATCGTATTACTTGTTTCAAGACACCATAGACATTGGGGACTTTGTTTATGCTGAAGGCACGCTCACCGTCACCAAACGCGGAGAAAAAACATTGCTGGTACAACATTGGAAGTTTTTGGTCAAAGCGCTTCTGCCTCCGCCGGAAAAATTTCACGGCCTCCAAGATGTGGAACCGCGCTACCGCAAGCGTTACCTAGACCTAATTGCAAACACAGAATCACGCCGTATCGCGGATGGGCGCATTACACTCATCAAAGCATTACGTGAATTTTTTGATGCCGAAAACTTCAAAGAAGTGGAAACGCCCATCTTGCAACCGCTTTACGGAGGTGCCGCCGCACGACCCTTTAAAACACATCATCATGCCCTTGATACAGACTTATATTTGCGCATTGCGCCGGAGCTTTATCTTAAACGATTACTCATTGGCGGATTTGAAAAAGTTTATGAGATCGCGCGCTGTTTTAGAAATGAAGGCATAGACCACGCGCACAATCCGGAGTTCACTCAAATAGAGTTTTACTGGGCGTACGCGAATTATGAAGACCTCATGGTGCTCACGGAGAAACTGTTCCAGTATCTTTTGCCGCGCATGGGGCTGTCCATGCAGATAGAATATCAAGGCGTAAAGATTGATTTTATGCCGCCATTCCCTCGCAAAACATTCCGTGAACTCCTTATTGAATACGGTAAAATTGATATAGAAGAATACCCGGATGCGCATGCGCTTTTGCACAAAGCGCAAACTATGCATATAGAAGTTACGGAGCATGACGGAAAGGGAAAAATTTTGGACGAACTTTACAAAACACTCGTGCGGCCGCATATTGTACAGCCACTCTTTATGATAAACCACCCCGTAGAGCTTTCACCGCTTGCTAAACGCGTGGAAAGCGACCCGCGCTATACGGAGCGCATGCAATTGCTGGTGGCGGGAGGTTTTGAATTATGCAACGCGTTTTCGGAATTAAATGATCCACTAGATCAAGAAACACGTTTTAAAGAACAAGAACGCTTGCTGGAAGCAGGGGATGAAGAAGCACAGCGCTACGACGCGGACTTTATTACCGCGCTCAAGCATGGCATGCCGCCGGCCGCAGGGCTTGGCATGGGCATTGATAGGCTAACCGCGCTTCTCATGAACGCGCCAAATCTTAAAGAAGTTATCTTGTTTCCTACCCTGCGTCCGCTTGCATAAAATGCTATTCTATGGAGCTTTCGGTGATTATTCCCGCATATAATGAATCCGAGGTGATAGCGCGCACCGTGCGGCATGTAGATGAATTTTTTGCTAAGGAACACATTGACGGAGAGATGATAGTGGTGGATGACGGATCAACAGATGGAACGGGCGGCGTACTTGCTCATGTAAAAAACACCACATCGCCGCTCAAAATAATTTCATTTTCCAAAAATACAGGAAAAGGCGCAGCCTGCAAAGCAGGTTTTACTGCGAGCAGGGGATCATGGAGCGTTTTTATGGACGCGGATGAATCCACTACCATAGACACATGGAACACGTTCAAGCCATTTACAAAACAATTTGATATCTTGATTGGCTCGCGGTCTATTGCGGGTGCGCGCGTGCTGAAGCGGCAAAACATAGTGAGGATACTCGCTGGGAAATTGGGCAATAAATGGATCAAATTGATAACCGGACTGCCATTTTATGACACACAATGCGGGTTTAAAGCATTTCACGAACGCACAAAATCACTGCTCGCCTACACGCAGGTTAATGGCTGGGCGTTTGACATAGAGTGGCTTGCGGTAGCGCAAAAAACGGGATTCAAGATAAAAGAACTGCCTGTAGAATGGCATAACGACACCACCA
>LCLH01000021.1 GCA_001001925.1 Candidatus Magasanikbacteria bacterium GW2011_GWC2_45_8
CCTTTGGTTTTACTGGCTAGGATTTTGGCTGGATTGGTTTTAATGCTCTGCTTGTTTGAAAGGTGTGAGGTCGCGTTATCTAACGAACTAATAATTGAGTCTATGTTTAACTCTTTCCCTTTTAACTTCGTTGTCATATTCGTTGACAGAAGCAAGTACGCCTTCTACAAGTTTACCGGATGGACTTTCATCTATGCCCGGAAGATACTTCTCTCAACTACATTATAAAAATTGCCGCAGCGTATTGCGATGTTGTTAGCTTTAACCGCTACAGGTACACCTGTGCAGAGTTGATTCCCCCGGATGGCGGAGACTACCCGGTTATTATAGGCGAATATCATTTTGGCGTTTGGGCGCAAAGTGCCGCGCTGGCCGGAGTGCTCGGTGCCGCCATATCTGTTGAAAGAAACGGAAAGCGTACAGAATATGGCGCTCACCAAATTTATCAAAGCGTTGGTGGCACATTACAAAAACGAGCCTGCGATTGTGCTTTGGCAGGGGGAAAACGAGCCGTTTGTGGAATGGTTTGGGACATGTCCAAACGTGGATCGTTCGTTTGTAGAAAAAGAGGTTGCGCTGGTGCATGCGCTTGATACGCGCGGCGTCATGAGTACGGACAGCGGAGAGTTGGGATGGTGGTATCGCGAGGGTCAACTTGGTGATTATTTTGGAACCACTTTGTATCAGGTTGTTTGGAATGAGCGTTTTGGATATATGCATTATTATTTTTTCCGACCTTTGATATATAGGATAAAAGCGCTGGTGGCTTTCATCAATCCGCGCCACGCGCTTATTGCGGAATTGCAAGCGGAAAGCTGGTTTCCTAACGGCAATAAAAATATCACCTTGGCCGAACAGAAGCTTTCTATGAATACGGAGCAATTGCTCGCCAATGTGGAGCTCGCGCGCCGTACGGGGTTTGGCGCCGCGTATTTGTGGGGGTCGGAGTATTGGTATTGGCTTAAAGGGCAAGGTGATGATAGTATGTGGAAAGCGGTGAAATCTTTAATACCGTAGCTTGATTTTTTATCTAAAATATGGTATTATTAAGCTACTTGAGGGATTAAAATAGCACCAAAAATTATGTACAATTGGAGTGTTGATTTAAAAAAATTAAAAAAGAATAAAAAAGCATATACCATTTGGAAATTAGAACAAATGGTCAATTTTGGTTTAAATGGAAAAAAGATAAATAAAAAAGAGCTCGTGCATAATTGGGACAACCTTTCTCTTGACCCCGCAAAAAAGCGGTTTCTCTCGTTTTTACTATGGGGAAAACAATCTTGAGTGTTGCGCAACAAAATATTCTTGATGCGCTTGCTTCTAATCAGGTGATTTTTAATAATTTTTATCTGACTGGCGGCACTGCGTTGGCGGAATTTTATTTGCATCATCGTTTTTCAGAAGATTTAGATTTTTTTAGCGAGCATGAGGTTGACCAGCTCGCTATCCAGACGGTGTTCAAAATAATTTCCCACAAAACGCATATTAAAAAAATTGATTTTGAGCAGAGTTTTAATCGTAATTTATTTTTTCTTCATCTGCCGCATGAAATAATTAAAACAGAATTTACATATTTTCCTTTTCTGCCCATCGCGCAAAAACATATTAAAGGGAAACTGACTATTGACAGTTTGTTGGATATCGCCGTGAATAAGATTTTTACTATTTATCAGAAGCCGCGTTTGCGCGATTTTATTGATTTGTATTGCATCATACAAAAAGAGCAGTACTCACTCAATGATTTGATTAGAAAGGCTCAAATCAAATTTGATTGGCATGTTGATCCGGTACAGCTGGGCAGTCAGCTTCTTAAGGTTTCCGAATTAAAAGATGCACCACGCATGATTAAGAAGATTAATATGCTCGCAATTTCTAAATTTTTTATGAATGTGTCGCGTAGTTTACAAGGGGATATATTGCAATGAAAGGCTATTATTTTAAGACAAAATTCGTGAAAATGGGGAAGTGGTTTTTGCTTCCCGCGGATTCTGAAACATGGAAGACAGAGGAGACCGTTCGCCTGTTCAGAAAAATGTTTGGCGTGGGCAATGGACAGCTCATTATTTTTACGTTGAAAGACGGATTTTTTCATAACTACATCCCCGCCGATTATTTTGAAAAGTTGTCCGCCTGTATCAAACGCATCAACGGCCGCGATTACAAAAAATTGGAGCGTTTATTAAAAACTTTTTATGCGTTTAGATTGAAATTTAGATCGGCAATTACCTGTGCAGTGGTAAAAGATTACAAAAAATTTTCAACTGCCGCGCTGATTGCGCGGTATCGGCATAATCGTAGCTGGGTGCATCGCGCGGCGGTGTATGATCAATTTGGATGGTTGGCGGAAGATTGCTGGACGCCCCTTATGGATGAGGTGCTTATAGATACACTGCATCTTAAAAAAGGATCGGACGAGTATCATCGCGTATTGTTTGCGCTCACCAAGCCGGAGGGAATTTCAACCACTTTAAAAGAAAAGCAGGCGGGTTTGCAAGAAACACTCGCAATCAAGAAAAAAACACAAACCATAGAACGAGCGAGCAAAAAACTTGCCCGCGCCTATGGCTGGATGCCGGTGTTCACATACGGGACGCCGTGGGACGCGGAACACTACATGAATGAGCTTGGCTCACTCGTGCAACAAGATATTGGGGCGCTTGAAAAAGAATATAGCGCGCTCAAGAATTATTCCGTTATCCGTGCGCGTGAAATTAAGGAGATAGTGAAGGCGTATCATATTACACCGCGCGATCTGCATGTTTTTTCTGATTTTGGCGTGGTGATAGATACGCATAACGAGGCCGAGTATCTGGTGAGTTTGGGCGGGTTTTATTTATTGCCGATGTATAAAGAAATTGCGCGCCGGCTTGGGCTTTCCGTAAAGCAGGTGCGCACATTGTATGAGGAGGAGATTATTTTGGCATTGCGCGGGAAGATTGACCCATTAAATGTGCTTCATAAGAAAAGCACGGTCTTTGGATATGGCTATGATCACACCATGACAAAGCGCACGAATTTTACGAGTTCCGAGGCGCGCACGTTGTTGACTTTTATGGAGCGGAATGTTGAGCACGCGCAAGGTTCAAACGAGGCGCAGGGTGTTTGCGCGAGTCCGGGCACAGTGCGCGGCGTGGTGCGCATTGTAATGACGCCGGAAGAAAATGATAAAGTAAAAAAAGGGGATATAATGATTGCGCATGCCACCACAGTTGATTATCTGCCGGCAATGAAAAATGCTGCGGCGATTGTGACGGAAGTTGGCGGGCTCACATGCCATGCGGCGGTTGTCTCTCGCGAGTTTGGAATCCCCTGCGTGGTGGGGTTAAAAAATGCGACCAAAAATTTTAAAGACGGCGATCGAGTGGAGGTTGAAGCGAGCAAGGGAGTGGTAAGGTGCGTGAGGTAATAAGGCGAAGCTTTTCAAACTCATTTTTTCGTGCTAGAGTATAGACATATAGTAAAATATAATTTTATGAGAGAAGAAGTCATCCTTTCAAATCAATTTAAAGTTATTATTGAACGCGATGAAGACGGGTACTTTGTGGCATCTGTCCCAGCCCTGCCGGGTTGCCATACGCAAGCAAAAACTTTGCCTGAACTTATGAAGCGTGTCAAAGACGCAATCAAGTTATGCCGTCTGGTTGCTAAAAAAGATGCGCGATATCGTGAAAAGATAAAACGGTTTGCATACGAACCGTCGTTCATCGGTATTGAATTTGTTACAGTGTAGTTATGGGAAACCGTCTTCCCATGCTCAAATCGCGTGATATTATACGTGCGGTTAAATCTTTAGGTTTTGTGCAAGTACGACAAAGCGGTTCCCATATTTTTTTTCAACATTCTGACGGGCGCACAACTTTGGTTCCAAATCATGGAGGAGAAGATATAGGCAGAGGATAGTTACGACAAATTTTGAGGGAGGTGGAAATAACCCCGGATCAGTTTTTGGAATTACTATGAGTATCTACGACCACAAAAAAATTGAAAAAAAGTGGCAGAAATATTGGGAAGAACATGAACTTTTTAGAGCGCGTGATGATTCTCCCAAGCCAAAGCTGTACACGCTGATAGAATTTCCTTATCCGTCTGGAGAAGGTTTGCATGTGGGGCATCCGCGGCCGTACACCGCCATGGATATTATTAGCCGCAAGAAGCGCATGGACGGGTATAATGTGCTTTATCCAATCGGTTGGGACGCGTTTGGTTTGCCCACAGAAAATTATGCCATCAAAACCGGACAGCCACCCGCGCAGGTGACCAAAAAGAATATCGCCAACTTTACGCGCCAGATTAAGAGCCTTGGCATATCATTTGATTGGTCGCGCGCGGTCAACACTACGGATCCCGCGTATTACAAATGGACGCAGTGGATTTTTTTGCAATTGTTCAAGCACGGACTTGCGTATAAATCAAAAATTGCGATCAATTGGTGCATTAATTGCAAAATCGGCTTGGCAAACGAAGAAGTGGTGGGCGGTGTGTGCGAGCGGTGTGGCGGTCCGGTGGAGAAACGATTAAAAGATCAGTGGATGCTTGCTATAACCAAGTACGCGGACAAACTGCTTGAAGGCTTGCAAGAAGTGGACTATGTCCCGCAAGCGCGGACCCAGCAAGAAAATTGGATTGGCAGGAGCGAGGGTGCGGAGATTGATTTTAAAATTCAAGGTAGCGACCGGAAGATTCGTGTGTTTACCACGCGGCCCGATACGTTGTTTGGCGCCACGTATATGGTGCTCGCACCGGAGCATGAATTGGTTGGACAATTAAAAGAGAGTATTTTAAATTTGAAAGAAGTTGAAAAATATATCGCGAGCGCGAAACGGAAATCCGATTTAGAGCGCACGGAATTGCAGAAAGAAAAAACAGGGGTGGAACTCTGCGGCGTGCGCGCGGTTAATCCGGCAAACAACGAAGAAATTCCGGTGTGGGTGGCGGATTATGTGCTTGGCGGATATGGCACCGGTGCCATTATGGCTGTGCCGGCGCATGATGAACGGGATTGGGAGTTTGCGAAAAAATATAATTTGCCCGTGCGATACGTGGTTCGCCCTGTATCTGTTGACAGTACCAATCCTCCACGCGAGGAAAAACAATTGGATCATTTGAAAAAATTTTCAGCGTTTGCAGGTGTTGGGATTTTGATGAACTCCGGTTCGTTTAATGATTTGGATTTTGAAACAGCCAAGTGGAAAATAACAGAGGAGGTCGGTGGTCATAAAAAAATCATGTACAAACTGCGCGACTGGGTGTTTTCTCGTCAGCGTTATTGGGGTGAACCAATACCGCTTGTGTTTTGTGAGGCGTGTGCAAAATCTCACAAGGGAGAATCTGTGGGTGAACAAACGAACCATGGATGGATTCCGTTGCCGGAGAGTGAGTTGCCTTTGAAATTGCCTGCGGTGAAAAAATATGAGCCTACGGATACCGGAGAGTCTCCGTTGTCCACAATGAGCAAATGGGTAAACACAAAATGTCCACGCTGTGGGGGAGCCGCGCGGCGGGAAACAGACACTATGCCCAACTGGGCGGGCTCAAGCTGGTATTTTTTGCGCTATATTGATCCGCACAATGAAAAGGAATTTGCGAGCATGGAGGCGCTTAAAAAATGGATGCCGGTGGATTGGTATAACGGAGGGATGGAACATACGGTTTTGCATTTGTTGTATTCCCGTTTTTGGAATCAATTTTTGTTTGATATTGGTGCGGTGCCCGTGCGGGAGCCATATAAAAAACGCACCTCGCATGGCATGATTCTGGCAAAAGGCGGAGAAAAAATGAGCAAATCAAAAGGCAATGTGGTGAATCCTGACGATATTGTGAAGCAATATGGCGCGGATACTTTGCGTGCGTATATTATGTTTATGGGGCCGTTTGATCAAGCGGTTGAGTGGGATCCGCAGAGTTTGGTGGGGGTGCATAGATTTTTGGAGCGCGTATGGACAACAAGTGAACGCGTGAGCAATGACGCGTCATGCCCAAAAAATATCATACGGCAGGAGCATCAAAGTATTAAAAAAGTAGGGGAGGAGATTGAAGCAATGCGTTTTAATACCGCGGTGGCGCATCTCATGACTTTTTCCAATACGCTCTACAAGCTGGAAAAGGTGCCGCGTGCGGCTTATGAGACTTTGCTTGTCTTGCTTTCCCCATTTGCTCCGCATGCGTGTGAAGAGTTGTGGGCTCTGCTTGGGCATACATCTTCAATTACAGAAGAAAAATGGCCTGAATTTGACAGCGCGCTTTTGGAAGAAGAAACATTTGAATTGGTTATACAGATCAACGGCAAAATCCGTGATAAATATATTGTTTCATCCGGTATCACGGAAGAAGCGTTGCGCGCGGAAGTTTTAAAGCGCCTCAAAGTGGAAGCGATTCTCAACGGGGCGGAGCCTAGGCAGTTTAGATATATTCCCGGAAAACTCGTGAGCATTGTGGCATAATATGTATGCGCATAAAGGAGGAGGTGCGTAATTTTTTGGCAAATCTATATGCGTCGCGTTCAAAGAAGTTCATGCTTTTGAACGCGGCTTTTTTGATTGGCGTTATACTCGCGAGCCTGTTTTATGCGGGGAGAAGTGCGTTTATTCCACTTTATATATGCGCGTGGATTGGGGCGATTGTGTGTCTGTTTTTGCGTTCTCGCGTGTACAGAATGCTTTTTATAATTGTAGCAATCGGAATACTCGCAGGGATAGCGCGTTTTGTCATAAGCGAACCCACGCAGACCGCGGAGCACATAAAATTTTACAACGGCTTGTTTGCCACGTTTATTGGCGTGGTAGGCGAAGAGCCCAAAGCAAGTTTTAATCAAAAACAAAAAATTTTAGTTGAAGTTGAACATGTGGAACGCGTGAATGACGCGCATGTGCAATTGTCTGATTCAGTCATTGGCACGGTGGCGGTGTATGCGCCGCAATTCCCCGCACGGAAAGCGGGAGATGAGTTGGAGGTAACATGCGCGTTGCAAGACACGAGCGAGTTTGGAAAAGGCGCACAGGCGGAAAAGCTTCACAAAGATGGAGTGTGGGCGGTGTGCGACGACGCGCGCATACGTGTGCTCGCGGAAAATCGTCTTGCGCGCGGCGCCGGACTCTTGAACACATTTCGTACTCAAGTGGATGCGCACGTGCAGGGGCTTTTTAATGAGCCTTATGCAGGGCTTTTGGGAGGTATTTTATACGGCGCTCGCGCTGGCGTATCGGCACAACTGCTTACTGACTTTCAACGAACAGGATTATCTCATGTAATGGCAATCTCGGGTTACAACATTACCATTATGGTAACCGCTCTCTCAATCCTCGCGGTCTACACGGGAATGCGGCGCCAGCACGCATTTTGGATATTGACCGGCATGTTGATACTGTTTGTGATATTTACCGGAGCATCCGCCTCCGTGGTGCGCGCCGGAGTAATGGGTTTTTTGGTTTTGCTCGCGCGGCAGATGGGGCGCGGAAGCGCCATTACACGCGTGCTTTTGTTGAGTGCGTCAATCTTGGTTTTGTTCAATCCGCGCGTACTCATGTTTGATGTTGGCTTTCAGCTTTCATATCTCTCAACAGTGGGGTTGGTGTACGGAGTTCCTCTGCTGGAAAAAATTTTTGATCGCGTTCCGGAAATGTTTGGGTTAAAAGAAATCACTCTCTGCACCGCCGCGGCGCTTATTGCAACGACGCCGCTCATCTTGTATCAATTTGGGCGCTTTTCATTGATCGCTCCGGTTGCCAATCTTTTGGTGTTGCCGTTTATACCCATGACCATGGCATTTGGTTTTGCCGCACTGATTTTGAGTTTTATTTGGACACCTCTCTGTGCTGTTTTTGCTTGGATTGCATGGGTGCCGCTCGCGTATATTGTACAAGTGGTTTCAGCCTTATCACGGCTTGAATTTTCTTCATTTTCTTTGCGTATCGCGCTTCCAGTAATGGCGGCATATTATATTTTGATGATGTACGTTGTGTATGTGCAAACAAAAAAGTTAAACGCTTTATGAAACAACGCTTGTTGTATCTTCTTGCCTTGCTTGCCATAGCCGCAACAGTGGTTATTGGAAAGTCATGGCAAAATTTTGCTCCGCAGATTCATGCGCGCACGCCGCAACACGTGCTTACCATGCGCGCGTTTGATGTTGGTCAAGGCGACGCGACGCTTGTTACCACACCCTCGGGTAAAACCATATTGATAGACGGCGGACCGAACGACGCGGTTATGGACAGGCTTGGGCGCGCATTGCCGTTTTTTAAAAAAGACATTGACTTGATGATTCTTACGCATCCGCACGCGGATCACGTAACGGGACTGGTGGGCGTACTCAAACGCTACAATGTAAAAGAAATTTATTATACCGGCGCCGTGCACACCAGCAGTGTGTTTATTGAATGGCTCAAAATGATTAAAGAAAAACAGATACCCATGCATGTAATTTCTCACAAAGAAGAAATACAGTTTGACGAAGGGGTAAAACTAATATTTTTATATCCGGATCATGAACTGGCAGGGGTTGAAGACGCGTCAGAAGAAAAACGCGGGCAAAAGAAAAATAATTTGAATAACACATCTATTGTTTTTAAACTTACCTATGGGCGAACACAATTTTTGTTCATGGGGGATGCGGAAGTTCCGGTTGAGGAAACGCTCCTTGCGAGCGGTGTTGACCTGCGTGTGGATGTTTTAAAAGTGGGGCATCATGGGAGCCATTCGTCAACAAGCGAAGAATTTTTGAAAGCAGTCTCTCCGCAGTATGCAACAATTTCTTGCGGGCGCAATAATGATTATGGGCATCCGCATTTGAGCACCTTGAAAAGGCTTGAGCGTTTTGGCGTGCATGCGTATCGGACAGACACAGAAGGTGATATTGTAATTATGAGCGATGGAGAAAAAATTATTGCGCCCTAGTACTGTGATCATCTTGACAGTAATGGTGGTTTGTATTACTTTGTCAGGCGGTACAAAAATTATTCGCTCCTTTCTCTAAAAAACCACGCATTTCAAAACCCGCACGCATCATATCTGATGTGTGTTTTTTTATTTTCATTGATATGAGTTAAGTGTCTTTGGGCATGATGTTGTGTTGCCAAGAAATAAAAAACCACTCCGTTTAGAAGTGGGAATGCGAAGCGATTTTGGTTTAGTAAAAATCGCCTCACAAGGAAAAAAAGTTGAATGGTGGTTGTTGCGTCGCTCGTACTTGTAACAGGTTAAGCGGTTGTCTCTGTCTTTGGTTGCGGCTTGGCATTCCTGATTGTGTAAGCCAACACGAGCCCGATGCCTGCAAGCGGCAACATGGCCAAAGGCCAGCCGTACCAGTTTTCAACGACTTTTGCAGCCGCGTCCGCACCTTTTGGCAGGATATTGGCATAGAGGAGCGCTTGCGCTCCGGTGCCAAGATAAACAAAGCCATCAATGATGCCAACAGCAACACCCACATTTTTCGTGCCGCCGAAGTCCATGCTGGCAGTACCGGAGAGCATGCCATGTACGCCGATGACAGCAAGCGACATGAGCGCGGCCACCCACCCGAGTTCTGGCGTACCAAGGATGGTGAACATGACGAGTATGCCTACGAGCATGAGCCCGTAGAGCGCGATCGCCACAGGAGCGCGCCGTGATTGGAACACATGGTCCGAAATGATGCCAGCGAACACACCGCCAAGTATTCCTGCGACGCACAGTGACAGACCCCAGTTGTGGTACACGAAATTCTCGGTCGTGCCGATGGACTTCGCGAAGAACCGGTACATCTGCATTATGGACTGCCGCAGGAAGCCGGAGCAGAACTCAATCAGCGCGATTGTCACGATGATTTTATTCTGCATCATCATTTTGAATACCGCAACTGCCCCGAGCCGCGGACCGGAATCGCCTTCTGAAGCATCGCCTGTTCTGATGTTCGCGTATCCGGCATCGTTTGGCTGATCGCGAACGAAGAGGAAGCTTGCAATCCACATCGCGGCAAGTGCCAGCCCAGGGGCGACAAACGCCCAGTGGATGGACAGTGCTTTGATGATGGCGTAGCTCCAATCAAACGCGAAGTAGATGCCGAGCGAAATGAGGATGCCGAAGATCGCTCCGAACGTGCCGCGTTCGCGCACATGGAACCAGTGCGCGTTCACCTTCACGACAGCAACCGCACCGAAGCTCTGGAAGTACATGTTCGCGATGTAAAGGAATACGAGCGACCAGAACATTGTTGAATCCGAAATCTGCCCACTCTGTTTGGCCCACACCGCGAGACCCATGAGGAGGTTCGCGATAGCGGCGCCGAACGAGGCGGCAAGTATGGAGAATCTTCCTCCCTTTCTGTCAGTGAGCGGGCCGTTCACGATGAACGAGAGGCCATACACCACTGTCCCGGCGCCAAAGATCCAGTTGAAGTCTTGGATCATCTCCGGACTGCCGAGGGCTTGCATGCCCACTTGCAGGTTGTAACGCCCCCAGTACAGGAAGGCGTAGGTCATGCCCAACACGAACCAGTGTCCCGCCCACGTGATAATGTCATAGGGTGAGCAAAGTTAAAATGTCATAGCTAACCGATTTTGTGTCATAATTGGTCTAGATTAAAATAATTAATTT
>LCLH01000022.1 GCA_001001925.1 Candidatus Magasanikbacteria bacterium GW2011_GWC2_45_8
TGGGGAGGTTGAATGTTTTTTAGCTCTTTTTACGGCGTTGCCGCAAGCGCGCTTTTTTCTATCAAGATACTCGCGCTTGAAGTTTTATCATACGCCTCAAGCCGTGTTTTATTTAAGAGATTGAAAGAGCCTGAACTGCCTTTGGGGGTTTGTAGCGCAACATCAAATGAAATGGTTGTTTTTGGGACGCTAGCGGGAATGCGATTGATTTTCCACTGCGCTTGCTTTGTGTCCGAGTCAAAGGTAATCTCGCCTGCGGTAACTTGTGTTTTATCAAGCCAGCGCGTTCCATCCGGAAGTTGCGCCGCAATATGCACATCACTTGCTTCATGTACGGAATTTTCAACTGTCCAAGTGATGATATAAATAGCTTCTGTTCCACCATCGGCAGTTTGTTTTTTTTCTTTAAGTTGAGACTGCGCTGAAAGTGTCAGGTTGGTCATAAGGTTCATGCGCACCACATTGCTCTTCATTATGATGGTATTTTGCGTATCTCCGCTCACTAATTCCGCATACGCAATACTTGGAGCAGTGCCAATTTTATTAATATCAAAAGCCCCTTTGTCTTTGATTGGAAGCGTAAATGAAACAATCCCTTCATCTCCGGGTTTTAGCATTGCAAGCGCAGGGATTTCTTTCTTTGTCCATGTGATGGTGCCGCGCCTCACCGTACTTGATACTTGTTCACCTCGTATGGAACCGTCAAGTTTGTCATCAATAGCTGACCAATTAAATAGGCTTTTTCCGCCATCAGAAGGACCTTCAACAGTCGCGCGCAGGCTTATGTTTTCCAGCGGCGCGGTGCTTGTGTTTTTATATTTGATGGTAAAAAGCGTTTTATCTCCTTGCGCTATACTTTGTTGGTCAAGCGCGGTTCCAACCATGGTTTCCAGCAGATACTGCGCCGCTTCAAGTTTGGTAGAAAGAGTGAGGGTTTGTCCTGTGTATTTTTTATCGCCATGCAATATCAATTGCGCAAGCGAGAATGTTTTATTTTCCACATTGGTATTGCTTGCAAAATTTCCTTTGAAAGTTATGGTGCTAATTTCTCCGGGGGCAAGCGTACTTATTCCCCATGTGTTTTGGTCTTTTGACGGTGAAGGGGAAGAGTTTTGTATTATAAAGCCTTGGGGGAATGCCACAGCTAAAAGTCCGTTTTCAAATGGTTTGTTGTTCGAATTTTTTATTGAAACGGTATAGGTGAGCAGGTCTCCAATGTGAGCGGATTCATTACCTGTAAAAGTAATCTCAAGTGGTGATTGTTCAAATGCAACATCTGCAACTGCCACTTTTTGGAAATCAGCATTGAAATTTGCGGGGCGATAATTAAAAAATCCGCGGAGCGTGGCCACATCATCTTTATTGCCCCAGAGCATTCCTTCTATAGTTATTGTACGGCTCGTTTTTGCAGGAAGGGTTCCCAAGCTCCATTCCCGATGATCTTTGTCTGTTGGTTCTGTGTCCGCTTTTACAAATTCAAAGCCGTCGGGATATTTGATAAACAAATTTGTAGTAGCAAGAGGAATAGATAAATTGTTGGAATAGTTGATTGTAAATGTGGCGGTGTCGCCCGCAGAGATCTTTTTTGGCGCATCAATCGTAAAAACAACTTCATTATCGGAGAATTTGTTTGATGGGTTGAAGAGAAAAAAACCAAGCCACGCAAGTCCTGCAAGAATTGCAAATGATATCAATAAAAACCACACCCAATGACGGCCTTTTTTTTTATGTGATTCAAAAGATTTTTGAGAATGTTCTTTTCCTGATGCGTAGATATTATTCAGGGTTTTGTCCAGAGATTCTTTTTTTGCGCGCGCGCGTTGTACGCGCGGGTTTGTTTTTTCTATTTTTGATAATTCTGATTCAGACATGTCGGAGACGGCGCTTGCTTCTTGTTTCTTTTTACGTGGCATACGGCGGGGCTTTAAACAAATTAATTTAATTTTTTATGAGACGGCCGATAAATCCGTTAAATATGTCGTTTTGGCTCTGAATGCTTGTTTCGTATGAGAGATCTGCTTGCCTGCTCCAATTTGAAGGAGTCATCCAAACAACTTCTGTTTGTGGGGGAAGCTGAAGGTGGTGTGAAAAATTGTTTTTTTCCATGCCCGCTTGTTTCTGTATGAGTAAGGAGTATTTTATTAATTGTTCATCTGAATTTCCAAAGAGTGTATTTAGGCTTGCTGCCAATGATTTTTCAGATGTTTTAAATACGTTAAGGGGTAGGCGATAGGTAATAGTTGCCACAGAAGTTTCTCCCGGTTTGGTTATAATCCAATTGGCAAACGCAGTTTTGTCAAATTGTTCATTAATGATGGTGCCGCTTGCTTCATCTGTTTTTTGGTTTGTTTCTTCATTGGCAAGGTCTTTGTCCGCGGCGTAATGTTCCTCGGAGATTTTGACCATATTTTCTTCAGGATAAGAAAAACCTGTTGTATTTATGAACGTACTTCCTTTTGGAACAAGCACGCGTACATAATCTATGTTTGCCACTCCGTAAAAAGTTTCTCCCGGAATTCCTTTGTGCTCGCGTGCTATGGTCAAAGTATTAACAACTGTTCCGTCATTTTGAATAGAAGTGAGCAAACGCGCTTTTTGTTCTATTACTCCATCTGTTTTTTGTCCGCCGATATTTGAATTTATAATGGCAAGGTAATCTCCCCCCGGATTATTTTTGAGCGCGCCGCCCCAGTCATGGTCTATGATTGATTGTTGTTCTTCTTTGTGGAAGCTCATGAGCTGCAGATGACGGGTAGAGAGATTGTTTTGTAATATGGAAAGAACAGGCAACTCGGTTGAAGGGTCTGTTTTGATTTTTTTGATGATTTCTTCTATTACCGCGCCCAAGAATCGTTTTGGCTCGTTGATCTGACGGTCATAGTTTATCTCTACTTCTGTCTGGATTGTTAAAATTGCGTTATCTGCTGAAATGGTTTTGTTGAAAGACGGTACTGTGATTGGGCCGGTAAGTTTGAGCAAATCAATGAGGATTTGGGTATCAAGCGCTATAACTCCATCCACTGTGGATCCTCCGCTTTTTTCATAAAACCACGCGAGTTTGCGTGCGCTTGCCGGAAAATCCGGAAACCAGTTTGCGTCTTGGAATTCCCATTTGGTTCGTAAGATTTTGAGCGGCGTTGGCGGCTCCACGGCAACTTTGAGGTATCCTTGCAAGTCGTAAGAGCCACCATTAGGGAAACGAATTTGTTTGATTTCTCCTCGAGACATATCAAGAAGCGCAAAGGATCCAATGAACCCGCCGGTGGCGCGCATTTCTGTGTTGTTTTGCAGGATTACAAGATAGCGCTTGTCTATTGTGCCGCCGAGTATTTCATATAAAATTTTAAATAATGGGTCGGCGGTTCGCATGTCGGCTTCAAGATCGCCGAGCGTTCCTTGAATCATTCGGAATTCTTTACGATAATTTGCAGGCAAAAGCTCCTGCTTGACTCCGCGCAATTCAATATTTGCTTCAGTCATCAATGGCAATGATTCTTGGATTGCTTTTTGGAATACAAGCAGGCGATTGGTGAGAGGATCGTCTCCATGTGTTTTGAGAGCTTCAAGAGAAGATGTAATAGGTAGTAGCGCGCGAGAAATAAGTTCTCCTGCGCGTAAAATATGTTTCCCTGTTTCAAATTGCGCGTAACGCGATGGTGAAAGGCGCAAGAGTGTCTGCGTAATAGGGCCGATCTCGGAGAGTTCTCCATTGGCTTTGCTGAAAAGCGCAAGGGCTTTTTTGATATTTTCAATAGCGCCGTTATCTTCTAATGTGAGAAGCGCGCTACCGCTTGCTTTGAGCGATTGAAATGCATTTCCACCCTGTTCTTGGACTGATGCGCGATTTTCTTTGAGGTTTGAGTAGGCAGAAAAAACTTTAACCGGTATGATTATTAAAAGCGCGGTTGCGGTAAACGCGGAAGCTGTTTTAAACCATATATTTTCCCAAATATATTCTTTTGGTTTGATTGATGTACGGATTTTTTCTTGCAGCGCGCGCGTGTTAATTCGCAATTGTTTGGATGCTGAATCCGCGTGAGTTGAAAATTTTTGAGCAAAAATATGCACTACGCGAAAAGGAAAAGAAACACCTCTGCCAAAGAGCAATCCTGCTCGTCTGAAATGACGCAGAAAAGCGAGTACGTCGCGTTTTAACTGACGCGTAAAACCTTTGATATGTTTTGAAATATTAAAAGAACCTCGTTCTGTTTTAAATACGGGTAATTTGGGCGCGGTAGTGTGAGAGTTTGTTGTTTTTTTAATTGATGAGAGCGGATGTGCTATAAATTCATGCAAAACATTTGACTGCCACACGTTTGAAGAAGTTGGCACTTGAACGAGTTGTTGGATTTGTTTTAAATCCAATATGTGCGGGGAAGGCGTGTGTTCTTTAACATTCAATATCGCCACAGGTTTGATTTTGGGGCGTTTAATTGGCGTTTTTGGCGAGTTGGTTGTGTCTAAAAAATCCTCCTTATTCATTGAGCGTAATTTAATCGGAAATTATCACGCTTTAATTATACACTATTTTTTGTAAATAGGTAAGCACATTTTAGCCATGGTAACCCAAGAAAACTGTTGATAACGTTTGAGGCCGTTTTGTATAAGTTCTATGCGGATTTTTTTGTCTTGCATGATCATTTCTAATTTGTTGTGAAAATCCATTGTGTCAGAAGGGTCAAAGTAGAGTGCCGCATTGCCAAGAATTTCAGGCATACTAGTTTTATTTGAGCTTAAAATAGGGGTTCCGTACGCGCAAGCTTGCAGAGGTGGAAGCCCAAACCCCTCATAGAGGCTAGGGAAAACATACACGGATGCATGTTTAAAAAGCGCGGGTATATCGCTGTCTGACACAAAACCAGTCAAGACAAGCAGGCTGTCACGAATGAGACCTGCATTTTCATGCTTGATGCGTTCGTAGAAGTAATTATGAGCGCCAACAAGCACTGTCTGGAGTTTTGTTGCGTGTTGCGTGTTATACGTGGATACGGCTTCTATGAACCATTCCAAATTTTTGTGCGGATAGGCGACTCCCACATAGAGCACGTATGGCTTTTGAATACCAAATGTGTTCAAGACGACGGCCGCGCGTTCGGGTGTGATGTTTGCGTTGGGTGCGTCAACACCCTCATAGGTTACGGTAATTTTTTCCGGCGGGACATGGAGCGTCCGGACAATATCGTGTTTGGTGAATTCCGAGGGTGCTATTATATGTTTTGACGCGCGCGTTGCTTTTTTGAGTAGCGCGCGGTAGCATGTGTATTTGAAAAAATAAGTAAGCCGCGAACGCGTGCTCGCACGCTTGCTTGGAAAATGCAGCAAAATGAGGTCATGGATGGTAACCACAAACGATCCGCGGTAAAGAAGCGGAATATTCCAATGGGGAAAATGCATGAGATCTACGCGTGCGCGCCGGACAACAAATGGCATGAGCAATTGTTCTTTGAACCCGTACCACGGAATATCGGCAAGTTGTTTGGTAAAATGCGGATTTGAGGGGTGATACTCCTCCCAATTTTTAAGGCGTAAAAAAATCACGTATTCATTTTCGTGATCAATGCGTTCAAGATTTTCTACAAGCCGTTTGACGTAGCGGGCAATGCCGCCGTCGTCGCCCAAAAATCGGGCATCAATGCCAATCCTCATAATTATAAATTAAAATGCGTTTGCCGAACGCCTTTTTTGTAATCTTCAGTGAGCGCCTCCACGGAGTCTTGCAATTGTTTTTTGAATTGAGCTATGTCAAATTTTTCCACCGAAGCGCGCACTTCTTCCGGCATAAAACGCGTGTGATCAAAATGCAAAACCGCATCCGCAATTGCCTCCCAGCTTTGTTCATGGAAGAATATCCCGTTTATATGCTCTTTGATGGTCTCCAGCGCGCCGCCTTCCGCGTAGGCAATCACCGGCCTGCCGGAAGCCATTGATTCTATGGCGGTGAGGCCAAAATCCTCCACTTGAGGATTGATAAAGGCAATCGCATTGCGGTATAAATTTTTGAGTGCGTCATCATCAACACGCCCCAAAAATTCTATGTTTGGTAGCGCGCGCGCTTTAAGCGTTGTTTCTTCCGTGCCGGAGCCAAAAATTTTGAGCGGCAAGCCCAAGCGGTTAAAAGCTTCCACCACCAAATCAAATCGTTTGTATGAGACCAGTCTGCCTCCTGCCAAAAAATAATCCTCGGGATGCGGTGCGAGTGAATAGGTATTGAGATCAATGGGTGGATAAATAACACGTGCGTCGCGGCGATAAAATTTTTGTATGCGTTCTTTGACGACTTCCGAATTTGCAATAAAATGATCAACGCGTTGCGCGCTCATCTGATCCCACAACCGTAAACGGGAAATGATTGAAGGGAGCATTGCTTTCACGGCCCACGGGTAATTGAGCTCTTGAATATAACTGTGCGTGTCGGTCCAGAGGTAGCGTGTGGGTGTATGGCAATATGAAATATGGAGAGTGCTCGGGCTCGTGATAATGCCTTTGGCAAACGCGCTTGTTGAAGAAATAACCACATCAAAATTTTGGATGTTGTGGCGTTCCGTTGCAAAGGGCATGAGCGGCAAATACCATTGGTAGTGACGTTTTATGAAAGGGAGGTATTGCAAAAACGTGGTGCGGATATCTTTTTCCCGCATCAGCAAATTGGGAGTGGAAGGGTGATGGAATAAAACAAAGGTCGGCGCGTCGGGAAATAATTCTTGCAATACGCGCAATACGCGCTCCGCCCCTCCGTCTTGCGTTAAATAATCATGCACGAGAGCGACTTTCATAGAGGGTTAGAGCACGCGGCGTTTTTTGAAAAGTATGAAGGGAGTTTTGATAAGAATGACGAGGTCAATGATAAGTGACCAGTGCTCAAGATAAAAGGTGTCAAGGCGCACTTCTTCTTCAAACGCAAGATCACTTCTGCCTGAAATCTGTGCCATGCCGGTGAGACCGGGTTTGATGTTTAACACGCGACGGTGATGCATGGCATAACCCGCCACCTCGCGAGGCTGATGCGGACGCGGTCCCACTAAACTCATGTCACCCTTGAGAACATTGAATAATTGAGGCAATTCATCAAACGAGGTTGCGCGCAAGAATGCGCCTACGCGGGAAACGCGCGGGTCATTTTTGATTTTGTATACAGGTCCTGTTTTGGAGTTTTGTTTTTTGATGAGATTTTCTTCAAATGTGTCCGCGGATGCATTCCCCATACCTGTGCAATATTTTTTGTACATTGAACGGAATTTTAGCGCGCGGAAATGAAGATCATTTTCTCCCACCCGTTCATTGGGATAGATGAGAGGGAAGCCTGTTTCAAAGAGTACCGCGAGTGCGGAAATGAGCATGAGGGGTGAGGTAATAATAATAAGAATGAACGCGCCGATGATGTCCATGGTGCGTTTGTAGACGCGTCCCCATCCGCGCAGGCGTGTTTTGTAGAGTTCAACAACCGGAATTCCAGCGACGGTTGTAATGCCAATGTTGCTCATGTAGGTGGCAAATAAATCCGCGGAGTATTTGAATGTCAAACGATGATTTTCACAGAATTCAATAACGGCGGTTGCTTCATCCCTGTCTGCTTTGGGGTTGGTGAGAATGATTTCATCCAAGCCTCCGTGGTTTATGAGCTGAAGCAAATGATTTTGTGTTTCTTCATTAAATTCCGCATGATGTGCGACAATACGGTAGCCGAGTGTTTTGCGAGACTCTAACGCGTTTTTGAGTATGGTGGTAATGTGATCTGAACCGATGAGCGCAACACGTCGCACGCCGATGCCGAGCGAAAACAAAAAGCTTTTGAGCGCGCGCATAAGAATGCGTCCGGCACACACAAACACGAGTGCTAACATCCAACCAGCGAGGACGATAAAACGTGAATTGAATAATTCTCCGCGGAAGAAAATAAAAATAGTAATGGCGGCAAGCCCCGTGGAACACGCAAAAAATACGCGCGAGATGTCGTTGGCAAGTTTGCGATTGGGGTTTATTTTATACAGTCCGGAAAGAGCGAAAAAAATAATCCACACCAACGCGACAATCATCATAGACGGCCAGTAAGCTCGCCATGCAAGATTGAATTGTATGGGTTTGATGTTGGTGAAAAATTTGGTAAAGCGAAGCCCGTAGGCGCTCGCTCCCGCGCCAAGAAGCATAAGGTAGTCCATGGGGACGTGGGACACGGTAAAAATGAATTTTTTTGTGATGTTCATAATTACTATGCCCAGTGTAGCTTAAAATAGGGTGATTGACAAGTGAGGATTCGTAGCGTATAGTACCCCCTACCTACACCTGTACACATGGTCGCTCCTGTCTTTAAGGCGGGAGAGGAAAGTCCGAACACCACCTCTTAACGGAGGTAGAGACAGTTGCTAACGGCAACGAGCTATAAGATTCTTCGCAAGAGGAGTCCCAAGGCTACGGAAAGTGCAACAGAAAATATACCGCCCCAATGGCAACATTGGAGTAAGGTTGAAATCGTGAGGTAAGAGCTCACGCGGGACCGCCGGGTGACCGGCGCCGTGGAAAACACCTGTCCGGTGCAAGCGCAAATTTGGTAGCGCGCTGGACCCTGTGAGCAATTGCAGGGCAAGAGAGATGACCGTGTAAGGGATCCGTTGAACGCGGCCCTGAACAGAATTCGGCTTATGGACAGATGGAGGTACCTATCAGAAATCCGCCCCTTTAAAGGGCGGGTTTTTGTATTCACTTGACAATATTGACTATATAGTATAGTGTTAAGTATATACATACTATGAAATCAGACACCAAACTCAAAATCTTGGCTATTATTAAACAAAATGACTCGGTGCGCGTTCACGATATCATCTCTCAACTGGAATTAAATCACACAGGCATCTTTCGTCATCTGCTTGATCTCCAATTGAGCGGAGATATATACAAAATAGGCACCCCGCCGTTTGTGCGTTATTTTTTAAAAACTAACATTATGGAGGACTCAAAATCTGAAGTTTTACAAAACATCTGGCGCTGGGCGCAAAGTGGCGATCCGCACGCCGTTACTGGCGACCAACTTTGTCCCACGCGTGATGTTTTTCAAGCCCGCTCCGCTCGCCTTTTGCCGGTATTGCAAAAAGAACTAAATGAAGGTTTGTCATTTTTGCTTTTGGCGGTAGTGGATGAAATCGGCAACAATTCTTATGACCATAATTTGGGAAATTGGATAGACATTGCCGGCGCGGTTTTGGCTCATGATGAAACTAATAGAATAATAATTCTATCTGATCGCGGACAAGGAGTACGCAAAACAATTTCCAAAGTGCGAGCGAATTTAAAAAATGATGAAGATGCACTACAAGTTGTCTTCACTGAAATAATTTCCGGTCGCGCGCCTGAACAACGGGGCAATGGATTAAAATTTGTTAAAAAAGTGATAGAGGAAAATAATTTAATGTTGACATATTTTTCCGGTAGCGGAATATGCGAAATAGTCAACAGAAAGATGGAAATAAAACACCATACTAATTCAATCCCCGGCATGTTAGCCGTGATAAAATATTAATACTATGCGTATTGAAATAAAAAAATTTGGGACAATACTTTCTTCGCGACCAGCAGGAAAAGAGGCATGGTTAGCGGCCAAAGCGTATATTGTGCCTGATATTAAAGAAGAAAATGTTGAAGTGGATTTTAACGGAGTTCAGGTTTTGGCCCCCTCTTGGGCGGATGAATTTTTAACTCCGCTACAAAAAATGTTTGGCAAGAAAATAAAATATCTGCCGTGTGATAATCCAACGGTAAAAACCACCTTAGAGATTTTGGATGAGCAACATAAGGATCATTGAGATTGTAACCTGTTGGTTTGGTATCCTGTCATTTTATGGCGGGGGTTTTTGTATTGACATAGACGCCATAGAGAGTACTCTGGTGAAAGTCCTTTGGCCAATTCAACCTAGGCCGCAAGAGGAGGACATCGCTCCGCTTGCACGAGCTCTACCCCATCCCCCTCGGGCAGTAGCAAGTTTTTTCTTCTCTAGACAACCTCACATACATCACAACACCCTTTAAACCAAGTGGTGTTTTTTTAATTCAAAAAAGCCTCGTTTGGAGAGCCTTTTAAAGTGTAAAGATTAAAGATTTTTGTAAATATCGTGTTTCCCTATAGAGATAAATAGTATGTCGCCATTTTTTTGCCGTTCAAATATGATGCGGTAACTCCCTGTAATGGAAATTGACCACAGCCCTTTCAGATTACCTTGTAAAGCGTGTATTCGCAGTGAAGGGTGGAGTGGATTGGATGCTTGGAGAGGCAATAGGATTAGAGTAACCCGATCGTTTCTTTTATTTGCGCCATTTTGAGTGCGGCGCGTGCTACTGCGCGAGCCGCACCGTCTGCCAAAATATCGCGCACCTCTGATTCTTTGATAGCATGGAATTTTTCTTGGAATTCTTCCAAAAACGCGTTGAGTGTGTCTGCAAGTCCGTCTTTGAAATTTCCATATCCTTTGCCGGCAAATTCTTTTTCCAATGCGGACACGGATTTGCCGGAAAAGAGAGAATAAATAGTTAGTAAATTATTAAGCGCCGGCCGTGACGCGCCACCCATAACTTCCGTACCGGAGTCTGTAACCGCTTTTTTGATTTTTTTCTTTACTGTTTGCACGTCATCCAAAAGTGAGATGTAATTGTACGCGGACGCCGCTGATTTGCTCATTTTTTTTGCAGGGTCATCAAGCCCCATAATACGCGCACCGGATTTTGAAATAAGCGGTTCAGGCACCGTAAACACCTTGCCATACAATTTGTTAAAACGCTCGGCCAAGTCGCGTGTGAGTTCTACATGCTGTTTTTGGTCTTCTCCTACGGGAACTTTTTCCGTGTCATACAACAAAATGTCCGCGGCCATGAGCACCGGATAGGTAAACATTCCCGCATTGATGTTGTTGGCATGTTGCGCGGACTTGTCTTTGAACTGTGTCATGCGTTCAAGTTCTCCCATTTTTGTTATGGTGCCCAAAATCCACGCAAGTTCCGCGTGCTCTTTGACATGTGATTGCACAAACATGATTGATTTGTTGGGGTTGAGCCCCAGTGCCAAATACATGCGCGCCACATCAAGAATGTTTTGGCTCAATGTTTCAGGTTTTTGATACACAGTGAGCGCGTGCAAGTCAACGATAAAAAACAATGTTTCATTGCCCTCTTGGAGCTCAACCCACTGTTTTATTGCCCCCAGATAGTTGCCAATATGCAGGTTGTTGGTAGGTTGTACGGCGGATAATATGCGTGACATAAAGTTTGGATATTATGGACAGAAGCGTATGGGGAGATTATACTATGGTTACCTTAAAAAATCCACTATGAATGTCCCTGATTTTTTTTTCCGCTTCCGAGATGCTCTTAATGCGTTCTTGTATACCAAGATATTAAAGAACATATTTTTCATGATTGATCCGGAAACGGTGCATGAAACTATGACGCGTGTGGGGGTGTTTTTGGGGGCACATGCAATCACACGAGGGGTTACCGCGTGTTTTTTTTACTATTCAAACAAAAAATTGAACCAGACAATTCGGGGGATTTTTTTTAGCAACCCCATTGGTTTGGCAGCCGGTTTTGACAAGGACGCACAGCTCACGGACATTCTTCCCGCGCTTGGTTTTGGATTTGCGGAAGCGGGATCCATAACCGGAGAGGCGTGTGTGGGCAACCCCCGACCAAGGCTTTGGAGGCTCAAAAAATCCAAAGGGCTCATGATACATTATGGTTTGAAAAATGAAGGATGTGAGCGCATTGCGGAAAGATTGCGCGACAAGCATTTTCAAATTCCCATGGGCATGAGCATCGCAAAAACAAACTGCCAAAAAACAGTAGATTTGCAAGCGGGGATAGACGATTATTTCAAGGCGTTTACCGCGTTAAAAGATTTGGGAAATTATTGTACAATCAACATTAGCTGCCCCAACGCATTTGGCGGACAGCCGTTTACCGACCCCGTCTCTCTTGATTTGTTGCTTGCAAAAATTGATACGGCACAAACCAGTAAACCCATTTTCCTCAAACTATCACCGGATTTAAAAAAAGAAGAAATTGATGCCATTATAGAGGTTACGAAGCGCCACAAAATTTTCGGTTTTATATGCTCTAACCTTACCAAAAACAGAGACAACAAAAAAATAATTGATAGCACGGTTTCGGAAAAAGGAGGCATGAGCGGCAAGGTGGTGGAGGATCTTTCAAATGAACTGATACGATATTGTTATCAAAAAACAAAAGGCGCGTATGTGATTATTGGATGCGGGGGAGTGTTTTCCGCGGAGGATGCGTACAAGAAAATAAAAGCAGGCGCCTCGCTTGTGCAGATGATTACGGGTATGATTTTTGAAGGGCCGCAGGTGATAAGTCAAATTAACAGAGGTCTGGTTGCTCTGCTTGAAAAAGATGGTTTTGAGAATATCGCGGAAGCAATTGGAGGGGATTACGAGTCGCCCCGACGTACGTCGGGGCGACTGAGAGAAAATTCAACAGAATTTTCTTGTGCCTCAATGGTATTAGGATGGTGTTTTACACCTCAATTAACACCGGAATTATAAGCGGTCGGCGTTTGATCTGCTGATACAGGAATTGTCCAATATCATTGCGCAGTTTTGTTTTGATGTAGTCTTCAAACGCGGGGGACTTTGGGTCGCTGTCTTTAAGAATTTTTTTTGCGCGCATGCGTGTTTTTTCCACGAGCTCTTTGTTTTCTTTCATGTAAATGAACCCGCGCGAGATCAAATCCGGATTGCCCACCAGCTGTCCGGTTTTCTTTTCTATGGTGGCAATGATAACGAGCATGCCGTCTTCAGACATCATGAGCCGGTCGCGTAATACCACTTGTGATACGTCGCCCACACCCAAGCCGTCTACCATAACATAATCCGCGGGCACAAAACTGTCTGTCATGCGGCCGCCATGTTCATTGAATTCAACAACTTGACCATTGTCCGGCATAAACACATTGTTTTCCGGCACTCCCACCTGCATGGCAAGCTCGGCGTGCGTTTGACGCATAAAGATATTGCCGTGAATGGGCAGGAAATAGCGGGGTTTGGTGAGCCGCAACATGAGTTTCAAATCCTCGGCCTTTGCGTGGCCACCCGCGTGCACGTCCATGAGTTGGTTGTGAATGACTTTCGCTCCGTAGCGAACAAAAGTGTCTTTTAATGATTGAATGGTGCGTTCATTGCCGGGAATCACCGATGAAGAAAATATCACTGTGTCGCCTTTCTTTAATTGGATAAAACGATGTTCGCTGTTTGCAATGCGCATCAGCACAGCGTTGCGTTCGCCTTGCGCGCCGGTGCATACCACAATCGCTTTGTTGTCCGGCAAGCGGCGCCAGATTTTTTCATCCACTATGGTGCCGGTTTTGTATTTCATGTAGCCAAGCTCGTGCGCTATTTCCACATTGGATTGCATACTGCGCCCTTCCAAAAGAACATGGCGTCCAGTTTTTTCCGCAATCGTCAAAATTTGCTGCATGCGGGTAAGAAGTGAAGCAAACGTGCCAATGATAATGCGCCCCGTGGTACGCGTGATAATGCGCTCAAGTTCTTCACCTACTGTTTTTTCCGAGATTTGGTGTCCGGGAGACTCCGCATTGGTGGAGTCAGACATGAGCAGAAGCGGATTTTGATTGCCAAAAAGCGCAATGCGGTTTAAATCTGCCGGCTCATCTTCCACGGGAGTAAAATCAAATTTGAAATCTCCTGTGTGGAGGATCAACCCTTGCGGCGTATACAACGCAATGCCAAACGCGTCGGAGATATTGTGATTGATATGGAATGGTTCAAACACAAAATGCTTGCCCATTTGTATTTTTGTGTTGCCGTTCACAAGCGCGATTTTGAGCTGGGGGGCTTGCGGGTAGTCTTCTTGGCGTTTGCGAATAATACCGGCAGAAAGAGGTGCTGTGTAAATGGTTGGGTTGCCTATTTTATCCATGAGGTGTGGGATGCCGCCAATATGGTCGTAGTGTCCATGGGTAATAATCAACCCGCGGATGTTTTTTTCTTTGCCTTTGAGATATGAGACGTTGGGAATGATATAGTCTATGCCCGGCATGTCTTCTTCCGGGAATTGCAATCCCATATCAATCAAAACAATGTCGTCTTCGCATTCAACCAGCGACATATTGCGCCCCACTTCTTCAAGACCACCAAGATGGATTACTTTTACCTTTGGTTTGCCCGAAATGGGGTGAAAGGTGTGGGGAGAGGCATGGGTAACAGGCGCACCGGTAGGCGTGCGAGGCTGTTGCGGCTGTATAGGGTGTGCGTTGTTGTGAACAGGAGGACGGCCTTGGAAACGAGTATTCCGATTTGGCGGACGATTGTGACCGCGGCCTCCTCCATGAGAAGGGCGATTGTTGAAACCTTGTTGTACCATAAGAAATATAAATAATGAGAATTTAATAAATGAAATGAGTTTAATTTTTTGGTGCCGGAGAAGGGACTTGAACCCTTACCCTGTTGCCAGGACACGGCTCTGAACCGTGCGTGTCTGCCAATTTCACCACTCCGGCGTGGCGCGCGAAAGTGTTTTTGCGCGCGTTATTGTTTTAATCCCCATCGCGTCTTGGTAAACCACGAGGTTGTGGTATTAAAACGGTCATCGTTTGTGTAGAGGCGTGTTTGAGGTACTCCCCGCACGTCTGATTGCATGGCGTAAAGATAGTGCGGGCTATAAAGAAACACCGCGGGAATTTCCTCATTCAATATTGCTTGAAATTTTTGATAAAATGAACGGCGGTCGTCAAATGAGGTTGCGGCGCGCGCTTTGACCAGCAGGTCATCTGATTGTTTGTTGGAAAAAACAGAAAGGTTTAATCCGCCAGATTTTATTTGAGACGAGTGCCATAAAGGGTAGGGGTCGCCGTCATTGGCAAGGATTACGCTATAGAGCAGGACATCGTATTTTTTATCTTTTAACACGTCGGTGCGTATGCGATTGGATTCAACGGTTTCAATGCGCACTTCTACTCCCACTGTGCGCCACGCCTCGGCAATCGCATCCGCCGCTTTTTGGTACTCATCTTGGCGCGGCACGGCGATGGTGAGCGCGAGTATGGCATTGTTTTTTTGCAAGAAAAAAAGTTGGCTGGGCGGTGCAGTTTTTTTGGCGTCCTCGGCTATTTTTGTTTGGGCATCTTCTTTATGTTTTTGCCACGCGGAAAATTGTTCTTCAAACATGGCCTTTTGTTTGGCGGTCGCGCGGCGTGGGAGCGCGGGCTGGGGGTTTTTTTTGACCCATGCGCTCAACTGGTTTTCTTGGCCGCCTTCCGCGCGTTCTTCTTGTGAAATTTTTTTCCACCCCGCGTCGGCAAAGAGTTGATTTGCCGATTGTATATTATAGAGTGCCGCGGTATCCGTTGTTGGTTTGAAACCGAATAATTCTTCTAAAAGCGGTCCGTTGATGGAGTTTGCATGCGCGCCAAAAATGTTTTGTACAAGAGCGCCGCGGTTGAGAGCATTCAAAAGAGCGGTGCGAATTTTTTTATCTTTTAAAATCGGCTGGGTTGAAGGGTTGAAAAATAGCGCGGTGTACTGGCTTGTTTCAAATGAAAATACAGAATTGGTTTTGGTGTTTATTTTTTTAAGGTCTGCAAATGGTATGTGCCCAAGACCGTTAATCTGGCGTGTTTTGAGGGCGTCAAATGCCGAGGTGAAATCGGGGAAAAATTTAAAGGTAAGTTTTTTGATAAACGGCGCGTCTCCTGAAAAATTGTCATTTGGTTTGAGCGTGTATGACCTGATAACTCCCGTCTCGTCTTTGGAAAGCGTTTGCACCATGTACGGACCGCTCCCGACAGGTTTGAGGTTGGTTGTGCTCAAGCGGGTGTTGGCAGGAGTGATCTCTTGCCAGACATGCTGGGGGATGATTCCCACGGTGAGAAAATTGATAAACGGCGCGTATGCGTCTTTGAGTGTGAGCGTGAATTCTTGGTCGTTGATTTTATCAAATGAAACATTTTGAAAGAGCAAAATGAGAGGCGAGTGGGCGTCTGTGTCTTGGATCCGTTCTATGGTAAAGCCTGCATCATCCGCGGTAAGAGGTTCACCGTCCGACCATTTAAGATCTTTTTTTAAAAAAATGCGATAGGTTTTGCCGTCTTTGTCTATTTCATACCGTTCTGCAAGCGCTGGTTTGAGCACAAGGTTTTCGTCAAAATGGAATAATCCGGAATAGGTGAGTTTGGTTAAATCCGCGTCAACCGGATTAAGAGAACTGAATAAGGGGTTTATAAAGTTTGGTGTTCCGATGATTCCTTCCGTGTATTCGCCGCCGCGCGCCGGTTTGATGGTGTGATGCGTCCAAAGGTAGTTTCCGGAAATAACGAATACCGATAGCGTGATGATGAGCAAGCATATTCGCAGATGCTTTTTTTCTCGCGCGGAGAGAAATTCGGAAAAATGGCGCATCTGCGCCCAAGAAGGCATGCCACCGGAACGCACGTGGTTCACCAGCCGTAAGTCAAGATTTTTGTAGAGCGTGGTTAATGGTGAAGAAGGTTTTTTAAACAGATGCGAAAGCCGCTGTTTCCACCAAAAAAGGTTCAAAAAAAATGGTAATTGCATGGAAAGAATTTACGAAAAGAGAGAATGTCGTCCAAGAAGGACAACGATGAGAATTTTTTAAAATGGAAAAACGGTACGAGGAGGAATTAAATGGCGTAGTACATGTTGAGGATCGCGATTCCAAAAAAAATCACGCTTAATACAATGGTTGCGTAAAAAAGAATTTTTTCAAAACCGCGTTTGGTGCGGTAGACATTGCCTTCTCCTCCAAAAACACCAGAGAGTCCTGTGCCTTTTGCTTGAAGCAAAATGGCTATAATCAGCAAAATGGCTATTATGATTTGTATGATATCAAGATAACGTCGCATAGAAAGTATGGATATATGGTATCAGTTTTAAAGAAAAACGTCAAATTGACAGCCTCCCCCTGTTGACATAATTGAAAATAATGTATAATGGGTGCATGATTGATGAACAGCAGTTAAACCAATTAAATATCAAACGCGCACCCGTTCGGCGTATGAATACGACAAGCAAATGGATAATTTTTTGTGTTCTTGCGGTTGCCGCGGCGTTTGGCGTGGTGGTTGGCTGGAGAACATGGTATTTTTATAAACTAGTAAAATCCGGTTCACAGGTGAGGTTGGCACATACGGGAAATTTCACCGTAAGTCCGCGCGCTCGTGGGTTTGCTTCCTCATCTTTTGAAGCGGCGTGGATAGACCGCGCCGCCGCGCCCGCGTTTGGATCTCAAGAAAATACGTCCATTACCATTGTGCAGTTTGCTGATTTTGAATGTCCTTTTAGCCGCGATACGTATGGTACGATACGGGAACTCATGACTACGCATGAAAAAGATGTGCGTTTTGTGTTTCGTCATTTCCCCATTGCGGAGGTGCACCCACATGCGCTCAAAGCGTCCGAGGCGGCCTCTTGCGCAAACGATCAAGGAAAGTTTTGGGCATACTATGACAAATTATTTCAAAATCAATCACAGCTTGAGAATGCGGATTTGAAACGCTATGCCAAAGAGGCCGGACTCGCGAGTAGTGCTTTTAATGCATGTTTGGATGGAGGCGTTCATTACAAAGAAGTCATGCAGGACTATCAAGACGGTGTGCGTGCAGGTGTGCGAGGCACGCCGACTTTTTTTGTGAACGGACAAAAAGTTGAGGGTGTTATCACACTTCCCGAGTGGGAAAAGCTTATTACCTATTTTAAAAAATAACATACACAGTATGCGCCAAACGCATGGGTGGGGCATAAATATCTTGGTTGTAATGGTGCTTTTGGGTTTGTATTTTCCCGCACTGGCAAGCGCGGCCACGGAATCTCCGGAAAAAAATCCGATGTGTTGGAGCAAGGAGGCATGTACCGAGCAGTACAAGGCGGCACTTTGGTGCAATGACAAAACAACCTCGTGCAAAGATGTGGTGAATTGGGTAGCAGGCGGTGGCAGAGGAGAGTGTGGAACATTGGGAGGGTGTGTGCCGCCGGGTCGTGCGCAATTGTCTATTGCGTTCAACGGCAAGACGGAAGTGAAAGATTTGGGTGAGTATTTTAAGCTGATCTATAGTTATTTGGTTGGCATTGCAGGGGTGATTGCGGCCGTGCTTATTGTTAAAGGCGGGTTTGAATACATTACCGCCGGCGGAGCAAGCGATAAAATAAGCGCGGCAAAAAAAACTATAGGGAGCGCGGTGTTTGGGCTTCTGCTTGTGCTTGCTTCCTATATGCTACTCAACACGGTTAATCCTGATTTGGTGCATTTGCGCCTGCCCAACGTGTATATGGTGCGCAAAATTGCGTTGGGAGCGGATTGGTGCAAAGATGCCGACAGTAGCAGTGATAAAAAATTTGCAGATGCGACAAGTATAAGCTATAAGGATGTAGTGGGGTTGCCCGGCAATTGGAATACGGAAAAATTGAAAACAACATGTGGTGTTGATTATTGGATACCGGGAGGCGACGGCAAAATGTGCAAAGGGGAGTCATGTGAAGGTAAATGTTCCGGCAAAGAGCCGTGCGCCTGCGTGCCTTCAAGCGAAAAGGCCGCGGTGAATAAACAAAAATTTGTGTGCGATGAGGTGAGTATTGGAGGCACTGCACCGACGGTTCTGTTCAATCTATTGCAAAGAGCGTTATTACCAAAGGTTCTCTATTTGGCGACAAAACACCAAAGACACGCTATTCATTTGGATATATCTTTGACAAATCTCTAGTGGGGACGGTTCCTGAAAGAGGTAGTAAGTCGTGTGGAGGAGATGAAAAAATCAAAGGATATTTTTTCTTTTTGGAAGTGAATGACACAAGCGGTCTGGTAGGCTCATCTGATGATCAATGGATTGGAGGAAAATCACTTTGTAAGGCGCCTTCGTGCCCTTGGTATGGCAGAGATCAGTTAAATAATTCTCATGCAAAAGGTTGGATTAAGACAGGGCTTCCAAATTATACGGAAGGAGTATTATTCTCACAAGCTGAAATGAAAAAAGGCATTACTTGCAATTTGAATGTTGAAGAAAATGCCTTTCCCAACATAGATGTTTCATTTTCTGGGCTTTCAGACACAAAAGTATTTCCTTGCGGCATCACCTCAACTATTCCTCCATCACCTTAAATACTATGCTCAAAAATCCATCGCAATCAATAGAAATTCGCGGCGCGCGGGTGCACAATCTCAAAAATATATCCGTGTCAATTCCAAAAAACAAACTCGTGGTTATCACGGGTTTGTCCGGTTCCGGCAAGTCGTCGCTCGCGTTTGACACACTCTACGCGGAAGGTCAGCGCCGTTACGCGGAAAGCCTTTCTTCTTACGCGCGGCAGTTTTTGGACAGCCATGACAAGCCGGATGTGGACGAAATCCAAGGGCTCTCGCCCACCATTGCGATTGATCAAAGGAGCAACACGCAGAATCCGCGTTCAACCGTGGGAACGGTAACGGAAATTTATGATTATTTGCGTTTGCTTTTTAGCCGGCTTGGCGGAGTGATGTGTTCGGATTGCAATCAGCCCGCGCAAGGGTTTACGAGTGGTCAGATTATTGAAAGCGTGCGCCGTATGGTCAACGAGGGGCACGCGGTGCGTGTTTTGGCGCCGTTGTATCGCTTGCAGAAAGAGCCGTGGGAGAGTTATGAAGAAGCCGTGCAACAAGCGCGCGCGACGCTGGACACCAAGCTCGTGCGTTTTGATCGCCATTATTATACGATTGAAGAATTTTTGTCGCTCGTGCCCAATCCGTCTGTGCCGCACATGCTTGAAATTGTGGTTGCCGAGTTTCAAACAAGCAAAAAAGAAAAAGCGGATTTAACAGGATCAATAGAGCGTGCACTGGAGTTTGGAAATGGGCTCGTGATTGTGGATCATTTTCAAAATCACCATGAGATGCTTTTCTCCGTTGAGCCGCGATGTCCTCGGTGCGGGAAGCGTTTTCCTCCGCTTGAGCCGCGTTCTTTTTCATTTAACAGTCCTCATGGCGCGTGTTCGCGTTGTATGGGTCTTGGCGTTACACTTGAGGTTGATAAAGATTTGGTGATCCCCAACCCTCGGTTAACGCTGGCGCAGGGTGCCATACAGCCATGGATGCGTATTACCGGCAACCAGCAATGGTATACGCATTTGCTTCATGCTATGGCCGGTGCACAGCATATTTCTATGGATACGCCGGTGGAACAATTGCCGCGCAAGGTGCTCCAGATGGTGATGAGTGGTACGGGTAAGCAGGTGTATGAAGTTGATGGCAAGCAGGTGCTGTTTGAGGGCGTGATTACCAATTTAATGATGCGTCATCGTGAAACAACATCTGACTATGTGCGTAAAGAAATTGAAGAATATATGCGCGAGCAGACGTGCAGTTTGTGCAATGGGGATCGTTTGAAACAGGAAAGTTTGGAGGTGCGCGTGTTTGAAAAAAATATTGCGGAGATTTGTGCTCTGCCGATTGACGAAGCGGTTGTATTTTTGCGTTCCATAACACACGGGCAGGGTGAGAAGCGCGGGAAAACAACAACCCTCGGCGTAGCGTCTCTTGGCGAGCAGGTGTCCACTCCGCTCATCAAAGAAATGCTCAAACGTCTTACCGCGCTTGAACGCGTGGGGTTAACGTATGTGAGTTTGAATCTTGCCATGCATACGCTCTCCGGCGGTGAGGCACAGCGTGTGCGGCTTTCTACTCAGCTTTCTACCGGTTTGACCGGCGTGATTTATGTTTTAGATGAGCCTTCTATCGGGTTGCATCCGCGCGATATGGACAAACTGGTTGATACGCTTATGGAACTCCGTGATTTGGGGAATACGGTGGTGGTGGTGGAACACGATGAAGCAATCATGCGCCGCGCCGATTATATTATTGACGTTGGCCCGGGAGCGGGAGTGTATGGCGGCAAATTGATAGCGCAAGGTACTCCTGCGGAGATAATGAAAGACAAGGCATCTATTACAGGCGCATTTTTAAGCAGGCGTGAAGAAATTGAATGCGCGCATACACGCCGCAAGGGCAATGGAAAAATGTTGACCATTGAAAAAGCGACCGCATTTAATTTAAAAAATATCACTGTGGATCTGCCGCTCGCACGGCTCGTGTGCGTGACCGGCGTTTCCGGTTCCGGAAAATCATCGCTCATTATTGATGTTTTGAGCAAGGCCTTAACCAAACATTTTTATCATGCAAAAGAGGCGCCTGCCGCACACGCGGGGATTAAGGGATTGGAGCATATTGATAAAGTAATCGCGATAGACCAGACGCCGATTGGCCGCACCCCACGCTCCAACCCGGCAACGTATACCGGTGTCTTTACGGCAATACGTGACGTGTTTGCGGCTTTACCCGAGGCGCGCATGCGCGGCTACGCGGCAGGCAAGTTTAGTTTCAATGTCAAAGGCGGTGGCAGGTGCGAGGCGTGCGCGGGGGATGGATATACACAGATTCCCATGCAATTTTTGTCTGATGTGTTTGTGGAGTGTCCCGAGTGTAACGGCAAACGCTATAACAACGAAGCATTGGAAATTCATTACAACGGAAAAAATATCGCGGATGTGTTGAAGATGACGGTGGAAGAGGCGCGTAGATTTTTTTCTACCATACCGGCGATTTATGAAAAATTGCAAATTTTGAACGAGGTGGGATTGGGGTATTTGGAGCTTGGTCAGCCCGCAACCACGCTTTCCGGCGGCGAGGCACAGCGCGTCAAGCTCGCCACGGAGCTCTCACGCCGTTCCACCGGCAAGACACTCTATATTTTGGATGAACCAACCACTGGCTTGCATTTGGCGGATATTAAACAGCTTTTGGGGGTTTTGAACCAACTGGTTGATAGAGGAAATACCGTGCTCATTATTGAACACAATATTGAGGTTATCAAATGCGCGGATTGGATTATTGATTTGGGGCCGGAAGGCGGCGTACGCGGTGGTGAGGTGGTGGCTGAAGGCACGCCGGAACAAATTGCAAAAAACAAGCGGAGTGTTACCTCCGGTTATTTGAAATCGTTTTGCAAGAAATAGTTAGAGATATAAAAACAGCAGGTTTTGTCTTGAGCAACATAACTTACACTGCGTAGTTGCGAAGGACAAAACCTGCTGTTTTATAAAAGTTATTTTTTGCGGCTGTCTTTGAGTTTTTTGTTTGGGTCGCGCAAGTAGGCCAATTTGGCGCGGCGCACAAAACCTTGTTTGAGCACTTCAATTTTGGTGATGAGCGGGGAAAAAAGAGGATACACTTTTTCTACACCTACACCTTCGGAAATGCGTCGCACGGTAATGCCTGCGCCAATTTCTGACCCGTGTTTGCGCGCGAGCACTACGCCTTCAAACACCTGGATGCGCTCTTTGTTTTCACCCTTGGTGTTGATTTAAGTG
>LCLH01000023.1 GCA_001001925.1 Candidatus Magasanikbacteria bacterium GW2011_GWC2_45_8
TTTACCCGGAGGAAGTGAAGACAACGGCCCGCCCGCGGCCGCTATGGGAATTGTGATTACGACATTGAAAAAAGCGGATATAGACGCGTTGCGCGTGCCTGGAGTAATGCCGCATCTTGTCGCCGCAACGGGATACGTGAAAGGCGTTGATACGGTGCGCGCGGGAGAAAAAATCGAGGATGTCACCTTTACCGGCGTTGAAGCGCAGTTTCCCGTTGTGGAAGATGTGCGCATAGGCGAGGGGCGTTTTTTTGATGAGACGGAAGAAAAAAATAATGCGCGCGTGATCGTTTTAGGCTCTCAAGTCAAACAAGATTTGTTCAATGACGCGCCGGCAGTCGGCGAGATGGTCAAGCTGAAAAGAGAAAGTTTCAAAGTTGTTGGCGTAATGGAGCCTCGCGGAGAACGCGCGTTTCAAAATTATGATACGCAGGTGTTTGTGACGCTTGTTACCGCTCAAAAAGTTTTGTTGGGAATCAATCATATTTCACTCGCGCGCCTCAAAATTGATTCTGCGGAAAATGTTGACGAAACGCAAGAGTTGGTTAAGAGCGTGTTGCGCGCGCGGCACAATATTACCAAAAAAGATCAAGATGATTTTTCCGTCAGGAGCCAGCTTGACGCGTTGAGAATATTTACCACTGCCACCGACGCGCTCAAGCTATTTTTGGCGGCGATTGCGGCGCTCGCTCTTTTGGTAGGAGGTATTGGTATCATGAACATCATGCTCATTGCAGTGCAAGAACGTATAAAAGAAATTGGGCTCAAGAAAGCAGTGGGAGCTACCAATCGCGCCATCATGCAACAATTTTTAATTGAGACCGTTGTTATTACCATTGCCGCCGGCATGATAGGAATTGTACTTGGCGCGGGTATATCGGGAGTTGTTGCGCTGGTCGCCCGAGGGTTGGGTTATCAGTGGCAGTATATAATTTCGTGGAACTCAATTATTGCGGCGCTTGGTATGAGCGCGGCAATCGGCCTTATTTTTGGATTATACCCGGCGCGCCATGCCGCGCGTCTTGAACCGGTAGAAGCATTGCGATATGAATAAACATGTTTGGTTTACATTGCGTGTCAGTTTTAAGCAAGCGTACACGGCGCTGGTGTCGCGTAAAATGCGCACGGTGCTCACATTGCTTGGTATTGTGATAGGGAGCGCCGCCGTGGTGCTTGTTATGTCTGCGGGTGATGCTTTAAAAGCATATTTGGTAGGTCAATTATCGGCATTTGGGTCTGCTTCTCTAGGAAATGCGGTGAGCTTGGTGAGCGGCGTTTCCGTTACGACGTTGAATGATAAAGATTTACAAGCCATCCGCCGCATACCAAATGTCAAAGATGGATACGTGGCGATCATGGGGCAAGAGCTGGTGAGCGCGGGGTCGGAAATAAAAAAAATCACTTTGTATGGCGTGAGCGAGGGCATGTTATCCATTGAGCGTACACAGCTTTCAGAGGGAAGATTTTTTTCAGCTGAAGAAAATAACGGGCTTGCGCCGGTGGTGGTTCTGGGGACAAAGGTCAAAGAAAAATTATTTGGTTTTTCGTCCGCTTTGAATAAAGAAATACGCATACGCGGAAAAACATTCCGTGTCATAGGACTCATGTCTTCGCGCGGCAGTGCCGGTTTTTTTGATATGGATTCTTTGATCTATATTCCCGTCAAAACTTTGCAAAAAACCATTTTGGGCATTGACCATGTATCATTTTTGATGGTTACTACATGGGATTTGAGTCGTGCGGAGGATACTGCCGAGGAGATACGCGCGATTTTGCGCGCGCTTCATCATATTACGAATCCGGACAGAGACGATTTCAATGTGACCACTGCGGCGGAAGCGCAAAGAATGTTGAGTACGGTGGTGGGAGGCATTACTTTGCTTCTGCTGGCACTTGTTTCCATAGCGCTTGTTGTGGGCGGTGTGGGCATTATGAATGTAATGTATGTGAGCGTTGCGGAACGAACGTTTGAGATAGGTCTGCGGAAAGCGGTAGGCGCGCATGAAACAGATATTTTGTACCAATTTTTAATTGAAGCGCTGGCACTTACCGGCATGGGAGGCTTTATCGGTGGGATTGTGGGGGTTGTGGGCACCTATGTGTTGGGTGCGGTGGCGGCATTAAATGGTTTTGCATGGCACGTCTCATTTACGTGGCAAGGGTTTGCGTTAGCACTCGGTTTTTCAATGGTTGTTGGTGTTGTGTTTGGTATCTATCCGGCGCGGCGCGCCGGTCGTCTCCAGCCTGTTGATGCTTTAAGGAATGAATGAGAGCTACATTTTTATAATACATTGTTTGCTATTGGTCTGCATTTAGATTTGTGTTATACTAGAATTTATCAAGACTATGTCTTTTTTAGCCTATTTTTGGAATACATTTCTTTACGTTCCACTGTTTAATGCCCTCATTTGGCTGTATAACGGCTATACCAACGAAAATTTGGGGTATGCCGTCATTTATTTAACGCTGATTTTGCGTTTTATATTGTTGCCGCTTTCTTTTGCGTCGGCGCGCAGTCAGGCGCGTTTTCAGATTATGGAGAAAAAATTTGCCGAACTCAAGAAATCATATAAAGAAGATACCATCAAGCTCAAAGAAGAAGCGCGCAAACTCATGAAAAAATATAAAGTAAGCCCGTGGGCAAAAGGCCTCTCGCTTTTTATTCAAGGCTTGGTGTTGGTTTTGCTTTATCAGGTTTTTATTCACGGCATCACCTATTCAAAATTAAACGTATTGTATCCGGGTATTGCGCGGCCGGAGCTTATCAACACCGATTTTTACGGATTTGATATTGGTGTTCGTTCAATTTTGTGGCCTGCCATTGTGGGCGTAGTATTATTTCTTGAAATTTATATTGATCAGCGCCGGCACAAAGAAGGGCTTACCACCAATGATTATTTATACGCGATTTTGTTTCCTTTGATGAGTATTTTTTTGTTGTGGCTTCTGCCTATGGTCAAGTCGCTTTTTATTTTGACAAGCTTGGTATTTTCTTATATACTTGCTCTAATTGGTTTTGGACGGAAAAAGCAAGACATTAAAGCAAAATAACCCGACCCTGTGTGCCTAAACGCGGGAGTTTACGGGCAACTAATTATCTTAAACTATGGCCGATTCTTTGGATAAGTTAATGTACTCATTTGTTGTTGAGGATGTTTTGAAAGGTTTGTTTATTTATGTGCCGCCGGGTTATGTGGCCTGCGTATATGACTTGGGGCGCGGGGTATTGAAGAAAGTTTTGTCGCCAGGACTGCATTTGAAAATTCCTTTTTGGCAAAAAGCAAAATTGTTTAATACGCAGACCCTTGAGTACAGCATCAGCAAGAATTTTAATCCGGAAAATGAAAAAGCATTGGGCGACTCGCCTGTTTCCGCACAGACTCTTGACGCCAAGAAGATTGCGCTTGAAGGCACTATGTTGTTGCGCCTTGACGTGCATCAGATTCCTGCCATCTGGCAGACCATCGGTGAGGATTTTGTAATCAAAATTGTGCGCCCAACCATTCGTTCGCGCGTGCGCATGGTGGTTTCACGCTACAATTATCAAGATTTGATTTCCGGACATCGCGACCGCATTGAGGTGGAAATAAAAAATGAATTGGAGCGTATTTTTTATCCACGCGGGATCTATGTGGAAAATGTTTTGTTGAGCGAGATAGACTCTGTTGTGGGGAAAGTAGCAGTCAAAGAGGAGTAAAGATTTCATATTTTGAATTAAAACCCGCTTTAAAAGGCGGGTTTTACCTAATCCGGGAGTTTGTGCGGCGGCTCATCTTGACAAATTTTTTATAATGTTTTATAGTGTATTTAGCAGTCAAAAGACTTGAGTGCTAAATCAATAGAAATACCGTAAATCAGCTCAAATTAGCAGAATATGCAATCACGGCAAGAACATCTACTCAAACATCTCGTGAAGCTCTATATCAGAAGTGCAGACCCCATAAGCTCATCTGCTCTTGTTGGTATGGATGATGAGCTTGACGTGTCATCCGCGACCATCAGAAATGAAATGGCTTTTCTTGAAGAAGAAGGGTATGTGAGCCAGCCTCATACGAGTGCCGGACGCATACCTACAGAAAAAGGATACCGTTTTTACGTGGATAACTTTTTGGAAGCGCGCACGCTGTTGGAAGAAGTGGAAAAGCGTTTTCAAGAAGCCGCTACGATTACGGATGTGGAGCTTGTGGTCAAGCGTGTGGCAAAAGCATTGGCGGAATTGACGCATGAAGCAGTCATTGTTTCTTTTGATGAAGATGATATATATTATACGGGACTTGCATATCTTTTGAGCCAGCCGGAGTTTCGCACGCCGGAACAAGTTGCCTATGTTTCGCAGTTGCTTGATCAGTGTGAGCAGGTGATGAGTGAAATTTCAAACATTGTCTTCCCACACCCCATTGATCGAGGTCCTTATCCCTTTTTACTTTTGAAAAGGCCAACGCGCATGGACTATGAATATACGCTGACGCTCATGAATAGAGCGACGCAATTACTTAATTCAATGCATTTTTAACAATATGAGTGATGACGCGCAACAAATAAAGAGCTCAAATAATGAGACCGATGATACAGAGAGTGAAAAGGTTAAGGAGGTCTCTAACTCCACTCAACAACAGAATTTTAACGCGGCGAACGGGCAGGGTGTGGTAGACAACAGTGGTGAAGCGCCTCTATCTGATTTAGCAAAACAAGCAGAAGAATATCTCCATGGATGGCGCCGCGCAAAAGCGGATTACGAAAATTTAAAAAAAGAAGTTGACCGTGAACGCAAAGAGATGGGAACATTCGCGCGCGCCATGGCGGCAATGGATTTTATCCCCATCTATGATAATTTCAAGAAAGCGGCGGCACACGAACCAGTGCTTCCAGAAAGCGAGGAAGGCACACGGTTCAAGCAGTGGATGGACGGCATACAGCACATTAAATCGCAGTTCAAAGAAGTTTTGAAGCAGACAGGCATAGAAGAAATTCCCACGGTGGGTGCCGCATTTGACCCGCGTATACATGAAGCGATAGAGGAACGAGAAGGTGCGGGAGTTCCGCCCGGACAGATTATTGCAGAAGTGAGCGGTGGATACAAGATGGGCGAGCGTGTTCTGCAAGCGGCAAAAGTGATCATCGCGAAATAACTTATCAATTATATATATTAAATTTTTTTTAAACATATGCCAAAAGTATTAGGAATTGACCTTGGTACCACCAATTCATGCATGTCCGTCATAGAAGGCGGCGTGCCCAGAGTATTGGAAAACAAAGAAGGCGCGCGCACCACGCCATCTGTCGTCGCTATTTCAAAAAGCGGCGAGCGTCTTGTCGGACAGCTCGCAAAGCGCCAAGCAGTAACCAATCCGGAAAACACGCTTTATTCAATCAAGCGCCTCATTGGCCGCCGGTTTGATGACGCGGAGGTGCAACGCGACCTCAAGCTCATGCCTTACAAAATTGTAAAAGCAGGTGAAGGCGTTAAAGTTGCAATGAGCGGCAAAGAATATTCTCCGCAAGAAATTTCTGCTATGATTCTACAGAAATTAAAAGCGGACGCGGAGGAGCGTTTGGGAGAAAAAATTACTGAAGCGGTCATTACCGTGCCGGCATATTTTGATGATGCAAATCGCCGGGCTGAAAGTCTTGCGCATTATCAATGAACCAACGGCCGCGGCATTGGCGTACGGATTTGATAAGAAGAAAAACCAAAAAATTGCAGTCTACGACTTGGGTGGCGGTACATTTGATATTTCCATTTTGGAAGTGAGTGAAGATATCGTGCAGGTGCTTTCTACCAATGGGGACACTCATTTGGGAGGCGATGACTTTGATCAGGTATTGATCAAATGGATTTTGGATGAATTCAAAAAAGATCAAGGCATTGATTTGGCAAAAGACAATCTAGCACTTCAACGCATTAAAGAGGCTGCGGAAAAAGCGAAAATTGAACTTTCCACCGCGCAGGAAACAGAAATCAATCAGCCGTTTATTACTTCCGGTGTTGACGGCCCCAAGCATTTGGTCATGAAGTTGTCGCGCGCAAAAATGGAAGAATTGGTAGGCGATTTGGTGCAAGAGACGCTTGGTCCGGTGCGCAAAGCGCTTGAGGACGCCAAGATGACCACGCAAAATATTGATGAGATTGTTATGGTGGGTGGCATGACCCGCATGCCATTGGTGATAAAAACCGTGGAAGAATTTTTTGGCAAGAAGCTCAATTTGACTGTGAACCCGGACGAAGTGGTGGCGGTTGGCGCCGCGGTGCAAGGCGGGGTACTTCAAGGAGACGTCAAAGATGTGCTATTATTAGATGTAACGCCGCTTTCATTGGGTATTGAAACCATGGGAAGCGTTATGACCACGCTCATAGCGCGCAATACCACCATCCCTACCTCCAAATCACAAGTGTTTTCTACCGCGGCGGATAGCCAAACCAGCGTGGAGATTCATGTTCTGCAAGGTGAACGCCCTATGGCGGCGGATAATAAAGATTTAGGAAGATTTATTCTTTCCGGCATTCCGGCGGCTCCGCGTGGCGTGCCGCAAGTGGAAGTAAAGTTTGACATTGACGCCAATGGTATTTTGAATGTCAGTGCCACGGATAAAGCAACCAACAAGGCGCAGAATATAACTATTACCGCGTCATCCGGTTTGTCCAAAGAAGAAGTGGAGAAAATGAAAAAAGAAGCGGAATTGCATGCGGATGAAGACAAGAAAAAACAAGAAGCCATTGAAGCAAAAAATATCGCCGACTCCATGATTTATACTACAGAGAAAATGATCAAAGAAAATGGCGATAAGGTAAAAGATGATGATAAAAAATCAATTGAGGAAAAGGTTGAAGCGCTCAAAAAAGTGAAAGATGGAACGGACTTGGAGGCGATTAAGAAATCCACGGAAGACCTTTCACAGACCGTGCAGAAAGTTGGCGCGGCAATGTACAGCGCGGCACAAGGCGCGCCTGGGGCCGGAGGCCCTGCGGGTGCAGGAGCGGGCGATGCCGCGTCAAACGCCGGCGAACCTAAAAAAGACGAACCTGTGGAAGGTGAGATTGTGGATGAAAAAACTAAAGAATAATATTTTTAGTATGTCTGAATTATCAATCCCTACTGGGCGGCATGATACGGCGGTTCCTGTTGAACCGCAAGAAACTCAATTAAAAAGTTGGGAAGATGTGCATGAGATGTTGAAAGCGTTAGTGCTTGAGGAAAAGAGCGTGGAGGTAATGTCAGAAGTTGCAGAATTTGCGGATTCAATACGTTCTCATATTCCGAATTTTCAAGAGTACAGAGCGTACCATGTATTGTCTCCCAATTCGTTGCCGCAGGTCTCTTCTCGTCTTAAAGAAGAAGATTTGCTGGGAGAGTATGCAGTAATGCCGTTTGTACAACGGATGCAGGAGAAATATGGTTCTCACACTTAAATAAATTTTTGCGATGTCTTTATGCCAGATGATTTAGACCCGCGCGAAGCGGCCTCGCGTACTTCTGCGTTTCAAAGTACCATAGAGGGACTTGTACAAAATGCGGTAAACATGCGCGATGGCGGGGCGACCGGCTATGATTTTAAAGTTACGGAGCTTATTGGCCGTACACAAGATTTAGGAGATGATGAACGGCATGCGTGGGAAACATTCTGCAATTATTTGCAAACCGCTGATGAAAATACTTATAAAGATTTCAGAAGCGTAGTTGAGACAATCAACCAAAGTTTAATCACATATCAGTCAACGATTGACTCGGGCAATGCGTCAGATCAAATTATGTCTCGAGCAAAATTTCTTGAATGGTTGAGGGGCAAAATACAGCCATTGGAAACAGGCATAGATTTGGAATTTGTTTTTGATGAATTTAGAGAAGAGTGTCTTAAGCCCTTAAAAAAAGAATTACATATTAATGGCTAAAGATTATTATAAAATTTTAGGAGTGGGAAAAAATGCCTCGCCCGATGAAATTCGGGCGAGTTTTCGCCGTTTGGCGCACCAGTATCATCCGGATAAAAAAGGCGCATCAGGTGCTTTCAGACAAGGAGAAGCGCGCGCAATATGACCAGTACGGTTCAACATTTGACCAAGCGGGTTCGCAGGGCGGTACGGGATTTGGAGGGTTTGGATCAGGCAGCCCTTTTGGCGGCGGGTTTGGCAATGGAGGCCAAGGTTTTGAATTTGATTTGGGTGATATTTTTGGAGATGTTTTTGGAGGCGGCGGAGCACGTACGCGAACACGAACTCGTACGGCGCGCGGTGCTGATATCCACATGGATGCCGAACTAACCTTCAAAGACGCGGCGTTTGGCGTTGAAAAACAAGTAAGTTTATACAAGCAAGTTGCATGCGATGTGTGCTTGGGCGCAGGGGCGGAACCAGGGTCAAGCCTTAAAAAATGCAAGACCTGCGACGGACAAGGGCAGGTGGTTACCAATCAGCGCACTATTTTGGGAACATTCCAGAGCGCGAGCGTGTGCAATGATTGTCATGGGGAAGGCAAACGTCCGGAAAAAGCATGCAAACATTGCGGCGGGAACGGCGTTATAAAAAAACATTCAGAATTTTCTTTGAAAATTCCGGGCGGTATTGATGATGGCGAGACAATACGCGTGGGCGGTGGAGGAGAGGCTGGAGCGCATGGCGCCACGCCCGGAGATCTGTATTTGACGGTGCATGTAAAGTCTGATTCGCGTTTTGAACGGGACGGATTTAATGTCCACAGTACGGTTACAATACAGTTTGCTCAAGCGGTTCTTGGTGATGAGGTTGCTGTTGAGACATTGGACGGTGAGGTAAAAATGGTTATACCGGAAGGCACCCAACCCGGACAGGTTTTCAAATTGCGTGAACGCGGGATTAAACAGCTACGTGGGAGTGGGCGAGGGGATCATCTGGTGCGAGTTGAGGTGAGTGTGCCTAAAAAAATATCAAGACGACAGAAAGAATTGTTGCAAGAGTTTGGTTCTTTGTCTTAAGCCCTGCTTCAATTACCCTCTTTCGCACCTAGTCGCGAATACGCTTATGGTGCTCAAGAGAATAATTGAAATTCCTGTCTTTTTTCTTTTTTAAAAATTTGATATACTATATTCATGCAAATTTCCACTTCAACACTTTTGAATACGACTTCTCTTGCGTGGGATTGGTGGCTTTTGGGAGTTTTAGTTGTCGTTGGTTTGATTTATGCGTTTACCTATGGCAAACACAGAAGCATCCTCACGCTTCTGTCTCTTTATATCGCCGCGTTTATTGTTGACCACGTACCGTTTTTATACTCGTGGATAAAAGGATCGGGCGAGCCTTACAGGCAGATGATTGTTTTTGGAGTGCTGTTAATTGTGTTAACCGTATTTTTTACACGTGGCATTTTGGGGCGCAATTTATATGGGTTCTCTTTTAGTTCGCAAGTGGAGATTGTGTTGTTTAGTTTTTTGCAACTCGGGCTCCTTGTTATGATTTTTGGGCTTTTTGCCCCGGGGCCGCTCATTGCGCATTTTACTCCCGCCACGCAAGCGGTTTTTACGCACGAATATGCGCGTCTTGGATGGATGCTTGTGCCGCTTGCGTTTGTGATATTCGCGCCTTAATTACTAGTGCTATTGAAACAAACACTTTAAAGGGACTGGCGGAGCCCGACGGGGCGAGTCGGAGCGAAAATCCTTCAAGGATTTTACGCGTGCCCTTAAAAGTGTTTGTTTCAAAGCATGCCGATATTTTGTTGCGCGTCTATGGCGCGGTTTACCAGAGCGTCCGCTTCTTTGTTTCTTTCGCGCGGCACATGGGTGATGGTATATTTTTTAAACGTGTGCAAAAGGTTCCAAATTTTTAAGAAATGCGGTGCGAGCTCTTTGTTTTTTACTTTGTATTCTCCCTTGATTTGTTTGACAATGAGCTCCGAGTCCAAGAAACAATTCACCGTTGCGGCGCCAAGTTTTTGCGCGTGCAAGAGTGCGTTGAGAAGCGCTTGATACTCCGCTTGATTGTTGGTGGTGTGCCCCAAATACAAGCCTACCTCCGCAAGATTGTCACCCAGTTCATTTTTGATAACATAACCGCTTGCGGCAGGTCCCGGATTCCCTCGCGCCCCGCCATCGGAGAATATAATTACTTCCATACTAAATTTGTTTATTATATAGGATGTGCGTGAAAGAGCTTTGAGGGGACTACGAGCCGCGACGGCGTGCGAGCGCGAGCAAAAATTCAACAGAATTTTTGTGTGCCCCAAGAAGCTATTTCACGCACATCCTTTAATGTGTAAATCTCACATCTTTTAAAATCAATTGCAATTCACGATTACCGTTCCATTCATTCACCTCCACTTCAACGACAATATCAAGTATATCACCAAGCTTGAGCGCCGTACACCAATTGACTCCTTTTTTTTCTTCGTCGCCAAAACAAAAACCAATTACGCCGCGCGTGGTGCCTGCGCCATCATGAACTTTGAGTTTCAAATGCTGGCCGTCTTTGCCAAGCGCTCGCACGTCTTGAATTGTTACTTTACGAATAAGGAAAAGCGGTGAAGAATTATGCTGTCCGAACGGTTCAAACTGCCGCGTAAAATCATAGAATTCCCAGTCTACTTGGCGTAAAGATAGTTCCGCGTCTATGGAGAGAACGGGGGATACGTCAACTCCCTTGAGTTCTTCTTCCGCGCGCTCATTGATGCGCAGTGCAAAAGACTCAAGGAGGTCGGGCGAGGCAAGCGTGAGGCCGCATGCCTGCGGATGTCCGCCGAACTTGCCAAACAATTCCGGCATTTTTTGTATGGCTGCAATCATGTTCCATGCGTCAATTCCGCGGCCGGAGCCCATTATCTCGCCGTGATTTTGCGTCATTACAAATGTGGGCTTCTCATACTGGTCTTTAATTCTGCTTGCAATCAAACCCACAAGGCCCGGCGCCCATCCGTCTTTGTACACGACAATCACCATTTTTCGAGCAAGTTGATTTTTTTCTATAAGTTCCACCGCTTCCTCAAACATGCGTGCGCTGGTTTTTTGGCGATCGGTATTGCTTTTTTCAAGTTCGTCCATGAGTGCCTCCGCCTCCGCTTGAGTTTCAGCCATAAGAAGCTGATACGCGGTGTTGGCATGTTTCATGCGTCCTGCCGCGTTGATGCGCGGCGCAATTTGAAAACCGATTTGTTGCACTCCAAATTCTTTGAAGCGGCCTTGCGCGTTCAAGCGCGTGAGCATTGTTTTAAGCCCCAGCCGGCGTGTTTTGTTGAGCACGGTGAGCCCGTATTTGGTGAGCAAGCGTGATTCCCCCAAAAGCGGCACCATATCCGCAACGGAAGAAATTGCTACCAAGTCAAGCATCCATTTTTCGTACGATTCGATATTTTCTATGGTGATTCCAAGCGCTTCCGGTGCCATGCGCATAAGCCCTTGCATGAGTTTGAACGCAACACCTCCGCCGGAGAGCGTTTTGTCCGGGTAGGTCTCGTTTTCAATTTTTGGATGCACAATCGCATACGCGGGCGGAAGTTTTGCGGGAATGGAGTGATGATCGGTAATAATCACGTCAACGCCAAGGCTTTGCGCGAGCGCCACTTCTTCCGTATTTGAAACGCCGCAGTCGCACGTGATGATGAGTTTGGCGGAGTCAGACGCAAGAAGCCGCACGGTGTCCATGTTTAATCCGTAACCGTCAATCTCGCGATGGGGGAGAAACACATCGGTAACAGCCCCCAAGCGGTTCAAACAGCTCACCAAGATCGTACTCGCGGTTACTCCGTCCGCGTCATAATCTCCATGCACCACGATTTTTTCTTTTTGTTTGATTGCCGTAATGATCCGTGTCACAGCACGGCGCATGTCTTTAAACAAAAACGGATCATGCATGTCTCTACTGTAGTCGGGGGAGAGAAATTTATCAATTGTTTCTTGGGTTTTTAATCCGCGATGATACAGTAAACTCGCTCCCACTGAATGAATGGAGGGAAATTGTTCAAGAAATTCTTGCGGAGCGGGTGGCAATACGACCCATTTTTTTTGCATATAGTATGGATTTTAGCTAATAGGGTGAACGTCCTTGTGAGGCACGCAAAAATTCTGTTGAATTTTTGTTCAGATTCGCCACCGTCGCGGCTCATAGTCCCCACAAGGACTTTCACCCTGTTAGCTTATGAATCTCTCTTGAGCACGGACAAATAGGTTTCCGTAGGAATATCCACGCGGCCGGAAACGCGCATACGCGATTTTCCTTCTTTTTGTTTTTTGAGCAGTTTTGCTTTGCGCGTCCAGTCGCCCCCCGACATCTTGGCAAGCACGTCTTTGCGCATTGCGGGTATCCTCTCCGAAGCAATAACTTTGCTCCCAATCGTCGCCTGAATTTTAACTTCAAACATTTGTTTGGGAATACTTTCTTTTAATTTTTCAACAATTCGGCGTCCCACAAAATAACATTCCGATTCATAGGTGAGTGTACTCAACGCTTCCACCAGTTCTTCAGCGACGACAATATCCAAGCGAACCACGTGCGCAGGTTCGTAGCTGGTAATTTCGTAGTTGAGTGAAGCATAACCGGAGGATAAGCTTTTTAGACGATCATAAAAATCCACCAGCATGACCGACAAGGGGAGCAGATAATGCAGGATAACACGTCCTCCTTCCAGATATTCCGTATTAACATATTTGCCATGGCGTTCTTCCAACAATCCGATAATGTTTCCCAAATAATCTTTTGGCAAAACGATATCAGCTTTTACCCATGGTTCAAAAACAGTTCGGTATCTTGATGGGTCGGGGAGTTCTTGTGGGCTTTTGATGGTGATCGTTTCCCCATTGGTCAGTTCCACTCTATATGCCACAGAGGGCACCGTAACCACCAAGTTGAGTTTGTATTCGCGATGCAATCGTTCCTGGAAAATATCAAGATGTAGAAGCCCAAGAAATCCGCATCGGAAACCAAACCCAAGCGCTTGCGAGTGTTCAGGCTCAAACATCAGCGCGGAATCATTGAGTTTTAATTTGAGCACCGCGTCGCGCAGGCGTTCGTATTCCGTGCCTTCTTTGCAGAAAATTCCGGCAAACACCATGGGCACCACTTCCTTGTATCCTGGCAGTGGTTGAATGGCCGGCGCGTTTGCGCGTTCGGCGCCACGCGCTCCGCTTTCTTTTGTTTGTTTTTTTATGGTAATGGTATCTCCCACGCGGCATCCCACAATGTTTTTGAGTCCGGTAACCACATAGCCAATTTCGCCCGCAGACAAGGTATCCGCGGTTACAAGTTTTGGTTTGAAATGCCCCACTTCTATAACTTCCGAGTACGTTTCTGTGGCGAACATATATATAGAGTCGCCGCGCTTGATCTGGCCGTCTACCACGCGCACATACGCAACCACTCCACGGAAATCGTCGTAGACAGAATCAAAAATGAGCGCGCGTGTGGAGGGCACTGATATATTCCCGTGGGGCGGAGTAATTTTTTTGATTATGTTTTGTACTATAATATCAACCCCCTCGCCTGTTTTGCCGGACGCAAATAAAATATCTTCTCGCGCGCACCCGAGCAACCCCATAATTTCTTTGGCGGTTTCTTCCGGCTTGGCTATTGCCATATCAATTTTATTGACCACCGGAATAATCGTGAGGTTTTGTTCAAGCGCCAAGTATAAGTTGCCAATGGTTTGTGCTTGTACGCCTTGCGTTGCGTCTACCAAAAGCAGGGCGCCTTCCACAGCCGCAAGGGATCGTGAGACTTCGTAATTGAAATCCACATGCCCGGGTGTATCTATGAGATTTAAAATAAATTGTTCGTAGGGTGGGTTATCAATGTACTCGCGCGCGGGCACGCTCATGCGCACCGGCGCCAATTTGATGGTAATGCCGCGTTCGCGTTCAAGTTCCATGGAATCCAAAATCTGCGCTTTCATCTCGCGCTTGGCAACCGTGTGGGTATACTCAAGCAAACGGTCGGATAGTGTTGATTTGCCGTGATCAATATGCGCGATGATGCAAAAATTACGAAGTGAATTCTGGTCCATATATTAAGAAGGCAGTGAAATATCTGAAGCGGAAATTTGATCCATCTTTGTGAATTTTTTTTTGAGGCTCGCGACAAGATCCAGCATTTCTTCATTTTTTAGGACGAATAATACAAAGCCGTACACGACGAGCCCCGCAGCTGCGGCTACGCCTCCTTGTACTGCAACATTGATAAATGAAGTAAGCGGTAACATTGAACCAAGCCATGTTTTGATGCCTTGCGTGACCAATGCCAAGAGCATCGCGCCAATACTGATTTGAATAAGTGATTTAATCAGGAGGTTTTCGTGAAGCGTGTGGAGCTGTATGCGCAATACAAGCCACAAGAGCACCACATTAAAGATATTTCCCAGCGACGCGCCCAGTGCAAGCCCCGCAACGCCGTACGCGCGCATGCCAACGTATGCCGCTCCCAGATTTATGATTTCACTCACCACTCCTATTGCAAAGGGAGTTTTACTGTCTTCAAGGGCAAAAAATGCGCGGCTTAAAAGCGGTACGAGTCCTTGCGCAAAAAGGCTTAACGCAAAAAAAGCAAGCGTGTCAGCTGTTTGAATGGTATCGTTCCAATCAAATGAACCACTTCCCAGCACCACGCGCACTATTTGCGCACGTATCAGTAAGAAAACAAGGCTAGCCGGTATCATAAAAAACAATATCTTGCGCGCGGTTTGCGTGAGGGTGTCTATAAACTGTCCCATGTTCTTTTTTCCCGCTTCTCTGGAAAGCAGGGGGAACGCCGCAAGCGCAAAACTAATGCCAAACAAGCTCAAGGGGAACGATTGTAGGTTATACGCGAGGTTGAACACCGCCACACTGCCTGCGCTTAAGGTGGACGCGAACCCCGTTATGATAAGGATATTGATTTGGCTCACGGAAATTCCCATGGTGCGCGGAATCATAAGGTAAAGGATTTTTTTGACGTTCATGTCGCGTATATTAAAATACCAGAACCACTGGTATCCGGATCTGCGTGCTTCTATATATTGCACTGCGCAATGCAAAAACGCGCCCGCCACCACGCCCCACGCGAGTCCGGTAACGCCTAAGAGGGGATACAGCACGGTAATCCCGATGATAATTCCTATGTTGTAAAAGATGGGTGCTATGGCAAATACAAAGAATTTTTGCATTGATTGCAAAATGCCACCAAACAGCGCGGAGATGCTTAAAAAAATAGGGCTCAAAAACATGATACGCGTGAGCGTTACGGTGAGATCGCGTTTTTCATTGGAGAACCCGGGCGCGAGCACATTCATGAGTTGGGGAGTGAAAACTTCCAGAAGAATGACAATTACAAACAGCAAAATTGCCAAAAGGTGGACGCAGTTGTTTACCAGTTTCCATGCCTCGTTTTCTTTTGGATTTTTTTCTTTATGAGAAAGTTTGAGCTTGGTAAAAATTGGTATGAATGCCGTTGAGAGCGCGCCCACAATGAGCAGTGTAAAAATGAGGTCGGGGATTTTAAAAGCCGCGTAGTACGCGTCCAAAGTGTCGCCCGCGCCAAAATGGCTCGCAAGAAGGCGGTCACGGATGAGCCCTACCGCGCGTGACGCAAGCGAGGCAACTCCCAAAAGAATTGCCGCACTCGTTATGGAGGAAGATTCTTTTTTAAAAAATTTGAAGATGTTCATGGAATGTAATGAATGCGCAATTCCGCATGCGGCGTAGTGTTAGGATTTTTTGGATCCGGAGTTATATTTATTTTCCCTTCTATTGTTTTTTTGCTGAAGGTGATGGTTCTGGTTTGATCCGCGTTGAGTGTTTCCACGTAAAAAAAGTCTTGCGCATCAAAATTTTGTTTGTAGAATTTTGAAATGGTCTGCGGCGCCGCATCCAAACCGTCCCAAACAATGGTAATGGTATCCGTCACCCCCGTGTTTTCTTTTTTGAGGAATGTTTTGAGCCACTCAAAAGTAACATCTTTATACGCGAATGTTTGGTCATTGGAAACCAGCAAATCATTGGGGTTTAGTATATGTATTATAGTGAGCATTTTCCCTACGGCAAGTTTTACGGCGGTAAGGCGCTTGTTCCATGGCCGATTAAAACGAGCTCCGGAAAGATAGGTGATGCCATCGCGTTCGTCAAATCTATACATGGCTATGGACGAGGGGAAATTTTGCGGCAAGGTGGCGCGCAGTTCCGCGGAAGGATTGGAAAAAAACCATGCCGCGAGTGCCAGCGCAGCAACAAGAATAAGACCACATCCAAAACTCCAGCTGCATCCGCGGCGCAAACAAGAACGATCGTTGGTAAGTGGCGGGTGTTCTATGGGGGCGGGAGAATGGTCGTTGATTGGTTGAGTGTCCATTGTTAATATTGGATGTTGACTTAAAAATAGGCCGGATGCGCCGATTGGGTAATTGTAGCACGATGAGCTTATTTTGGGAAGACAGTTGGAGAGGATAACAAGAAGGACTTTTATTGATTAAATGGTTTATCCACAAAGGGCGCTTGACGGCGATGTACACGTTGTGATAGAGTAAATTTATGAAACAACAAAGCATTCAAATTCAGGCATGGTATTCAAATCGCACTCCGCTAGAGTCGCGATAATTTTGTTTTCTACAAACAAATCGCCACCCTAGCTCGGGTGGCGATTTTTATTTAGCTTATTTATCTTTTATGTCTCTATTACGTCCATCATCACACCCAATTAAAGTTGCTCATTTAGGCTCTTTTGACGCCACAATGCCTGTGCTTCGATTTGGTTCCGACAGGCCAAAAGTATTGATAATCAACAATATGCACGGAGACGAGGTGAGTGGATTTTATGTTCTTGAAAAGCTCGTGAGTTTGTTGCCGGAAAAATTTTCCGGTACTTTGACAATAATACCGAGCGCTAATCCTTTGGGTCTTATTCATCGTCAGCGTTTTGTTCCTTTAGACGAGGAAGATCTTAATCGAGGATTTCCGCCACCACCCAAGGCGCGCGGAGTGAGTGCGGCATACAAACACACATTGATACAGCTTGGACACGCGCATGATTTTATTATTGACCTGCATACCTTTGTCCTCCCTTGCCTTGAAGCTGGTCTCTTTCTTCCGCAGAGCAGTGAAAAAAATACTGCGCTTGTAAAAAGATTTTTGCAAGCGCTTGATCCGGAAACTGTGTTTTCAATGGATATTAAGAGGGAAGAACAACGGGAGGCGAGCGCGCTGGGCGTATACATGATTGCGCAAGGCAAACCATTTGTGGCGATTGAGTACCCCCCTGTGCGGCAGATAAATGAGGAATTTATTGCACTCCTTGCAGACAACTTGTTCCATGCATTGTCGTCACTTAGTAGCGGCAATGCTTCGTCATGTACTCCGTCAAAAGAGATTCATCTTTTTGAGCGCCAGCAGGTTATCAGCCAATCCACAGGTTTGTTTGTGCCAACAAGAAAATTACGAGATGAAATTAAAATCAACGATGTTATTGGTTGCATGATAGACAGTGTTTCTCTTGCAAGAGAAGAAATTCACTCGCCTTATCAGGGAACATTGACAGAAATTGCAGATAGACAGTTGTGGCGTTTTGGAGAAAAACTCGCAACTGTCGGGAAGCGTATCGCATAAACAATTCAAAAGACAATAGGCAAAAAAACAAGGAAGATTCTTGTGAAGATCTTTCTATAGTAGTTGGCTTTGCCTATTGTCACATTACTATTAGAAAGATCTTCATACGAGTCCTCCTTAACCGGAGGACTTTGTTTGTTCATAGTGTTCTTTCACAAAAACCAAACGCGAGGAAAAATATTTTTTTCGCATGAAAAGGAGACAGTCATGAGTCTTGGAGTTCAAATGCCTGCGAGCATTGCCTATGCCTCTCGGCGAGCGTCGGAGGTTGACCCAAAGTGGGGGTTTAAGCCCCTTCCAAAAATTTATACCTTGACGAACTCGGAACGAGACAGGATCCATGAGGTCGGTGTCATTTCCGCGTCGGTGTTCAAAAAAACACGCGATCTCGTGGTATCTGCCTTGCGTGGAGATCCTGCGCTTGCGTGGCTCGCAAAAGCTGTCCTGGCCTCGGTGCAACCGGAGTTTCGATCCTTTGCCTCCGAAGTTATGATCGCAAGCGAAAGCTGTTTGCCCAAAAACTTTAGATCGGATCTGCTCGGGGACGGAACAATCGCCGAACTCCAATGTCCCGGGTCTGGGTGGGGCTACCTCATTGCGTTGGAAAATGCGTACGGAATTTCTCCGGAAAACTCGCAAGTCTCGGGGACTTATCGTTCGTG
>LCLH01000024.1 GCA_001001925.1 Candidatus Magasanikbacteria bacterium GW2011_GWC2_45_8
TACTTGAACCTGAAATTGTAGATATACTTGTATGTGTTGGTGCTCGCGGGTGCAGGCTCCGGAAAAACTCGGGTTATAACCTATCGCGTCGCATATTTGCTGGAAAAGAGTATCGCACCATCAGCGATACTTCTTTTGACATTTACCAATAAGGCCGCAAAAGAGATGCTCACGCGCGTTGAAAAATTGATGGGTGAAAAAGTTAAAGGTTTGTGGAGCGGTACCTTTCACTCTGTCGCGAGCCGTGTGTTGCGTGTGGAAGCGAATGCGATTGGATTTGAAAAGAATTTTACCATCATGGATCAAGACGACGCGGAAGTTTTGCTCAAACATTGCCTGCAAGAAGAAGGTCTGGATACCAAAAGCAAAAAAACTCCCGCGGCATCCACACTGCTCTCCATGGTTTCTTACGCGCGCAATACGGAGTTGCCGTTGGATGAAGTTATAGAGCTCAAATACCCTCGTTTTATGGCGTTTACCGACGCGCTCAAAAGCGTTGCCGAGCGCTATAAACGGGAAAAAAGACGCGCAAACGTAATGGATTTTGATGATCTGCTTACGTATTGGCTGGAGCTATTGGAAGACCATGAAGCCATACGGAACAAATGGGCGGAACAGTTTAAGTATATTTTAGTTGATGAGTTTCAGGATACCAACAAACTGCAAGCCAAAATTGTGCGCTTGCTTGCCGAGACCAACAAGAATTTATTTGTGGTGGGAGACGACGCACAGTCCATTTATTCTTTCCGTGCGGCTGATATCCATAATATTTTGAATTTCCCCAAAGAATTTGTGGGGGCGAAGACATTTAAATTGGAAATAAACTACCGTTCCTCGCCGGAGATTTTGCTTTTGGCAAATGGCGTCATCTCGCAAAATAAAAAACAATTTAAAAAAACGCTTAAAGCCCACCACGCATCGAATGTCAAGCCTCATGTGATGGGGCACATGACGCCGGCGCAAGAAGCGCAGTATATTGTGCAAAAAGTGGCACGCTCGGCAAGTGCCGGCAGGCCGCTCGCTTCTATGGCGGCATTATTCCGTTCCGCATTTGCCGCCCGTGCTTTGGAAATGGAGCTGGTAAAAAATAATATTCCGTATGAGTTCCGCGGAGGGATGCGTTTTTTTGACCGCGCGCATATTAAAGATGTGCTGGGTTTTTTGCGGATTATTTCAAACCACAAAGATCGTATGGCGTGGTTGCGTGTTTTGCCGCTCCAAGCGGATTATGGTTCAAGGAGATTTGGAAGCCGCCTTGCAAAGTATTGCAAATGTTTCACTGCCCGCTCGCGCCCGCACCGGTTGGGATAATATGATGAGTATTATTCAAGAAATGAAGAAAAGAGGGAGTCATCCAAGCGGATTTATAGAAGGGATTGCCAAATCCGCGTATGCCGATTATCTCAAAGACACGTTTGAAAATTATGAAGACCGTTTGGGGGACTTGGAGCAGTTGGCTCAATTTGCGTCTCACGCAAAAAGCACAAAAGATTTTTTGGATTCCGCGACACTTGATGATGCGTATGGATCAAAAGACAAGGTAGGCAATACGCGCGACCGCTTGATTCTGTCTACCATTCATCAGGCAAAGGGGTTGGAGTGGGATACGGTTTTTGTAATTAATTTGGTTAACGGGGCGTTCCCCAATGAACGCGCGCTCTCGGAGGCTGGCGGGGAAGAGGAAGAGCGGCGTTTGTTCTATGTTGCGGTAACGCGCGCGCAACGAGAACTTTTTTTGACCTACGCCATGCTGGACGCGCGCGACCCGAGCATTGTGCATCAGGCGTCGCAATTTCTTCAGGAGCTTCATCCTTCTCTTGTTAAGAAAACAGATGATACGGTGATGGATGGCAACGGACAGTGGAATGATGACGTCCCCACGATTGTAATAGACGAAGACGCGCAAGTGCCGTCTGAAGAAGAATCCGTGAGCGTTTCACGCGTCGCAACACCCAAAAAACGCAAAGGTTTTTTACGTGAGATTGATGAGCTGTAAGGGGTTTTACTTTTTACAATGATCCCAAATAAAGTTGAACCACGTCTTGTAACTTTCAGCCAACTCTTTATTTTTCATCACAAAAATAGTCACTTCTTCTCCTACGTTTCCAATACCAATACTTACAAACGTTACGACATAATCCCCAAATATGTCCACAAGACCGGGTGTGGCATATTCTTGAGGTAAGATGCGGTAGTGCCCCTTGGCATCCTCAAGAGCTTCAGGCAAAAGCTCTTTCACTCGCGGATCAAAAAGAATTTTATGCGGCACATTTTTTTCAAATTTTTTAATATATGTATCTCTAAATTGCTGATCAATTTGCGGACTGCGTCAAAGACCTTTAGCGCCTAAAAAATATGCTTCATCCGCCACACGTAAAAGATCGCGGCGATAATTTTTGTATCCTTCAATACCTTTGTAAATGTATGCCGCTTCCTGAAGCGGTTCGCTTGCAAATGTTTGGCGCAACTCCGGCATTACCCCCATATTTTTGCCTCATCAACAGATCAGGTATTTGAACGACAACAGAGATTGCCTCAATCTCTGGATCGTCTTTGCAGTTGACAAGGATGATGAGGTAAATGGCAAGAGAGCAAACTCGAAAATTTTTGGTGACGAGTTTGTATGTCTTGACATCACATAAAAAGAGGCAAAAGATAATCAAAATTGTCTCCAACAATTCTTGTACACTTTCAACCACCCGGACAAACCTCCGGTTTTTTTGTGCATTTTTTGCGTTTAGATAAGAGGTTTTAATGTATTGACAAAGTAATGACATTGTAGTATACTTTAATTATTCAATAACCTTAACATATTTGTATGAACACCACACTGCAAATACGCATTGATAACAAAACAAAGAAGTCAGCCGCCAAAATTTTGGAATCGCTGGGTTTGGATTTAAGTTCAGGCATAAAAATTTTTCTTAATCAGGTTTTGCAACACAAAGGAATACCGTTTCTTGTTTTGACGGAAAACGGTTTTACACAGGAACAAGAAAAGAAAATTTTAGCTGAATCTAAAAAAACTATGGCTTTGTACCGCGCTGGAAAAATAAAAGCATATGATAGTGTAGAAGAAATGGAGAAAGCAATTCTGGGATGAGTTTATGAAATATAAACTCCTTTATTCAAAAAAATTTAATAAACAATATGCGCGACTGTAAGGTGGTCTGGTAATGAAAGAACGATTAAGGAAGTAAGAAAGACGATTGTGTTCTTAGCTAATGGAGAAGGTTTGTCCGAAAAATATCGTAATCACAGATTAATTGGCGATATGCAGGATTGTTTTGAGTGCCATGCTTTACCGGATTGGTTGTTGATTTATAGAAAACATGAAGATATTTTGGTTTTAGAATTGATTGGAACGGGTTCACATTCGGAATTGTTTGAGTGAATTGTGGAGAATGCTGTGCGGAATCTTGCCAAGCCTCACATTTTTTGTTATCCTATACTCACTTGAATTATTAACTTTTGTATATGAACCACCCACGACAAGAACGTTCATTTGTAATGGTAAAGCCGGACGGCGTCATCCGCGGTCTTGCCGGAGAGATTATTCAGCGCATAGAACAGCGCGGACTCAAAATTGTGGCACTTCAGATGTTTCAGCCTACTCATGAGCAGATTGATGACCATTATCCAAAAGCGGAAACATGGATTGGGCGTCTTGGGGAAAAGACCCTTTCCACGTATGAAAAATACGGCTATGACGCCATGAAAGAATTGGGCACCACGGACAAAATGGAAATAGGGAAAATGGTGCGCAAGTGGTTGGTTGATTATATGACCTCGGCTCCGCTCGTAAAAATGGTGGTTGAGGGTCCACACGCGGTGGATATGATACGCAAACTCGCGGGTAACACCATGCCGGTATTGGCGGACATGGGCACTATCCGCGGGGATTATTCCACAGACAGTGCGGCCATTGCAAACAAAGAAAAACGCGCGGTCATGAACATTGTGCACGCTTCGGAAACGCCGGAAGAAGCACAGCATGAAATCAGCCATTGGTTTGCACCGGATCAAATTTTTTCTTACGAACGCAAAGACGTGGTGTAGATTTAAAAAATGAGAAATCGTCCCAATGTGCGTTGGGGCGATTTTTGTCATAAAATGTCTGTCACCAAATGCCATTTTAACTGCAATAAAAAAAACACCGGTTGGGGTGTTTGGTTGGCAGGAAAAATTGCAAATTAAAGTCGCATGAGACCTCTTACTGATAAGGGGTCATCAATCCCCTGGGGATGTGCATGGAGGAGGTTACCGACACGCTCAATTTCTGCACGCGCTCTGACGGCATCATGCGGATAAAAATCTTCCGCAACCAGTGCCAGCTGGCGTGTGATCATCCGTACCTTCAGCTCAAGTGTGAGTGGTGTGTAGAGCGAACAGGGAAAGATCATTTCCCAAAGGCAGGGCGATCCATCTGAATTTTGGCGGAAGAGCCGTCGCACTTCATAGACCAGATGGTTGAACATGGTGAGTCCCGCCACCCCGTTGAAGTACCGCTTCATAGAAGCGCACTCAAGCTCGGAGATTATTCCCCCCACATTGATGGTGCCGCTCCAGTAGACCCCATCGTAGGTGAACGCATTGGGGTTTGGAGTACCGTCCACCCGACGACCACCCGCAACCTTTGGTTTTCCTTCATGGAGCACGGTATGAGTGAGCATCGCCGACGCGCGATGGTAATCATCTCCCGTGAGAAAGATGATCATCTCCGCGAGGTGGTCGGATATTTTGCGGGAGGCATTGACCTTTCTCCAGATGGAATCGGGCGACTTTACGCGGCTGTGGAAGAATACCTCAACAGGGGTTCCTTTCACATCAATATGCCTGCTGGAAAGCGGCATGGTGACGGTCGTTTTGCCTAGTGAGTCTGCAATTTCACGGAATACAAATCCGTGCGGATTGTAACGAACGTGTATGTCGCGGATTCGCGACATACTGCATGACGCAAAGACACCATCTTCAAACGCCGCAGTGATTCTCTGCATGCGCTCGCGTCCGCGTTGAAGGATGTCTCGTTCCGCGAGCCATCGCACGGCGCAAAACCATGTGCGCAATGCGATCCATGAACGGATCTCTTCAAGTCCTGATAGGCGAGATGCCGAGCCATTCCCACGGATATCGTTTGGGAAAAAGATACTCACTACGAGATCGGCAGGGTCGTCAACGTTTGTGATGATACCTTCCGACGTGAAGAGCTGTCGCAGGTTCCGTGGCAGATAATGCCGCACAAAGTCGGCGAAGTATCCATGGATCTCAACAATAGCCGAAGGCAACTCCGCATAGTAGGACGCGGCATCGTGGTTTGGCCAGTACTCTTCCAAAAGCTCTATCATGATTGGCGCCCTCGGCGCGTCCTCATTACTCTTGAGGTAGAGTGCGGTTGAATACAGGCGTGTAAACACTTTACGGACATCCGCGGGCAACACGGAGAGTGTCGTATGCGGCTCATGCGCAATGCGCAAGCCGATGGTTGGGTCTCGCAGGAAACTGTAAGTCTTTTGCATGACTCACCCTTTTTTGGGTCAGAGTATGAGTTGTACGAGGCGCATACTCGCGCTTCGCGAGAAAGAACAGGTAGGCATATTTATAGCAGATTTTAAAGAAAAAATCAAGAGTTTGACCCCTTGACCATTCCTTAGATGATTTTTTTTTGACCTTACCAGCTTTCTTTTAATGCCTTGCCTTCATTATAACCTGCTTGCGTTTGTACGCCCACAAGCGCTTTATGGTGGAATTCTTCCAAACTGGAGGCGCCGGCATAAGCGCATGCACTGCGCACTCCGGCGGTTATTTTATCAATAATATCCTCGGCGCTTTCTTCTCCTTTTTTCAGATACATGCGCGAGGAGCTGATGCCTTCTTCAAAATATTTTTTACGCGCTTGCTCAAACACCTCGGTGGCGTTGGTGCGGTCTATAACCGCGCGGCGTGATGCCATGCCGAAGTTTTCTTTGAAAGGACGACCTTGTTCGTCGTATTGAATGTCCCCAACGCTTTCGTACGTTCCCGCCCACCATGAGCCAAACATAGCGTGGCTTGCGCCGGCCGCAAGAGCGAGTGCAACATCGCGCGGGTGGCGCACACCGCCGTCCGCCCATATACTGCCACCAAGCTCTCGTGCCACGCGTGAGCATTGCAGTACCGCAGAAAATTGCGGCCTGCCCACGCCGGTCATCATGCGCGTAGTGCACATGGCGCCAGGCCCTACGCCAACTTTTACAATTGACGCTCCTGCTTGCAAAAAATCTCGTGTTGCTTCCGGCGTAACCGCATTGCCTGCCACGAGCGGACGCGTGGGACCCATCAAACCGCGCGCAACGCGGATTGCGTCCAGCATTCTTTTTTGGTGTCCATGTGCAGTATCAAGCACAATGATATCAACGCCGATGGTCAAAAGAAATCCAATGGTTTCTTCCAGTTTTCTATTGATCCCCACAGCCGTTGCGGTGAGCAATTCGCCTTGCGCATTTTGCGCCGGTTTATAAATAGTGGAGCGCACCGCGCCTTTTTTTGTCATGACGCCGGCTAGCGTTCCGTCCGGATACACAACCGGTGCCAGTGGAATACGGTTTCTGTCCAACAGCGTGTACACTTCTTGTGGCGTGGCGGAGGAGGGGACGGTGATAATATCCGGACGCATAACGCGCTTGAGCATTGTATAGCGATCTTGATAACGCGCTTCTTTTTCCGTAAAAATACCAACAGGCTTTTGTTCTTTGTTCACCACAATCACAGCGCCATGCGCGCGTTTGTTGATAAGATTCAAACCGTTTTGAACAACGTCGTCTTCATTCAGCACAACTGCCGTCTCATACACGGCATGGCATTGTTTTACATAGCGCACGCTCCGCTCCACACGTTCCCAATTCATATCCTGCGGGAACACCACAATCCCGCCGCGTCGCGTCATGGTTTCCGCCATACGCCTGCCTGCCACGGCGTTCATGTTTGAAACCACCAAAGGAATCGTCCCAAGTTTGTTGTTTGGTGTTATATCCACTCCCATGCGTGAGGGGAGTTCGGAATACTGGGGCATCAAAAATACGTCTTCGTAGGTCAATTCTTGCCGTTCATTTTCAGGGTAGAGAAAGCGCATAAGGGTTATGGTTTAATAGACAAGCCTAACCCATTTTATGCTAGCGGTGCGTATAGCGCAAGGGTGACTATGTGGACAAATAAGTATTTTCACTGCGCCGCTCTATTGCCAAGAGATAGATTCCTTTGGCAGACGTTCTGTAAATTATTCTTATTTTTCCTTTTCGTGCGCGATAAATATCTTCTCTTCCTTTTAATTTTTTGAGATCAACTCCCAAAAGCCGCCCTGTTTTGATTTTAATGAGCAGATTCTTTACCGCCTCCTTTTCTTTTTCAGATAAGACATCAAGAGATTTTTGAATTTTATCCGTCATATCGCTATAGTCGGGATAAAATTTCTTCAATTTTTATTCCGCCTTTTTTAATTTTGGTAAAATCCGAGACTTCTTCCCATTCTTCATTGGCAGTAATGGGCATTATGATAAATACCGGTTTTGAACGCTTTACTACGGTAAAACTCACTCCTTTATTGATTTGCGCGATAAACGTGTCTAAATTTTCTCGGAGTTCTTTCACGCCTACAATAGTTTTGGTTTGCGGCATAGTTTAAAGTTTAACTTAAGATTATCTAAAGTTTAACTTATTGTGAACAGATTGTCAAGCACAGCGTAATGAGACTGTTGCAAAACTCCCCAAATAAGTCCAACCCAAATTTTTTTGTCTGCTTAAAAAGCGAGTATTGCAACGGTCGCCCTCCATTATATGGATGGGGAGCTAAAAATATGGTATACTTAAATCATAATTTGGATGTTTTATATCTTATTTGTATGAGACTCAATACAAATTTGAAAAGTCTGTTATGGGATGTGGACGCAAAAAAGCTTGACGCAAAAAAGCATGCTGATTTTTTGATTGCAAGAATTGCAGACAAGGGCGGCATGAAAGAATTGCAATGGCTAAAAAAGAAATTTGGAAAAAACAAAATACGGAGTGTGGTAAAAAAAAGTCGGAATGTTTCTCGTAAGACAAAAGTTTTTTGGTCGGTTATTTAATTTTTATGCATCCAGAAACTTTGGCTCCCAAGACAAAAAAATTACTTGAGAAAATAGGCACTCACCAATGGCTGAAAGACTATTATTTGGCTGGTGGCACGGCCCTTGCACTACAGCTTGGCCATAGGCAGTCTATTGATTTGGATTTTTTTACTAAAAAAAATATCAACACCCCCCAATTGATCGCTATATTATCAAAGGAAGGTGTCTTTAAATTGTTAAAAGAAGAAAAAGATACCGTTGAAGGATTGTTGGACGGCGTAAAAGTGAGTTTTATGTCGTATCCATACAGTTTGATAGAGAAACAAATTAGATTTGATAAAAATATTTTTTTGGCGTCTGCTCATGACATCGCTCTTATGAAATTAACCGCGATTGCGGGAAGAAATACAAAAAAGGATTTTATAGATCTTTTTGTCTATCTCTTAAAAGATAAGAAAGACATTCAAGGGCTCCTAAAGGACATGAAGAAAAAATTTAAAGGAGTGGATTATGACAGTATGCACATTTGCAAGTCATTGGTATATTTTGAAGAAGCTGATAAAGAACCTATACCTGTTATGTTTATTCAAAAATTGGTAAATTGGAAAAAAGTTAAGGACTATTTTATTGGAGAAGTGAAGAAGATAATGGTGTGAGGTTCTTGACATTCCCTCGGCGATATCCTATACTTATCTCACGTTAATAAGAGTGAGGGTCAGCTTTCGTGGTTGGAAGCCCCGCGCTTTAAAAAAGAGTTGCACTAATTTAATAGTGTTTTTTATTATCTAGGGATTTATTTTTTATGCCTACTATACATCAATTGATCAAGAAGGGGCGCAAAGTACAGAAGTACAAAAGCAAGGCTCCTGCGCTTCAGGTTGGTTTGGACACCTTGCACCGTCGTCGCAAATCTTTTGCCGAGGGTCGGCCGTTTTTGCGCGGAGTGTGCACCAAGGTAACCACCATGACCCCTAAAAAACCAAACTCCGCTTTGCGCAAAATCGCTCGTGTCCGTCTTTCAAACGGCATGGAAGTAACCGCGTATATTCCGGGTATTGGCCATAATTTGCAGGAACACTCCATTGTGATGATCCGCGGCGGCCGTGTAAAAGATTTGCCCGGTGTGCGGTATCATATTGTACGCGGCGTGTATGACACGCAAGGCGCGGCGGGACGCAGACGCAGCCGTTCACTTTACGGTGTTAAGAAACCTAAGAAATAAATATGCGCGGAAAACAAGCTCCTAAACGAAAAATTCTTCCGGATCCACGCTATCAAAGTGAATTGATAGCCAAACTCATCAATACCATCATGGAACGCGGCAAGAAAACCATCGCGCAAAAAATTGTGTATGGTGCATTTGATTTTATTAAATCAACGGTGAATAAAGACCCCATGGAGGTGTTTGATGAAGCTTACAAAAACCTCTCTCCTACGGTGGAAGTGAAGTCCCGCCGCGTGGGAGGTGCTAACTATCAAATTCCGATCCCTGTGCGCGGAGAACGCCAGCGGGCTCTCGCGTTCCGTTGGCTCATTGCCGCGGCGAGCGCCAAGAAAGGCAAGCCTATGCATAAAAAACTTGCCGAAGAGATAATGGCCGCCGCTGAAAATCAAGGTGACGCCGTGCGCAAACGCGCCGATGTACACCGTATGGCAGATGCCAACAAAGCATTCGCTCATTTTGCTCGTTAATTTTTTGAACTTTTATGCCTCGTGAATATTCTCAAGAAAGTACTCGCAACATTGGTATTATCGCGCATATTGATGCCGGTAAAACTACGGTGAGTGAACGCATTTTGTTTTACACCGGCAAGAAACATAAGATTGGCGAAGTGCATGAAGGCGCCGCCACCATGGACTGGATGGAACAAGAGCAGGAGCGCGGCATTACCATTACCTCCGCCGCGACCACCTGTTTTTGGAAAAACACCCGCATTAACATTATTGACACCCCCGGCCACGTGGATTTTACCGCAGAAGTGGAACGTTCACTCCGCGTGCTGGACGGCGGCGTGGTGGTGTTTGACGGTGTAGCAGGCGTGGAGCCGCAATCGGAAACCGTGTGGCGTCAAGCGGATAAATACAAAGTGCCGCGCATTTGTTTTGTGAACAAGCTTGACCGCATGGGCGCGGACTTTTTTAAAGATGTGCGTTCAATAAATGAAAGATTGACACCCAACGCGCTTCCCTACCAGCTACCTATTGGCGTTGAGGAGCATTTTCAGGGGATCATTGATTTGCTGACTCGCCGCGCGTATATCTATAAAGATGATTTGGGAAAAGAAATTGAAGAAACCGATCCGCCGGAAGACATGAAAGCAAAGGTAGAGGAGTATCGCACCAAACTCATTGAGAAAATTGTTGAAAACGACGAGAGTCTCATGACCAAGTATCTTGCGGGAGAAGAAATTCCCGTCGCGGATTTGAAAAAAGTTTTGCGCGCCGCGGTGGTGAAGTTTGAAATTGTTCCAATCTTGTGCGGAAGCGCTCTCAAAAACAAGGGCGTGCAGTTTATGCTTGACGCGGTGGTTGATTTTCTTCCGTCGCCTTTGGATGTGCCCGCGCTCATTGGCAAGGATCCGGATGATTTGGAGAAGTTGATTGAAGTGCATCCTGTTGATAACGAACCGTTTGCGGGGTTGGTGTTTAAAATCGCAACCGACCCGTTTGTGGGAAAGCTCGCGTATTTCCGCGTGTATTCCGGTATTTTGCAGTCAGGTTCTTACGTAATCAATACCATCACCGGTGAAAAAGAACGCGTGGGACGCATTGTGCGTATGCACGCCAACAGCCGCGAGGAAGTGCAAGAAGTGTACGCGGGCGAAATTGCCGCGATTGTGGGGTTTAAAAGCACATTCACAGGACATACGATTTGTGCCACGGACAGGCCTGTGATTCTTGAAT
>LCLH01000025.1 GCA_001001925.1 Candidatus Magasanikbacteria bacterium GW2011_GWC2_45_8
TTGGCTCGTTAGCTCGTTGCAGAGTAAGTGTGGAGTGACAAAATGAAGATACTTGGTGTGGTGTGTTAGGGAGATCACGTCTCCGCATGCTGTTCAACCCCAAGAGTATTCAAAGGGTGGTGATAAGGAAGACGCGTCACATATTATGCGGAACCCCGACGGCAACCTGAACGTTGCGTACCTCTACTTCAACGGCGACCGGTGGTGCCTGAACTTCAACTGGGTTGAGAACGACTGGAATGGCAACAATCGTCTCCTCCGCTGCCAGTTTCTTCATACTCCCGTCCTTGTGCCGGGAGTTTTTTTAATGAGGTGCTTCAATCTTCCGTATCCAACCCCCCAACATGATGCCGGCGGATGATAATTTATGTGAAAGCTGTGCGTATTTGCTAGCGTCAAGTCCTTTTGCTGTCCAGAGAAGCGTTATAAAAAATTTGAGTGCATCAAATTTACGGTTGAGTTGTTGTAAAAAAATGAGCTTATCCTCGCGTTTTGTGTATTGCGCCGTGAGAGCGAGTTCCAAAATATGTATGAATAATTCATCTATCTTTACACCGAGTGTATAGCGGCTCAGCCGTGGTACATGCGGTAAAAAATTATGCCACAACAAATAAGCATCTTTGAGTACGCCGAGAATCGGCAGTTCAACTTCCGTGGGGGGGGGGTTATTAGGTTTAGAGGAAAGTGTCGGTTGACTCAAGTTCAATGGTACTCAAGGTGAGCAGGAATTATACATCCGGTTGTTGGGTCTTAAAGTGCGATATAAAAAAGTTTTTTGCAAGCATTGATCATGGTATTTTATTAAGAGTGCTTGATGGGTATATACCAGATAAAAAAATTATGCTGTTGTTGCAGGAAATTGTTGAAAGTTTTCCCCATGGGCTTCCTCTTGGAAATCTTACCTCCCAACTGTTTGCAAATGTGTACATGAATATTTTTGATCAGTGGGTAAAACATTCATTGAAGGCAAAATATTATATTCGCTACGCAGATGATTTTGTCTTTTTTTCCAGTGACAGGGCATGGCTTCAAAACATCATCCCATCGGTGCATAAATTTTTATTAGAGCATTTAAAACTTACTTTGCATCCCAATAAAATATTTTTAAAGACGATTACTTCAGGCGTTGATTTTCTTGGTTGGGTACATTTTTCTAAGTATAGAATACTTCGCGAGACAACAAAAAACAGAATGTTGCGTCGCATAAAAAATATGCCAACTCACGAATCTTTACAATCCTATCTTGGTCTTCTTAAACACGGTCATACTCAAAAGGTTAAACAAGAAGTTTTAGGCCAATATTGGTTGTGGAAATTGTGAATTTTGAGCTTATACACAGCCTGTGCTCACCCCCCTTGACAAGAAACGGACAAGCGACTATACTTGTGAAAGGTAAAAAAACATACAACTTAGCATTTTCTTAAGTCTCGCCTTTGCGGCAGGAAACTAAGAGGAGAAAAAACAGCAACTAATAACTTGGTTTCTGTTTTTTCTTCGCCAAAAATCGGTAGAAGAAAAATGCACTTTGACAATTTATTACATTGACCACAAAAAGGTGAAAAACATTTCCAAGTCTATTAACGAGTTTATATTTCAACCTACTCAAAGAAAACAATAATGGGTAGGATCGCTTTCTTATTGAGAGTTTGATCCTGGCTCAGGATGAACGCTGGCGGCGTGGTTAAGGCATGCAAGTCGAACGGACGCATTGGTGATTACATCAAAGATGCGTTAGTGGCAAACGGGTGAGTAACACATTGGTAACCTACCTTCAAGACGTGAATAACTGCGCGAAAGCGCGGCTAATACACGATGGTCATGCGGGGACATAAGTCATTCGCATGTAAAGATCCAAAAGATTGCTTGAAGAGGGGCCTATGGCCTATCAGGTAGTTGGCGGGGTAATAGCCCACCAAGCCTATGACGGGTAGCAGGCGTGAGAGCGCGACCTGCCTCACTGGGACTGAGACACTGCCCAGACACCTACGGGTGGCTGCAGTCGCGAATCTTCCTCAATGGCCGAAAGGCTGAAGGAGCGACGCCGCGTGCAGGATGAAGGCCTTCGGGTCGTAAACTGCTTTTGCAGGGGACGAACGTATGACGGTACCCTGAGAATAAGAGGTTGCTAACTCTGTGCCAGCAGCAGCGGTAATACAGAGACCTCAAGCGTTATCCGGATTTATTGGGCGTAAAGCGTCCGCAGGTGGTTTGAAAAGTCATTGGTCAAATCTTGAAGCTCAACTTCAAGACTGCTTGTGATACTTTCAGACTAGAGGATGGGAGAGGCGAGTGGAATTACCGGTGTAGTAGTAAAATGCGTTTATATCGGTAAGAACACCAGAGGCGAAGGCGGCTCGCTGGAACATTCCTGACACTCATGGACGAAAGCGTGGGGAGCAAAACGGATTAGATACCCGTGTAGTCCACGCCCTAAACGATGGATACTAGGTATTGGCAGTATCGACCCTGTCAGTGCCGGTGACAATAGCTAACGCGTTAAGTATCCCGCCTGGGAAGTACGGTCGCAAGACTAAAACTCAAAGGAATAGACGGGGACCCGCACAAGCGGTGGAGCATGTGGTTTAATTCGACGGTAAGCGAAGAACCTTACCAGGGCTTGAACTGTAGCTGCAAATCCCATGAAAGTGGGACTCCTTCGAGGGTGCTATAGAGGTGCTGCATGGTTGTCGTCAGCTCGTGCTGTGAAGTGTACCGTTAAGTCGGGAAACGAGCGCAACCCCTATGCTGTGTTAAATTGTACACAGCAAACTGCCTTGGATAACAAGGAGGAAGGAAGGGATGACGCCAAATCAGCATGGCTCTTACGTCCTGGGCCACACACGTGCTACAATGGGAAGTAACAAAGGGTTTTGCCAAGTCGCGAGACGGAGCTAATCCCAGAAACCTTCCCCCAGTTCAGATTGGAGTCTGCAACTCGACTCCATGAAGTCGGAATCGCTAGTAAACGCCGATCAGCCACGCGGCGTTGAATACGTTCTCGGGTCTTGTACTCACCGCCCGTCAAGCCAAGGGAGTTGGCAATGCCTGAATCTCGTTTTCACGGGAGAGGGCAGGGTCAGCAACAGGGGCTAAGTCGTAACAAGGCATCCGTAGCGGAAGCTGTGGATGGATCACCTCCTTTCTAAGGAGTACATGCTTTGGAAACAAAGCGGTATTTCAGTCGAGGGGTGGGGAAAACCTATAGGTTTCCTCATCTCGCAAAAGATTTGGTTTGTTTTTCACCTTTGTGGGGTCAATGAATTTTTAAAAGTCTACACCGGAGTGTTGGGGCGCGTACGCACTTGAAAAATATTTCAAGATAGTGTAGCCTTAAGGCATAAATTACGGGTAGATTTTTTGTTTATATACGGGCGATTAGCTCAGATGGTTAGAGCGCGTCACTGATAATGACGAGGTCTGAGGTTCGATTCCTCAATCGCCCACCATTAAAAAAACTATGATACAGAACAAACACATCACAACATGGTCAAGTTTTACCGACATGCGCGTTTAGGAGGCATCTCTCAAAAGCGCGAACGTTGTATTATTGTTGAATCGCCTTTTGAGGGCGATTTTTGTTTTGTTAATAGTTGCATGATATGAATACCATAGCGCGATACAATCAAGCAGTGAAATTCTTGGAAAATTTGTCCAACATTTACCAGCCGTTTGGTTTTACCATGGAACGTCCCTCGGCACATCCGGAGTTGCATTTGAAACGCATGCGATATTTTTTGCGCATGCTCGGCAATTCTGAAAAAAGCATGAAGTTTGTGCATGTAACCGGTACGGCGGGCAAGGGGTCAGTGGCGCATTTGGTTCATCGGATGTTGGTTTCAGACGGCAAGCGCGTTGGATTATTTACCTCTCCGTTTGTAACCACGACGGCGGAAAAAATTGTAGTGAATAACCGGTTTATTTCCGCGCGTGATTTTGCGCGGTTAGTTGGCTGGATGAAACCGTTTATATCTCGTGCATACACGCAGTGTTCATATGGTGGCCCTACGTACTTTGAAGTGCTGTTTGCGCTTGCGCTCATGTATTTTAGAGAACAAAAATGCGCATGGTCGGTGCTTGAGGTGGGGTGTGGCGGGCGATTTGACGCAACCAATGTGATACCAAGTCCCAAGGTTGCCGTGATTACCAATGTTGATTATGACCATACGCAACTTTTGGGGAAGACACTCAAGAAGATTGCTTATGAAAAAGCAGGTATCGTTAAGAAAGGATGTGTATGTATAACAGGGGAACAGCGGCCGCGCATTAGCGCAATCATTGAAAAAGAATGTGCCAAAGTCGGCGCGCATTTTTTGTATGTTGTGGCACATTCCAAAAACACGACCGAAGGGAATGTGAGCATAGCGGAGGAAACAGCGCGCACGTGCGGCGTATCAGAAAAAGCGATAGTGCGTGGCGGAGAGGGCGCGCGTTTGCCTGCGAGGTTTGAGATAATGCAAGCAAAACCACTTGTCATTCTTGACGGCGCATAGAACGTCTTTGCGGTTTGGGTGTGGCGCGTGTGCATTTGGTGATTGGTTTTTCAGAGGGCAAGGATTATATTTCCATGATGCGCATGGCACTCCCGTTTGCGGCGCGTGTGTACGCGACTAGTTTCCAAAACACAATGCACCAGTGTGTCAGCCCCGGAGCTATAGTGGAAGAGGTCAAATGGCAGACAGGGAATCGCGTGCCGGCAAATATGTATCTTGACACGCATGAGGCGCTTTCCGCGGCATTTAAAAATGCGCGCGCAAAAGATGCCATACTCATTACAGGATCGTTTTATCTTGCGGGAGAATTGCGCGCCCATTGGTACGCGGAAGGAAGCGTGGTGCGCGCTCGCACAGGGTTTCCTCGCCATTCATAACGATCGATTGTATCTTACGGTGATCCATGCGCGCGAGCCTGACGCGGAAGTATTTTTTCCCGACTATAGTGATTTTGAGAAAGTGATTTTCAAAGAAGATCACTGCGTTGGTTCACTTAATTTTACTTATATAACCTTAGAACGAATATGAAATTCAATACACAAAACGCGCGATTTATTATGACTTTTATGGTGCTTGGATTGTTGGCGCTCCAAATTCCATTGTGGCAATTGCAGGGCTCAAAAGCGGCGTTTACGCTATTTGATTTATTTGGTCCGCTTGCCGCGGCATTTATCGGCACATGGCCGGGGATTGTTGCAGTTGCGGCGGTGGAGGTGTTTAATTTTTTTGCGCACGGCGCGCGCGTGCTTGACGCAGGCACTGTCATTCGCTTTTTCCCCATGCTTTTTGCGGTATGGTATTTTGGCAGGAAAAATCCACTCGTATTGCTGGCACCCCTACTTGCTATTATCTCATTTGTTGTGCATCCTATTGGCCGAACCGTGTGGTATTTTTCTTTATACTGGACAATACCCATTGCGTGCCATTTTTTGCGCGATCATTTTTTATTTGCCCGCGCGCTTGGCGCCACGTTTACCGCGCACGCGGTTGGTGGCGCTTTATGGATTTACGTCTTTAAAATGCCGGCCATAGTGTGGGTTGGCTTGATTCCGGTGGTTGCGCGCGAACGCTTGGTTTTTGCGCTTGGCATAACATGCTCATATCTTGTGCTGAACAATGTCTTGCAGTGGTTGGCGCATTGGTCTTCTCTCAATTTGCATTGGCGCATTGACCGCCGCTATATCTTGAGACGGCTTGGGTAGGGTGTTTAAAGCTGTTGTTTCAAAATGGTTTGAGCCGAATGACATTTCGGTGATTTTGTTGCTTCCTTTTTGAAATTCCTTTATGATACACGTATATGCAAACCTTGTCGGTTCAGTCCCATTTAAGAACCTGCACACATTTGACCAGTCAAAAAATTTTAAAACATGGGCGTATACGATTGCGACCAATACAGTGTATGATTATCTGCGTCGCAAGCACCGCTCGCGTGAATTGTTCATTATTGATGATCCGGAAAGCGCGTTTGAAACAATTGATGAAGACACGGCGTATAAAGAGATAGAGGATAAGGAGGTGGTGGAGAAAGCTCTGGGTAGCCTGAAACCTCTTCATCAGACTATCCTAATGATGTACTATAAAGATGAGTTAACATATGAGGAAATTGCGAGCCACCTGCGAATTCCTCTTAACACCGTTAAAACCCATCTGTATCGCGCCAAGCGAGCTTTAAAAGACCAATTATCTTAAGTATATGGCAACGATAGAACACATTGTACAAACAGTGCCTGAACACGAGGTGCCGGAAGGGCTCCACCAGCGGATCATGCGTTCCGTCGCGCTTTTGCGCCTCCAGCGGCATTTTTTTATGCTTTTTGTTTTGTTTGTGGTGAGCTTTGTTGTTTCAGCCGGCAATGTATGGGTAAAATTTATTGATATTGAGGGGTTAAGCCTTTTAAAATTAATGGTTCAGTCATTTGATATGAGCGTTGAAGAAACGCGAGAATTTTTTTATATATTCATAACATTTTTTCCCGTGTGGAGTATCGCTATTTTTGCCGTTCACATTTTGTTGGTAGGTTATATGACATATCTTTTCTTTGTGTTACGGAAAATCACTGCTAAAGGTCGGGTGGCTTTCTAGACACGCACATTAAAAATTAAATTTATTTGTTCACTGATTATTATTTTTAAAAGACTATGAAAAAATTTGTTTCATTTTTGACCATTGCCACAACCTTTTTTGCTTTTGCTTTGCCGGTTGCCGCGCAAGGTACAGGAACAGCCGCTACCGGTGTTTCCAAACCAAAAACTGAATACAACGCTACAAAAAAATCAGCGGTGCAGAAATTCAAAACAGAGAAGAAAGAAGTCGTGGAAAAGTTCAAGGAAAAGAAGACAGAATTAAAAGAAGAAAAGAAAAATGTAGTGGAAAAATTAAAAGGAGAAAAAAAGGAGGTGTTTAACAAGCTGAAAACCGACAAAGACGCGCTTAAAGAAAAACTTAAGATCGAAAAAAAGGGTTTAACCGATAAGCTTAAAGCAAAAAGTGCCATGCTTAAATTAGCTCGCGACGCATATTTGGCCGCGTTGAAGCAGGCTCGTACCGATTATGATGTCGCTTCAAAGAAAGCAAAAGCGGATAAATCCAAGGACGAAGCAAAGGCCGCCCGAGATGCGTTCAATGCCGCAAAGAAAGCTGCATTAACCACCTTCAATGCCGCAAAGAAAGCTGCGGGCAGTGCCTCATCTGCGACCACCGGTTCAACAGGAACAGTTGTCCCAACCACGGGCGGAGCCACCACACCTGCCGGACAATAAAGATTAATTTTTTTTAAAACCACTCCTGCCCTGACGAGGGGGTGGTTTTTTTGTAATCAAATCACAATTAATCGTTGTGCTTGACGTTGGTGATTGATTTACGCTATAGTATACTATATGGATTCAAAAGCTTTTTCTCCTTTGTTTGGTGAAAATTTAAAGTTAGTAAGTGTCTGCCCTTTGTGCAACGCGGAAAAGGACGCGATAAAGACGCAGGTAGTGGATGAAAATAATGACGCGCATCTGATTCACATGCAGTGCGGGGAGTGCGGAAGCGCTGTAGTGGCGCTTGTGGTGCACGCGTCAAATGGATTAAACTCCGTCCGTTCGGCCGCTCCTATTGAAATTGATGATACGTTAGAGTTTTTTGAAGCCTTGCAAGATCAGGAAGAATTTTTGAAACAGCTTGTCAAATAGAGTAAAAAATCAGTTTAAATGAGCTTAATATTCGTCGTCTTGACAAAATGACGATTTTATTTTATTCTATAGTCCACACCCTTATTTATCTTTGACGCCTTAAATAAAGGCATTTTTGACCTAAAACGTATGGAATCAATAGTATTAACAGCTCAAATTCGCACAGCAGTAAAGAACCAAATTAAGCCACTTCGTAAAAATCGTAAGGTGCCGGGCGTTTTATATGGACACGACATTCCAAGTCGTAATATTGTTGTGGACGCAGTTGAATTTGGTAAGGTCTACAAGAAAGCCGGTGCGAGCAATCTTATTGATTTAAAACTGGGAGAAGAGAGTCTCAAGGTGCTTGTAAAGGATTATCAGTTACATCCTTTAAAAACTATTTTTACACATTTTGATTTGTATCAAGTTCGCATGGATGAAGAGTTGGAAGCTGAAGCCAAAGTGGTTACAGTTGGTGAAGCTCCCGCAGTAAAGGGCTTGGGCGGTATTTTGGTAAAAAACATGCCGACGTTGACTATTCGTTGTTTGCCGGGGAATTTGGTGGGTGAGTTGACGGTTGATATTAGCTCTTTGAGTGAATTTGGACAGTCTATTCATGTAAAAGATATAGCGGTTCCTGCCGGCGTGGAAATTTTGGGCAATCCGCAAGATGTGGTGGTTACTATTGCGGCGCCTCGTTCTGAAGAAGAAATTACTGCCGCGTCCGGAGCAGTAGTAGAAGATGTCACGCAAGTCAAAGTTGCCGCCGACGAAAAGAAGAAGGCTGAAGAAGCCGCGGCCGCCGCGGAGGCAGAGGCAAAGAAATAGAAATTTCATTTGACAAGGGAGGTTTCAATGTTTAATGCAATTCATACATTTTACAAGAAAAAACGTCGCAAAATTATTCCTGCGGCGTTTTTATGTGTTGGATTGTTTTTCATTTGGAGCGTGTATGTGTGGGGAACTGCGTTTGGGTGGTGGGACCGTTCCATATCCATCGCAACATCTGTGCCTGTTGCGGTTTTGAACACGAACGCGTCAACCACCATTGAGCGCTTTATTGACGGGTCCATGGTAGATCCGGAGATGGCAAGCGGAACATTGTTTGCGGTCATGATTGACAACTCGTCAGAGGCTCAGCCTCCGGCAGGAGTTGAAAACGCGCCGCTTGTGGTTGAAGCGCCAGCGGAGGGCGGCATATCACGCCTCCTCGCGTTTTTTTTGACTGGGCAAACAATAGATGCAATCGGTCCGGTAAGAAGCGCGCGTCCATATTTTATAGATTTTGCGCGCATTTTTAATGTCCTTTATGCGCATGTGGGAGGTTCACCCGACGCACTCTCGCGGCTTGATGGCAGAGCATGGAATGTTGATGAATATAGCAACGGGCAATATTTTTGGCGCTCCGGAAAACGTGGACGTCCTCATAATGTATTCACTTCAAGCGAGGAAATGCGCCGTTTGGCGATTAAAAAATATCCGGTAAAAGCCTATCAGCCGATATGGTTTTTTGAAGATGAAGCCTCGCCGGAAACACGCGGCGGGGGGAGTGTGATGGATATTAATTTTGGAGTGACGACGGTAAAATGGATCTACAATAAAAATGAAAATGTGTATGCACGCTCTGTGTATGGTGTGCCGCACACAACGGTTGATAATAATCTTTTGAAAGCAAAGAATGTCGTGGTGATTACTGCTCCTTTGCGCGTGATTGATGCCGAGGGGCGGTTAGATATTAAGACTGTCGGGAGCGGAAACGCGCTGTTTTTGCAAAACGGCAATAGCCTTGAGGGTACATGGCAGAGACTCTCTTCAAATAGTGCTTTAAAATTTTTTGATAAATCAGGCAATGAAATGCGCCTCGCGCGCGGTACGGTTTGGGTTGAAGTGGCGGGGAGTGGCGTTGTTTGGAGTAATAATTAAAAAATCGCGCGTACAAGACGAGCGTGATTATTTAAATCTTTAAAGACAGCAACACTCGCGTCCGGGAAATAGTTTGAAATAAGCGCGGGGAAACTGCGTTTTTGTGTTGAATTAATTTCAGACCACAACACGGCGGGGAATACCCTTGTTTTTTTTAATTGTCGCAAAAGTTCGCGGTAATATTTAAGACCATCAGCGCCGCCGTCAATCGCGGTGCGCGGTTCAAACGCGCACACTTGGCGTTCGGAGCGTTTCCAAATTTTTGTGGGAACATAAGGAAGGTTCGCCACAAGAAGGTATGGCTGTGTGAGGCGCGGCAATTTTTTGATGAGCGGTTTGAGCAGATTGCCGTGCAAAAATTTTATGCGTTTAGAAACATGATTTCGCCGGGCGTTCACGCGTGCGACTGCAAGCGCGCCTACAGAATTATCAATCGCCACCACCTGCGCGTGAGGAAACTCGTTTGCAAGAGTGACTGCAAGCGCGCCCGAGCCTGTCCCCACGTCTATAAACGTTCCATTCCATGAATGAGGAAGCTCCTGAACGAGTTTTTCAATGATGAGTTCTGTCTCGCCGCGGGGGATGAGCGTGTGGCGATTCACCGCAAACAAGCGGCCGTAAAATAATTGATAGCCGCGTATATACGCTATAGGTTCATGTCGGAGTCGGCGCGCGAGCATTGCCTGCGTGGCATGCTCAATGGCCGGTGAAATGCGGTCAAACCCACGCGCGAGCACGTAGGAGCGGTCTTTTTTGAGCACTAAACTCAAAAGCACTTCCGCGTCCAAATGAGGTGAAGAAATTCGGGCTTTGGCGAGCTCTTTTTCAAGCATTCGCAAAAGTTCAAAAATCGTCATATGTCTCTTATTTCGCGTTGCGCGTTTTGGAGCGCGGCAATAAGCGGTTCAAACGCGCCGTTCATTATTGCGGGGATATTATGCCACGTCTTTTTGATGCGATGGTCGGTTACACGGTCTTGCGGAAAGTTGTAGGTGCGTATTTTTTCACTTCTGTCTCCAGTGCCAATCTGCGCTCGGCGCGCTTCAGTAAATTCTTTCATGCGGCGCTCTTCTTCAAATTGATACACACGCGCGCGCATAATTTGCATGGCTCGTTCGCGGTTTTGCTGTTGAGAGCGTTCGTCTTGGCAGGATACGGTAATGCCTGTTGGAATATGCACGGCGCGAATGGCACTGTAGGTTGTGTTAACGGATTGTCCTCCATGTCCGCTTGCGGTGGATGTTTCAATTTTGACATCTTTGGGGTCAAGTTTAAAATCCAATTCTTCAAGTTCAGGCAAGACTGCCACGGTGACAGTTGAAGTATGGACACGTCCGTTTTTTTCCGTTTCCGGCACACGCTGAACACGGTGCACACCGCTTTCAAGCTTTAATAAGCGATAAGCGTTTTTGCCTTTTACGGCAAAAATAATTTCTTTAAACCCACCAATCTCGCTTCGACTGCTGGAGACCACTTGATGATTCCATCCTTTGCTTTCCGCGTAGAGCGTATATGCACGGTACAGTTCGCCGGCAAATAGCGATGCTTCATCGCCCCCCGCGCCAGCGCGTATTTCTATGATGACATTTTTTTTATCCAGTGGATCTGCGGGGTGAAGTATTTCGTCAAGTTCCTGCGTGAGATGTTCTTTTTCCCGAGTGAGCGTTTCAATTTCCACGGAGGCAAGCGAGCGCAACTCCGCGTCGGTTTCAGTTTGCAATATTGCAGACGCCTCACTAAGTTCAACTTCTACCAAGTGAAGGCGATTCCCCATCTCAACAATCTCTTTGATGTCGGTATATTCGCATGAGAGCTCTTTTAGTTTTTGAGAATTTTCAAGCACACGCGTGTCTTGCAGGGCGGTTTCAAGTTCTATAAATCGTTTTTTGCAGTTTTCCAATTCAACGGAGAAGTTTGTCATATTATAATCATTATATCAAAAAAACATAATCCCGCACACGCATGAAGCGGAAACGGGATTATTAGAGAAGAGTGGTTAAAATGCTAATCGGCGTCTGTTGTGGTAGTGGTTTTTTTAGCGACACGTGCGGCTTTCTTGGCTTTTTTGCCTTTGCGCGCGGCAGATGCCACGATCTTTTTTGCGGATTTTTCTTGGAATTTTTCTACGCGCCGCGCGGCATCCAAAAATTTTTGTTTGCCTGTGTAGAAGGGGTGGCAATTACTGCACAACTCAACCTTGATTTCTTCTCTGGTGGAGCCTGTGATCCATGTCTTGCCGCAAGCACAGGTAATTTGAGCTTTTGGGTAGTATTTTGGATGGGTGTCTTTTTTCATATTTTTAGGCTGTTTTGAGGTGTTAGATAGGTAAAGACAGTATAGGCTAAAACAAGAAATGAGTCAAGTTTTTGTACCACAATCTGGCTATCACTATTGCTTTAAAATATATTTTTTGATATTTTAGAGAAAGGGCATATATTGGTCTGCTTACCTTACTTATTCTTCAAATATATTATGAAAGGCTATGCATCTGCTCATTTTGAGCAATTTGGTCCGGAAGAAAATCAAACCTTGTTGGTTAAATTGTTGGGAGAAATAAGGAATAACAAACCTTTGATAACACAGATGCAAGCAACACCGCGTTTTGAAAGGTATTTTAAAGAGGGGCGCGAGAATGAGAGGAAAAACAAGGATGCCGAAGAGCTTGGACACTCAATCAATATGTATCATATTGCGGTTGAAATGGCTCAATTAGATCCGCAATTAGACAGTGTTGCCGTTTCCAAAATGAAGTTAGCGGCTTTGATACATGACATTGGAGAATTAGAGGATGGGGATGTCAGCTATGATGAAAAACAAGAAAGCGATGAAGCAAAAGAAGTGGAGTCTTTTTTGAAGAATGTGAATTCCTTTTTTCCCGGTTTATCGGCACATGAAATTGAATTGATCAAAAGCGTTTATTTTGAAATCGCTTTTGCAAAAGACAAGACAAAAGGTGAAGCACGCTACTTTAATATGATTGAAACAGCAGGGTACCTCAATGCCGCACTTCAGGAGTTTGAAAGCAAGTCTGATTCAATTGATTGGCAATGGCTTTGTGCCAATATACTTCATAATCAAGGTAAAAAAATTGTGTGTCTTATAGAAGAAATGCCTGTTACAGGGGCCTATTTGCGTCAGAAAAAAGAAGTGTTGAAAAGTATGATTGATTGGGCGGAAGAACATATCGGCTCTGTTAGGGATTTTAGCGCAGAAGATTTGGTAGTTTGGCGAGAAATTTTAGCAAAAATTTGATCCTTTCAAAGGTATTGACATCAATCTTAAAATGCCTTATTATACGGGTACTTAAATCACACCTTTGCGCTTCACAAAAAAAGCTCTGTATCCTCCCCGCTTAAAACGGGGCACAGGGTTGGCGCATAAGGGAGGTACTGCTCCATTTAAGGGGTGGTTAAAAAGGAATAAATTTATGCCACAAGTACCAGAGCTCTTAGAGCTCCTCAAAGCCGGTGTGCATTTTGGTCACCAACAGTCACGTTGGCATCCCAAAATGGCGCCTTTTTTATTTGGCGTCCGTAATGGCGTCCACGTGATAGATTTGGAGGAAACACAGAAAAAACTCGCGCTCGCGCTCGCATTTTTGAAACAATCCGCGGCAGAAGGAAAGATTATTCTGTTTGTTGGGACAAAAGACCAAGCAAAGGAAATAGTGCAGAAATTCGCCGTCGCCTGCGAGATGCCGTATGTTTCAGAGCGCTGGTTGGGCGGATTGCTTACCAATTACACAACTATCAATGCGTTATTGAAGAAATTCCGCAAACTCAAAGCTGATCAGGCGTCTGGAGAACTCGCCGCGAAATATACAAAAAGTGAAGTTACAAAATTCGGCAAGTATATTCAAAAGATGGAAAAAACTCTTTCGGGACTTGTCTACCTTGAGCGCAAACCGGACGTGTTATTTTTGATTGATATCAAAAAAGAAAAAACAGCACTTCGCGAAGCAATTGCCACAGGAGTAAAAACCGTAGCGTTTTGCGACAGCAATGTGAACCCAGAAGCGATTGATTACATTATTCCCGCAAATGACGACGCATCAAAATCCATTGAACTCATTACACGTCTTGCCGCTGAGGCCGTAAAAGAAGGAAAGGCGCAGGCGCACCAGCTGACCAACGCCGCGGCATAAAAATCGCGCACCGCGTATGTTCTTTAATTTTTTAAGTTTACGATTATGACACTTGATTTAAAACTCATTTCTGAAATCCGTGAACTCACTGGCGCGGGTATGAATGATGTAAAAGTCGCGTTGGATGAAGCGGAGGGGGACAAAGAGAAAGCAATTGATATTTTGCGCAAAAAAGGCGTTGTGAAAGCCGCAAAAAAAGCAGATCGCGCCACTTCGCAGGGTGTGGTGCATGCATACATCCACGCGGGAGGCCGTGTAGGCACGCTCGTAAAACTCATGTGTGAGACGGATTTTGTGGCGCGCACCGATAAATTTCAGGCATTGGCGCACGACGTAGCCATGCATGTGGCGGCGGCTAACCCACTCTACATGGCAGAAAGCGACGTGCCGGAAGCGGTTATTGAGAAAGAAAAAGAAATTTATCGCGAACAGCTGCGCATGGAGGGCAAACCCGAGGCTGTGTGGGATAAAATAATGGAAGGAAAAATTCAGAAATTTTTTGCTGACGTGTGTTTGCTCAAACAACCGTACTTTAAAGAAGAAAGTATGACCGTGGAGCAGGTGGTTCAGAATGCTATTGCCACTATGGGAGAAAATATACAGATTGGCGGATTTTCTCGGTTGAGTCTTTAATGGAACTGCATCTTCTTTAAGCCCCCTTATCATCAGGGGGCTTTTCTGATATACTAAAGGCACTTTTATTTAAGTATTTTTATATATGCGTTTAGCAATTAATGGGGTTGGCCGTATTGGCCGTCATGCATTTAAAGCGGCGTTTGGGCGAAAAGGGATTCAGATTGTGGGTATCAATGATTTGACCGACACCAAGACTTTGGCGCATTTGTTTAAACACGATACCGCGTATCGCGCGTATGATTTGGAAGTAAGTTATGATGAAAAGAATTTGATTATAAAAGGAAAGAAAATCCCTGTTTTCGCCGAGAAAGATCCTAGCCAGTTGCCGTGGGGTAAATTGAAGGTGGATGTGGTTCTGGAATGTACCGGTCGTTTTACCGATAAAGCGGGTGCCGAATTGCATGTCAAAGCGGGTGCCAAAAAAGTAATAATTTCCGCTCCGGCCAAAGGCACGGACATCCCGACCTATGTGCGCGCTGTAAACTGTGGCAAAGTGGGTAGAGAAAAATCTTTGGTAATCAACAACGCTTCGTGTACTACCAATTGCATCGCGCCGGTGATGGCGGTGTTGGAAGAAAAATTTGGCATTGCCAAAGCGATGCTCAATACCATTCACGCTTATACCGCCGATCAAAATTTACAAGACGGTCCGCACAAAGATCTGCGTCGCGCGCGAGCGGCCGCGGAAAATATCGTACCAACTTCTACCGGTGCCGCCAAAGCGGTGGGTGAGGTGTTGAGTAGCGTTGTTGGTAAATTTGATGGCCTCGCGATTCGTGTGCCTGTCGTAACAGTTTCTCTTTCAGATATTACTGTGGTTTTAAAAAAGAAAGTGACCAAAGAAGAAGTGAACAAAGCGTTTACAACTGCGAGCCAGACCAGTCGTTTTGCCGGTGTGTTAGCCGTTACCAACGAACCACTTGTATCCACAGATTTTATCGGCAACACCAATTCCGCGACAGTTGATCTGTTTTTGACCAATGTAGTAGATGGCGATTTAGTAAAAGTTATCGCTTGGTACGACAATGAATACGGTTACGCGCAAAGGTTGATTGAAATGGCATGGCTGTTTAATAAATAATGAGATTAAATTAAACGTTAGGAGGAGTATGCGTTTGCCCCGTCTTTCACAATTGCCGGATGTCCGTGGAAAGACCGTTTTGTTGCGGTTGGATTTGAATGTGCCGCAGAGCGCGTCGGGCGTAGTAGGGCATGAAGATGATTGGAAAATACAAAAGAGCTTGCCTACCATTGAGCACATTTTGTCGCGCGGCGCGAGTATCATTATTCTAACGCATTGGGGACGCCCCAAGGGCAAGGCGGTGCCAGAGTACGCGGTGGAGCCGATTGCTCGGTTTGTGGGGCGGCTTATCAAAAAAAATATCAGTGTTCTGCCGCTTGCGATTCTGAAAAACAGGACAGCGCCGCGCATGCAAGCAGGTCAAGTTGCCATGCTTGAAAATGTACGTTTTCATGCCGGAGAAGATAAAAATGACGCGCGGTTTGCGCGCGCGCTTGCCGCGCTTGGGAGTGTTTATGTAAATGACGCGTTTGCCGTGTGCCACAGGGCGGCGGCCTCGGTGGTGGGAATAACCAAATATCTGCCAAGCTTTGCTGGAGATCAATTATATTTGGAAGTGTCGGTGCTTGAGCAAGTGCGCGAGCGTCCGCGCCAGCCATTTGAAGTTATCATGGGTGTACTCAAGTTTGAAACCAAAATTCCCGTGATTCGGAGACTCCTGTCGCGCGCGCGGCATATTATGCTTGGCGGAGGGCTTTCTTCAACCATTTTGGCGTCGCTTGGTTACGGGGTTGGCTCGTCGGAGATTGATCATGCATATTTCAAACAAGCCCGCGCGCTTATGAAAGATAAAAAAATAATGCTACCTGTAGACGTAATTATTGGGCACAAACATAACAGAGGGGATTATCATCATGTGCGTATTCCTATTGCGCCCGCTACATTGTGTTCCTCCGCATACGCCATATATGATATTGGGCCAGAAACCGTGCGGCGATATTCCCAGCTCATAAAAAAAGCCGAGACGATTGTGTGGAACGGGCCCTTGGGGTTGTTTGAGGACAGGCCGTATGACCAAGGGACGCTTGCAATCGCGCGCGTGGTGGCGGCGCGTTCCAAAGGCCACTCGTTTGG
>LCLH01000026.1 GCA_001001925.1 Candidatus Magasanikbacteria bacterium GW2011_GWC2_45_8
ATTGAGTGAATATCCGGCGCTTTTGTTTTGCGCGTAAATATCCACCGCGCCGGGCGCTTTGTCCACAGGATACCATGTCAAACATGGATATACTGGCTTGTTATCTTTGTAGTACAACACCTGTGAGGTGTCATACTCCAAACAGTAATCCTGCCAGCCAACATATTGGTTATCAAATTTAGATTTCTTAAAGATTGTGCCCTTACCTTGGCAATAAATTACCTCATTTTTAAGAACATCCAAAACACAGTCTGTTTGTTCCGGTTTGCAGAAACAAGCATTTGGTTGCGGATTAACACCATCGGAATTTTTGGTACACTTTCCTATTGGTTGCCCGCCATCATCCTCGCCACCACTGCAAACATATTCCGGCGCCTCTTTATTTTGTTCAAAAAACCCTTTTTTCTGCTCGCCTTTGCTTGGGTCACCATACAACGCCACATTATATGAACATTCGCAATTCTGTCCGGCAATACATGTATTAACATCTTTATACTTTAACGGGCGAATATTTTCTTGGCCCCCCTGAACAGCCTTGTTAAACGAAAAAGGCGCGTCAGACGCGGGATACCCTCTGCACAATAAATCAGATTGTATATTCACACTGCCCCCGCCAAGATCTTGAGGAGCTTTGTTCAGCGCGCAACGGTGGTTGGTGTCACATTTACCCTGCGGCCCGTTCTGCACACCACAAGCCTCGCCAACATCTATACATATTGTAAAATCAGGGTTTCTGTTTGGTTGAGTGTAACAATTAACCCCTCCAGAAGTAGGACAATATACAAACGCAAGTGATGTCTTTTTTTTATCCTTCACGTCAAATTGCACAGGTTTGTAAAACTCCACAGGATAGCTCAAAGGAATTGAAAAACCTGTAAAGTCAGCGGCCGAGAAACCAACCGTACGCGCTTGATATTTTTCCATTGTTGCCACAGTATTCTTGTTGAACGCTTCATCAGCGGTTAACACCTTGCCATACTCACCGCAATTGCCAATGCTCCCCACTCCGCTTGCGTTTACACTTATCGGTTTTGTGCATGATTGAAGTGTCAAACACTGTTTGATGGTTTTTGCGGTGTTTGGATCAAACACATCCTGACTGCTTCCACAGGTAAGCCACTCACTGCACACACGGTCACGCTTGACTTTGAGGATGGTGTTGGCGTCTCCACCGGCGCCCCCTGGGGCATTAACCGGCTTCACAAGCGCGCCACCCGCGTTCTGGCTTGCTGTATAAGTGTCTAGTGATTTCCAAGGGGCATAATTCACATCGCTTGTTTTATCAAACAACACACACCCTTGCTCTTTGCTCACCAGCCCATTACAAGACGCTTTGTCTAGTTTGGCGTTGTCCAATACATAATACGCTTTACCGTTTGGATTTGCCGTTCCTGTATCTGACGGGTCAACAAACTCGGAGCAACTGTCGTATTGCGCACCGCACTGCCCAACCGGATTGGTAACTTTGATGTATCCGGAATCCCCGGCGCGATAGACACCAAATGTTGTGCCGTCCACTATATATTGCGGATAGCACGGCAAAGGCTGGTTGCATACTAGCCCTTTTCCGCAATCACTGTCCGCCGCGCACTGTGTGATTTTGTCATTGGCTAATCCTGCGGGGCTCACGCCTTGTTGGCCGCAAAACCCTATACCGCCAGTTCTAAACCATCCGTTATAAGTTTGCGCGCCGTATTCCACATTATCTTTCCACTCGCAGGTAAAGTTTCCCCATACCTTTGGATCTTTAAAATACATTTGTCCGCCTTTGCTTGTGGAGTATTGTTCACACCCTTCTGCTTCCGGCTGGCAAGAAATTTTGTCATACTGCGCGGGATCGTTTTTGATATAGGTGGTAGCGTAATCAGCCTGCACACCACCAGCCGCCGCCAAAGTAGACGTGGCAACCCAAGAGCGTTGCCCGTACGCGGTACACCCAAGCGCTTCCGCGGCGCAATAGTAAGCTGGATCGTTAACCAAATATACAGTGCGATCCGCGGATACAATACTTGTTTGAGCATCCGCAAACAATTCAAAAGTAATTTTGTAATTTTTATTCGCGGGAATAGGGTTAATGGGATAGGATGTTCCTCCTTCAACCTTCAGCGTGACTGTCAAATCTTCTGTCATGGTACGCGTGAACCTGCAGGTATCTTGCCCGGGCGCTATAGAACACAAAACTTCATTGTTTGCGTTATTACAAGGCAAAGAAAGGTTTGTGTCATTAAAAGGCGCTGATTTTCCACTTCCGGGGGGTCCAGATTGACTTCCACTAGCAAACGTTAGGCCTTTAAACCCGCACACCGCGTTCACATATTTTTTGCCCTCTTCTGTTTTGTTTGCCGTATCCTTCACCTCCTCACACCCCACAGCCTCCGCGCGGCAGATATTGGTAAATGATTTTACAGATACACCGTTGCCAGCGCGGTCTGTGTACGCGGCGCACCCAAGCATTGCCTGTGGCACTATTGCCACCGGACTTTCGTCTGTTCCGCCCGCACTGCTTCCCACAGGATCGGTGATTGGATTATCACAACTCGCCGGCGTATCCCAAGAATTGCGTATCACATATACCATGTCCTGCATTTTGCGTATACTAATGGTATCAACAAACACATCGCTGGATTGATCCAACGGCTTAAACGCGAGCGTAGCGTCATCTTTTTCCCAACCCACGGTAAACGGCCCCGCGGTGTACACACTCCAATTGTTTGAAAGCGCGAATTTATTTTCTACAGATGATGATTTTCCATCCGCGGTCGCGCCCTGATACAACCCCACCTTCAAATCTTTACCGGCAGTGCCTTTTGCCCAAAAACTCACCAGATATGTCGTGCCTTTTGGCGCCGTGGTACTTGCAAACACGCGCTCCAAAACTTTTTCTGCGTTCTTTTTGGCAATCTTTATAGAATGTCCTCCCTGCGCTGTTGATTCCGTGCTCAATGTGCCGCCGCTCCATGGCAAAACACTCGCTTGTTCAAAAGTGCTGGTATCAAAAATCTGATAATTATTCCCGCCATTGCCTTTATACGCGCGGCATCCGTTAAATTGCGCCTCACAGGTGTTAGCTTCGCTTGGAATTGCCAAATACACACAGGTGTTAGTTGGCGTGTCCCACGTGCCATAAGTGTTCCCACAGGTTGCCTTGCGTTCCCCGGGCGTAGCGCCAAAACTCACGGACTTCCGCAACTTCTGACAGCTCTGCGGATCAACGGTAATGGTTTTGCTCCACAGGCGGTATGAAATATGCCCATCTTTATCATAAAACTCTCTACAGTCGATATCAAAATTTTTATCAGTCAAGCGGTTTGCATACGCTTCTTTATTGCACCGTTTGGCGTAATCATTAAGTTTTTCCGGTATTTCAGACCCAAGATACGCGGGAGGATTGCCTGCGACATTCCCTATTATATAGGGAACATTATAAATGGTAATTTTTGAAATGGCTTTTGTGTCTTTTTTCAACACATACGACTCCAACTGATACCCTGTAGTGTCGGACCCCTCCCATGTATAATAGGTGGCGCCGTCAGCAGGATCATAACTACACAAATGCAATTCCGTAAAAAATGATTTTTGCTCCCCATTCTTCTCAATGTTTACAAACTCGTCGCAACCAGCATTGTCCGCGTTACAGCTCTCTCCCGTCGAAGGAATAAAATATTTCTGCGGCTCCGCGTCCGGCACGGGCTCAAAAAAAGAAGATTGTTGTATAAAACTTTCATACCCCACACATTCTTGAGGACACAAATCCCCTGCAGAGAGAACGCCGGTAATCTGCGGATCTCCGTTTGCGGGCGTGTATGCCTCACACCCATTTTCATCTGCCGAGCACACCTGCGCGAAACGTTTGCATTGTGTTTTTTCTTCCGCGCTCAAAGAGGTGTCCAATTTGACCAAGTCTGTGTGATTCGCCGGCCATGCAAGAGTTGAACTGCTGAAAGTAACACCGGTAAATATACTTGGCGGCGCGTCGGGGGGAGGCGGGTTTGCGTTGCCCGCGTAACAATGATAATAATCCGGCGCTTTGCGCATATTCAATTCTTGCCCGCTCACTGATTCTGTTTGCCTTACAAAGCGCGTACACCCCTGCGCGTCCGCGGAACAACTCTCTGCATCTTTATTAAAGTACGCAAGTTGCGCGTTACCGCCTTGCCATTGCCAGTCGCCTTCCGCGCCGGCAAATTTTTGTGTATTACTATACGCGCGGCATCCCACATTTTGCGCGTCGCATATGCCTTTGTTGATAGTATTGGCAACATAAGCGGTTGCCTCCCCTGCGCGGCTCACGAGCGCGGTACAGGTGTTAAATTGCGCGGGGCATGCATCCGCGCCAAGCTTCCAGATATTTTTACTCTGGCGGCAATACCCATATTGTCCGCTTGAACAGACGCCATTTTCATCTTCATTAACACATGTTGCCAAATCCGCGCAGTATTCCGAGCGTTCCGCCGTTCCCGCCGATGCCAAAAATTGCCCAAACACGCGCGCTTTACACTGTGTGGGCGGCAATTTGATAAGCCAATTTGGATCTATCAAATGATATGCTATAGTGTCTTTATTATTAAAATTTTTGACAAAAAAATCAAGAGTGTAGGGCTGTTTAAAATTGCTCTGCATTGCCGCCAGCTCAAAACCTACCTGCAAAATGTTTGCTTGGCGCAATTTGACCAAATTTGGATAACAATACGCACGGGTAAAACAATTGGAATCTTGATTATCCGCTTGGTTGCCAGGAGGCAAAAGCTGCCAATTTCCGTGTAAATATCCTTGATCAATTGCCTGCTGAACAGTCAGAGCGTTTCCTGATTTTGCTTGGCTAACCGCCGCGAGCAATCCGCCGTCCGCGGCACAGCTGTACAAACCGCGGTGTGAAGCGTCGCATGCGCCAAGCTCCGCAATCAAAGTGCCGTCATAATCATTAACGGTATAAATTTTAGGGACCAACAGATCCGCAAACGCAAGCGCGGCGGTTGTTTTGCCGCCAAACGACCCCTGCGCGGTAGCTGACCCCGCATTTTGCGGACAAAATCCTTGTTGATTGTCTGTCAGATAACACACGCCTTCAAGACCACTAAAAAACCCGCGCGTTGTGAGCTTTTGCATGAGTTGAGAAGCGAGTGTGTTGGTAAACGTATTCGCGCCCAAAATGAGCGCGCCCCATGTGCCGCTTAATATACTTCCGGTAAGAGAATTTGCTTGGGCTTTTGTGTCATCTGCTATTTTAGAAGGCGACTTCGCGGCGGATTCATTTTTTACCACTTCTTTTGGAACAGTCGGTTTTCCGGAAACAGGGTCAGTTGGCACTTTCGTTTCTCCTTTATACTCCACGTTATCACGCTCCGCCGATGTTTTTTTGAGTGAATATTCTTTCACGGCATCATTTGCCTTCATGTAAATAGACAAATCGTTTTGTCCGGGTTCAAACGCGATTCCAATTTTACTCCAATATCCGGGCGTGCCAATTTGCTCATACGCTTTTGTAATATCATCCCATCTGCATTTTGGAGTTGGCGGATTGACCACGGTATTGGCAATATCCAATTTGATGCGCAAACTCAAATTAATATCCGGCGGCATACACAAATTGATGCCTGCCTTTTTAAGAAAATCAAAATTATTCAATCCGGCGATTGCTTCTCCGGCCGCGTCCTTTGCCACATCGCCAAAATATTTTCCGGGTTCAGAAAACAAAAGCGGTTTTTGGCCTTTACCGCCGGAAGCAAGCCATACCGCGGAGTCATACGCGATTTTATTGATAAAATACTGCATACCGCTCATAAACGCGGCTCCCACCACGCCCCCTTTAACCTCCTTAATATTTTCTTCCGCATCGGTTATAACAGATACGGGAATTATTGCCCGCGCGGGCCGCGCCGATGTCAAAAATCCTCCAGTTGCCATTACCAACACTATTATACCAATCGCGATACTTTGTGTTTTTGAATATATATTTTTCATAGTATCTTATGGCGCGGTTGAAGTGGATTGAGTGCTTGGGTTCAGCACTTCTTTATACACGCTTAAAAGCGTCGCGTCATCAATTTTTTTCAACTGTTCTTCACTCACTCCTTGAGCGCGCAAAAGCGCGCGAATTTGTTCTACGTCTGTAGGCGGACGCGCGGTTGTATCGGTTTTTTCCAAGACACCAACATCTACCGACCCTGCTCATAAGCGCTTGGTCGTCTAAGCCATTGACTACATCTTTGTTCACTCCATTTTGAATCAATATCCCACGCAAGGTCTTTGGATCCGGATTAGTGTTCAAAAGACTTTGCAAAAGCACCTGCCCTGTGGTAGGAACTTGAAATGGAACAGTGGCAATTTCTCCTGATTTTGCTCCTTGTGAAAATACTCCTCCAAAACCAAGACATGTTGTTCCTTTTGGACAGTTAGGATCCGTACCTTTTAATAATTCATCTTTATCACTCATGCCGTCGCTGTCTGTGTCCGCCAGATAAGGGCTTGTGTTATACACATATATTTCATCATAATCAGAAAGTCCGTCTTTATCCGTATCTTTGGTTTTAAGTTCCGCCATTTGTCTTTTTTTAATATCTTCATCAGTAGGCGATGGAGGCTCAAAACTTTTTGCGAAAGGATTTTTAATGGCGTTGCCAATACCTCTAAAGCCAAAAATAATCGTAACGCACGCAAAAACAAGGAAGGCAAAAAAACCCACTTTCTCTTTGGTCGTCAATTTCTGTAATCCTCCATTTTCCATGTAGAGTATTATAGCACAACTTTGAGGGGGTTTACATACCTTCCTTTAGTGTCTCAAAGTCTCGCAAAGATTAAGCCAATTTTCCACAGTCAGATCTCCCGGACGGGCGCGCTCCGGAATATGCGTGACAGATAAAACTTGAGTTATTTTTGATGCCTCAACTCTATCTTTCCAAGCTGAAATAAGATTATTTTTAAGCATCTTGCGCGGATGCAAAAACCCCGCGCGCACAAGACGAAAAAAAGGTTCGTCTACTTGAGTGTTATATGTTCTCTGTGGACGCCATGCAAGCACCGCGCTGTCCACCTTGGGTGAGGGATAAAAAGCGTTTCCGGGAACTGCGCGTATGAGTTCCGGCACCGTATAATACTGCACGACAACAGAAAGCATGTTCATTTTGCCGGGCCGCGCGGTTATGCGTTCTGCCACTTCTTTTTGCACCATAAGCACTGCGCGTGCGGGCGGCACCACAAGCTCGGTAAACAAACGCAGGAGTATTCCTGTTATGCTATACGGGATGTTGGCAACAATTTTATAATTTCCAGCCATGCATAGCGCACCATTGCCAAGAGAGCGTTGCACGCGTCCAGATGACAGAATAATTTGCTCCCATCGCACGCGCGTCTGTAAAATATTTTCTTTAATGATTTCTACATTTTTTTGCGACACGGTTTCTTGCAATACAGGATACAAACGTTCGTCCACTTCAAACGCGTAGACCTGTCCCGCTCGCTTTGCAAGCGCGCTCGTAAGCGTTCCAACGCCGGCACCAATTTCTATAATCGTATCGGTCTTTTGAATCTCCGCCGCGTCCACGATATCCTGCAAAACATTTTCGTCAATCAAAAAATTCTGCCCAAAATTTTTATCCGGTTTGAGGTGGTGCCGCGCGCAGATTTGTTTGATTGTTTTTAAATCGGTGAGCATAAAAAACCTCATTTTAAACCAATGCCTTTTAAAGTAATAACTTCCCGGGGCACGCAAAAATTCTGTTGAATTTTTGTTCAGACTCACCGCCGTCGCGGCTCGTAGTCCCCACGAAGTTATTACCTCAACGGCATTCTACAACAAACCCTACTACAAAATTATCTCCCCCTGCCGCAGCACCTCAACCCTCCCTTTGTAAAGACGCACAATCGTAGAAACTTTGCGGCGAGGGAGGATGCCTGCGTCATATATATAATATGGAAACGATGTCGCGCGCAAAGACGCGCCTAATTGTTTTTTCACGCCCGCCACGCTGTAGGTGTTGGCACCGCCCGCGCGATTTGCCGAGGTAGACACAAGCGGCTTACCCAAGCCTTTTACCAACGCATGCGCGTGTGTATTGCTTGAAACGCGCACCGCAATAGAGCCGTCTTTTGCCACTACTCCTTGTGCCAGTTTGGAGCGCATCTCCGGCTTAACGCGCAACACGATGGTGAGCGCGCAGGGCCAAAACTTCTTCATAAGTGATAATTCCTCCGCGCTCACTAACGCATAACGCTTGACCATGGCAACATCTTTCATTAAAAGCAAAACGCTTTTTGCGTGCGCGCGGCCTTTGATTTTAAAAATCCGCTCCACTGCGCGATGATTGGTCGCATCCGCGCCCAACCCATACGCCGTCTCGGTGGGGTACACCGTCACCCCTCCCTTTTTCAAAACATCCACTGCTTGCGTGGTTAAAAAATTTTTTTGAACCATACTCATACTCATAATTTTTGTGTGCCCCACAAAGTTATTGTTTCAATGCATAAAATTCTCTATCTTTTTTTTAACCATCGCAAGTAGCTCTCCACCACTTCATCCAAATCCCCCTCCAGAGCCTTCTCCGGCTCGGTACTTTCATATCCCGTACGATGATCTTTCAACAAATGATAGGGATGAATTACATATGAACGCGCCTGATTGCCCCACGCGGCCTCATGGTATTCTCCGCGCAACTCAATGCGTTCCGTGCGCGCCTCCTCTTCCGCGCGCACCTGCAATTTTGATTTCAAAATCTTCAACGCGGTTTCTTTATTCTGCATTTGTGAACGCTCGTTTTGACATTGCACCGTAATACCAGTTGGAATATGCACCAGCCTCACCGCGCTATAGGTAGTGTTGACCGACTGCCCCCCATGCCCGCCGGACATAAACGTATCAACACGCAGATCTTCCGGTTCAATTTCCACCTGCGCGGTTTCATCAAATTCCGGCAAAACTTCCACGAGCGCAAAAGAGGTGTGGCGCATTTTCTCCGCGTCAAACGGTGATATGCGCACCAACCGGTGGACACCATGTTCTGATTTTAAATATCCGTACGCGTACGCTCCGCGAATAACGAGCGTGGCACTTTTGATGCCGGCTTCTTGCCCTTTGCTCTCATCAACCACTTCAACACCCCACCCCTTTTTTTCCGCGTAACGCAAATACATACGCATAAGCATTCCAGCCCAATCTTGCGCGTCCGTTCCGCCTGTGCCCGCATGGATGCTCATAATCACATTGCGTGTGTCGTACTCGCGAGAGAGCAACAAAAAAAACTCAAGCTTTTCATACTGCTTAAGCGCCGCGTTGTATTGTGCCGTAATATCTTCTGTAAGATTCACCATCTGATCACGCGCGTCCAATTCCGCAATTTCCAAAAGATCATCAACTTGTTTTTTCAATTGCTCCCAACCCTCAACTTCTTTTACGAGCATGCTGTGCCGCGCCGCAACTTCTTTTGCATTCTGCTGGTCGTTCCAAAAAGTGCTTTCCGCCATTTCAACCTCAAACGCACGCACTTCTGTTTTTAGGTGAGGAAGGTCAAAGTAACCTCCCGGCGTCGCTCACGCGCGTCTGGAGGGCTTGAAGTTTAGAAGTAAGTTCTGACATATTTTTTATGAATATAATTCACTATGAGTGCAGAGCATTTCAAATCGCACACCGCTTCCTTTTTCAATCTCACAAAACAATGCGCGCCAATCGCCGGTGATGTTGATACTGCGATATTTTTCCAGCGTTCCATTCAATTTGTGATTTTTAAGAAGCGGATGAATAAGATTTCTTGCGAGATGTAAGCCATTTTATTGCATCGGTTGCATTATCAAATGAATAAACACGTCCCGCCTTTACATCTGCCGCCGATTCCTTGAGTGCTTTGAGCAGATAAGGAGTGGGTCGATCTTCAGAAAGGCTCGCGTGTACGGTTTTGGTGCGGATAAATTCGTTGAGTTGAACACTCACCAGTGTCCCCAAACTCATACCTAAAGCCTCGGCAACCGCATGTGCCTTTCGTTTTACTTTTGGATCAATTTTAACAGTCAACAAAGCCGTTTTCATAAAATTATAAATTATAACAAAGTATATACTTAGTATAATATAGTAAGCCACACCTGTCAAAATGGCTAAACTAAAAATCCTCTGCATGGTCTGCAGAGGATTTTTTGCGCTCAATATTATGTGCGCACTTTTTCAACTAATACATGCCGCCCATTCCACCCATGCCGTCCATACCCATGCCGCCGCCTCCCTGCATTGGTTCTTTCTTTTCAGGAATGTCGGTAATCACCGCTTCCGTGGTGAGCATCATGGCCGCAATAGAAGCGGCATTTTGTATCGCACTGCGGGTTACTTTGGTAGGATCCACAATGCCTGCTTGCACCATATCCTCATAGCGGTCAGCCTCGGCGTTGTAGCCCATGTTGCCGGTCAGCTTGCGCACTTCTTCAATAACCACAGAGCCGTCTTTGCCCGCGTTCACCGCTATCTGGCGCATTGGCTCTTCAAGCGCGCGGCGCAAGATATTCAAACCAATTTTTTCTTCGCCGCTCACCTGTACGCTGTCCAATGCCGCGCGCGCACGAAGTAGCGCCACACCTCCGCCCGGAACAATTCCCTCTTCTACAGCCGCTTTGGTGGCAGACACCGCGTCTTCTATGCGATGCTTTTTTTCTTTCATTTCAACTTCCGTTGCCGCGCCAACCTTTATAACGCCTACACCGCCGGCAAGCTTTGCCAAGCGTTCTTGCAATTTTTCGCGATCAAACTCGCTGTCGGTTTTTTCCAATAACACTTTAATTTGCGCCACGCGATCCTTAACGGATTTTTCATCGCCCTTGCCGCCAATGATGGTGGTGTAATCTTTAGTGGCTACAATCTTTCCGGCACTTCCCAAATCTTCCAAAGTCGCGCTTTCAAGTTTCAAGCCCACTTCTTCAGAAATAACGCGTCCGCCGGTTAACACAGCAATGTCTTGCAACATTTCTTTACGGCGGTCGCCAAAGCCCGGAGCTTTCACCGCAAGCACATTAAATGTCCCACGCAATTTGTTGACCACAAAAGTTGCCAATGCGGCGCCTTCAACTTCATCGGCAATAATCACCAGCTCTTTGCGTCCTGTGCCCGCCACTTTTTCCAATACCGGCAAAATATCTTCCAAAGAAGCGATTTTTTTGTCAGTAATCAAAATGCGAGGATCGGAATATTCCGCTTCCATACGGTCCGCGTTGGTAATCATGTAAGGAGACACATAGCCCTTGTCAAACCGCATGCCCTTGACCACTTCAGTTTCAATGCCAAATGATTGTGATTCTTCCACGGTAATCACACCGTTTTCTCCCACTTCTTTCATTGCTTTGGCAATGGTAACACCAATCTCCGCGTCGTTCGCAGATATGGAGGCAACCTGCACAATCGCGTCTCCGGAGACAGGAGTGGAAATGGTATTTTTCAATTCATTCACCAACGCTTCCACGCCTTTTTCAATCCCGCGCTTGAGCGCCAAGGGGTTTGCGCCTGCGGCCACATTCTTTAATCCTTCATGGATAATGGCCTGCGCGAGCACGGTAGCGGTAGTGGTACCGTCTCCCGCAACGTCATTGGTTTTGGACGCCACTTCTTTCACCAGTGACGCACCAATATTTTCAAACTTATCAGGAAGTTCAATTTCTTTTGCCACGGTCACGCCATCTTTGGTTACGGTTGGCGCGCCATAGCCTTTGTCCAAGACCACATTGCGTCCGCGAGGGCCAAGGGTTACCTTGACCGCGTCCGCGAGCATATCCACGCCGCGCTTCAAAGCTCTGCGCGCTTGTTCATTAAATAACAATTGTTTTGCCATATGCTAAAAAATTATTCAACGATAGCGAGTATATCGCTCTCGGATAAAACTAAAAATTCATCTTTACCGACCTTGAATTCGTCAGGCGAGTATTTTTTGAATAATACTTTGTCGCCAGGTTTAACAGACATTTGCGCGCGTGTGCCATTGTCCAAGACCTTGCCCGGACCAACCGCCACCACTTCGCCTTGTTCAGGCTTTTCTTTGTCCACCGTGTCAGGCAAAATAATGCCCGCGCGGGTTGCTTCTTCCTTGGAAGAAAGAGCTTTGACGATCACATGATCGCCCAAAGGTTTTACGTTCATAGGCTCTTTAAAAAAGTAAATAAATAAGCGTATTTTTTAAGTGAGGCTAATGTTTTAGCACTCCATTTAAACGAGTGCTAAATTCGACCTAAGGGTACTTTAGTCAAAAATGGATTTCTTGTCAAGGGGGCCACCCAAACTGCCGTCCAAACACCAAGTGAAGTTATTAACAAAGCAGTGCTCCGAAACCTTGATTATTTGATGACAAATAAAAAATAGCCTGGGTTTCAAGCTATTGGCGTGGTACTATGGTTGGTTATTATTGTGGCCATTCGGGATCCTCCATGAGGAGTTCTAGCGCGATTGCTTCCAGACGCAGGTCCACGTATTCATCTATTTCTTCGTTTTTGATGCGTCCGGTACGCGCACGCTTCACGAGCACGCGCATGCGCTGATACACTCTTGCCAAATAATCTCTTGCCAGAACTCTTGTGGAGAATCGCGTTGCCATGCCGGCAAGCGGGTTTTTTTGCAACGATGTTTCTTCAGCGCTCACCGCCATAAGCACCGAGACATTTTCCACGAGAATCCGGTAGTTGATCAATTCCATCAAATAGAGATCCTTGGCTTGAGCAATGCTGTGAGAAGTTCCCTTGTAAAGACTCCCAAGCCTCTCATGATATGCTGATGGATTCAATTGCTCAAAAATTCGGAGCACCTTACGAGCTCTTGCCAACGAAAGATGAAAAAAAGACAAGTAATCATGGCTTCTTAGGTAGTACACCGCGTCTTGGGCAAGAACTATCCGCCCATTGACAAGCGCGACATCTTCCTCTTCAAGACGCCGAGGAGTTGCGTCACAAAAGTATGTGCCGTCTGGCAGACGCAATCTATCCAGCTCTCCTATGCTGGAGATGGGCGCGCGGACAAGTAATCTGCCATACAGCGCGTCCACATTCAGAATAAACAAATCGCTATGGTGAACATCACCATGGAAAGGTTCATCTGTACTCATTGATGGCCTCCATCCGCTTCAAGCGGGCTTATAAAAGAGCAATTTTATACTGTAATACTTTGGGGTATTTTTGTCAAGATAAAAGTGAGGGACGTAAAGGCTAAATAGAAATGTCATACCTGTGAGCAAAATAGAAATGTCATACCCCGCCTAAAATGGCCTTACTTAACAGCCGACAATGTGGGCTGTTTTTTAGTGAATAAAAGTTGTCTTCTCCATGGGTGGTTAACTGGCGGTTTCCAGTTCGTCGGCTGTCTTGTTGTCAAAGCCACAAGCTGTACATTGATTGCTTTTTTTGGTCTTTCCGGCAAACAGAGATAAGTTAGATAATGGTTTCTGACGGATATTTTAATCTCGCCGTTTAAAGATTCTTCTACCGTCACTTTGTCTTTCTTGTAAACCGCGGTCGGTTGGGTTTTAGTTAGTTGGAAGTATCGATTTTTAAATTGAACGGTATAATCATTGTTAATTATTCTCTCTGATTGAATTGATAAAATTTTGTCTAAATTATTCTTTTCAACAATGTTTAATTTTCGATGTAAATCATTTTCTTTTTTTGGTATAACCGCGAATTGGCGGTTGAATTTAGGTATGAAAATTTCTTTTAAAAATTTATTAGCATCTTCAATGGTATTAATTTTATTCAGCCGCATTTCTTTAACCAGTCTTCTCTGCAAAGTACCGTTCATCTTTTCTACTCGACCTTTGGCTTGCGGACTGTTGGCGTGTATTACTCTAACCCCCAATTGGTTCATAGCTCGTTCAAACTGAGTCATTAATTCTTTGTTATCAACCGCATTTTTGTGATTAACCTTGTAGGTGCTGAATTTGTCCAGATAGATGGCGCTAGGCAGGCCTTTCTCCTCAAAATACCCCTTCCAGAAACGGAACACCGGTACCACTCCTTCATTGTATCCAAACACGCCTTTGGTTATCTTGCCGGTGGCATCATCCACTGACAGGAGAAGGCACTGCTCTAAGCCGACAACCATTTCATTTCTGCCTTCAAACCAATTATGGTAACTACCATCAAACTGCTGTATCTCTCCGTAGTTATCTTTTCTTTCCCGCCAGAAATGCTTTTTAACATTGGTTTTCTTCTTTGGTAGCCACAGTTTTTCAGTGATCATTATTTGTCTGACCGTTTCTTTACTTAACAGTATTTTATGGTCATCTCTTAAATGTTCTTGAGCAAGGAGTGGGTTGAAATCGTGGTATATTTCTTTTAAATATTCTTTGGCTTTGTTTATTATGTTTCTAGCAATTTGGCGGTTGCCTTTTCGACCGCGATTTCCATGGATTATCCCTTTAATGCCAAACAGGTTAACAACCGCCTTTAACCTTTTTGTTTGCCTGATAGACAGATTAAGCTGTTTAGCGGCTTCTGTGCCATCGATTTTTTTGGCTAACAAATTTTTAACTATTTCGTAACGCTTCGCTTCTCTTTTAGTCATAGTTATTAGTTGATTTTGGTCCATATTGTTGTCTAAATTAACTTTCTTTAATTTAGACCAATTATGGCACAGAATCGATTAACTATGACATTTCTATTTTGCCCGCCCTATGACATTATCATATGGGCGGGACAGATAAAAGTGAGGGACGCTGAATGCAATTTCTACTGCAATATCTAAATTTTGGGTAAAAATAAACTGCCTTATTTCTACCCAAAATTCAGAAATTTAGTTATGGGCATCGCATTCGGCGACATTCCCAGTGAATAAAAAAAGACAGGGGTTAGACTGTCTTGTGAGGTTATTTGGTTGGGTGAACTGGCCCCTCGCGCTCCGAATGAGGTCTCGGAGCACGAGGGGGGGGCCTAGTGCTGGAGGCGGGCGGACTTCTTGTCCGCGCGGCGGTCCACCTTGCCATCCGTGGTGGCGGACTTGCCCTTCTTGGCCTCGCCGCCGCCCTTCTTGG
>LCLH01000027.1 GCA_001001925.1 Candidatus Magasanikbacteria bacterium GW2011_GWC2_45_8
TGACGGTTCATATCATGAAGTTGACTCTTCCGAACAGGCATTTAAATTGGCAGGATCATTTGCGCTTCAGGAAGCGGTTAAAAAAGCAAAACCGGTGATTTTGGAGCCGATTATGAAAGTGGAAGTGGTAACGCCCGAGCAGTTTATGGGAGATGTTATTGGCAACCTCAACTCTAAACGCGCGCAGATTAAAGAAATGCGCGACCGCGCGGGGATTAAGGTGATAGATGCCGACGTGCCGCTCTCTGAAATGTTCGGTTATGCCACGGAATTGCGCAGTATGACACAGGGCCGCGCGAGCTACTCTATGGAATTTTCGCATTACTCGGACGTGCCAAGAAATGTTGAGCAGTTGATTATTGAAGGGAAGAAAAAGTAGAGTGTTTTGAAATGTCTAGAGGTTCATAAAACCTCCTCCATATACGGAGGAGGTTTTTGTTGACCCTCGGATTTATCTGTGGTAATTTCAAAACTATAATGGCCTGATGAATCCATACACAAAATATGTTAAAATGAGATGGAGAAACTAAACCAAATCTATGGCCAAGAAACCGCGTACATTCAGTCCGCAAGAAAAGGTAACAGTATCCAAATAAGTATGGACGGACGCGGACGATGTTTGGACAATATCTTAGTGGAAAGATTGTGGCGAACCGTAAAACAAGAAAACATTTATTTAAACTCTTACCAAAATGTTTTAGAAACCAAGATAGGTTTGAATGAATATTTTTCTTTTTACAATAACTTTTCTTTAATTAATTTTCCATCTCCTTTTAATGATTTATGTGTCTTGACAAACCAGACCATTATAACACTCAACCAGTGGTGTTTTTTTAAACTTGACTTACGTCTAGATTTGGTGTATAATTGTACTGAAAGTAAGCTTTAAGATAACTATCAGTAAACATACGGATAAAAAACCCCTAAAAGGCAAATATATTGAGATTTTGTTACGATCTCCTAAAACCGTCTTTTCCACCAAAGACATTGCTTTGTTGTGGGGTGAACAAGGAACAACCAATGTTCGGGTAAGATTAAGCAATTATGTAAAGAAAGGGAAATTAATTAGAATTCATCATGGTATTTATGCTAAAGATATACATTATGATCGTTTTGAGTTGGCTACTAGAATTTATACCCCCTCATATATCAGTTTTGAAACGGTATTAACTCGCGCCGGAGTAAATTTTCAATATTATGGAAACATTTTTGTTGCTTCATATGTTACTCGCGAGATTGAGGCTGATGGACAAAAGATATCTTTCATCAGGATGAAAGATTATGTTTTGAGCAACACAATGGGGATTGAACATACAAATGACATATCTACGGCGACAAAAGAACGGGCATTTTTGGATAGGATATATATCAGTAAAGATTACCATTTTGATCACTTGGATGTTTTGGATTGGGAGAAAATTTTTGAAATTTTGCCGATATATCGCAACAAGAGAATGGAAAAAAAAGTTGCGGAATATTTAAAACATTATAAAGATAATAAATTAGGAGACAAAACGGTATGACATTAGATTATCCGAAACATAAAAATATCTTATTACAAATTTTGAAAGATATTTTTTCTGATACATCGCTGTCTCCTTATGTAGGTTTTAAAGGCGGTACGGCCGCTCTTATGTTTTATGACTTAACTCGTAATTCTGTTGATATTGAACTTGATCTTTTGGATGAAAGCAAGGAGAGGGAAGTATTTGAGAAAATTCAAAAAGTAGCCATGAGTTATGGCAAAATTGTTGACGCAAGAATTAAAAGATTTAATTTGGTCACGGTTATTTCATACGATTTAAAATCTCAAAATATCAAGATAGAGGTCAATCGCCGAAATTTTGGTTCTCACTATGAATTAAAAACATTATTGGGGATTTCAATGCCAGTGATGGTCAAAGAAGATATGTTTGCCAATAAGTTAATGGCCATGTATGAACGAATCGGCAAGACGAGCCGTGATGTATATGATGTGTATTTTTTTGCTAAAAATAATTGGCCGATAAATAGGAAATTGGTTGAGGGTCGTGCCAAGATGCCTTTCAAAGATGTTTTGGTTAAATGTGTAGAACTTTTAGAGAAAATGGATAACAGGCATATCCTTGACGGTCTTGGGGAGATGCTCAATGAATCGCAGAAAGACTGGGCTCGAGCAAAGTTGCGAACCGAAACAATATTTTTATTAAAAGCTTGGTTAGAAAGCGAAAAATGATTATCCGTTCGTTAATTACTTGGTGGAGAGGGCCTTTGCTTGTAGGGGTATGTTTTGTATTGTACGCGTTTTTGCGTTCGTCCGCGTTTGCAGACGCGGCTTTCGGCGTTGCATATATAGGAGTGGCTTTGGGAAGCGCTCCTCTTATAAAAGAAACATGGCAAGAATTGCGTGCGCGCAGGTATGCCATAGACTACATCGCTCTTTTGGCGTTGCTGGTGGCGCTTGTTATGGGCCAATATGTGGTGGCGCTTGTGATTGCGTTTATGGCGTCCACCGGCCGCGCGCTTGAAGCATATGGCGTGCAGTTGGCGCGTAAATCTTTGACCTCACTCATAGAGCGCATTCCACGGGATATTTTGATGGCGATTGAAGGCACCCCGGGAGAGAAACGCGCCATTGCGGAGGTGCGTGTGGGAGATACGATTTTTATCCGCAAGGGTGAGGTTATTCCGTTGGATGGCGTTTTGGAATCTGAAAATGGTCTTACTGACGAATCATCAATCACCGGCGAGCCGTATATTATAGATAAAATCAAAGGCGATGTGGTGCGAAGCGGTACAGTGAACAAAGGAGAGGCGATTGTGATTGGTGTGACCGCGGAAGAAAAAGACTCCACGTATCACAAAATTATTGAATTGGTGGAAAAAGCGCAGGGAGAAAAAGCGCCGCTCATACGCCTTGCGGACAAAGCAAGCGGGTGGTTTGCCGCGGTTACGCTGGTTATCGCGGCGGGTGCGTATTTTATCTCCGGTGATTGGGGGCGTGTTTTGGCGGTACTGGTCATTGCCACGCCGTGTCCGTTGATTTTGGCAACACCCATTGCACTTTTGGGCGGAGTTAATGCCGCGGCAAAACGCCGTATCATTGTAAAACGCCTTGCGAGCTTGGAAACGCTGGCGCGCGTGAACGCGTTGGTGTTTGATAAGACCGGCACTATCACGCTCGGCGTGCCGCGCGTTACGAGCGTGGAATCTCATTCCACTACGCGCAGTGTGGAAGAGCTGATTGGCATTACGTCCGCGTTGGAACGCAACTCTTTGCATCCGCTTGCAAAATCTGTTGTCTCATACGCGCACAGCGTGCATGCGCCCATGATGCAGGCGTCACGGGTTGAGGAGCAAATTGGAAAGGGGATTGGCGGGGTTGTTGCCGGTTCGCGTTTTTTTGTGACCAAAGTGCAAGATCATGACAGCATGGCGGTAGGGCTTTATGAAAACGATGTGCTTGCGGCGACGTTTTCTATTGAAGATGAAATAAAATCGGAGTCGCGGGCTATTATTGAACGCTTACATCGCCAGAATTTTTTATTGCATATTTTTACCGGAGACAAAGCGTCCGCCGCAGCGCGCGTGCGGGAGGCGTTGGGCGCGCATGTGCAGGTGACCGCGGAAATGTCGCCGGAAGACAAGCAGAGAGGGGTCGCGGATTTGAAACAAAAAGGATTCCGCATTGCAATGGTGGGAGACGGCATCAACGACGCGCCGGCGCTTGCCACCGCGGATGTGGGATTGGTGTTTTCAAATGAAGAACGCACGGCCGCTTCGGACGCTGCGGATATTGTGTTTTTGGGTGGTGAGTTTTCTTTGGTGTGCGACGCGCTTGGCATCGCACAGCGTACCGTACGCATTGCGTTCACCAGTATTTTTATAGGCATGGGATTAAGCGGGATTGGGATGGTGGTGGCCGCTCTGGGCGGATTGCCTCCCCTTGCCGGCGCCGTGGTTCAGGAGCTTATAGATGTGATAGCGATTTTGAATGCTTTGCGGGCGAGCAGGCAAGGATGACACTCCTCACTGTTGACAGCTTGGTAAGAAAGTATTATAGTAAGAAAGTAAGAATTTGATTATTTTAACAATATCTCAGGAGTATGGAAAAAGTTGTACAAAAAACTACCTCCAAAGGACAAATTACTTTGCCTAAATTTTGGCGCGGACAATTTAAAACCACTCATTTTGTGTTGGAACCAAAAAATGATGTTATGGTCATCAGACCTATTTTTTTGAATGATCAAGATAATTACCGGATAATTTTTAATGCCGACAGGGATAATAAAGGAGTGGGAGTGTCCGCCAAGAAATTATTGAAAGAAATTAAGTAGTTTTGTGGATATCATCCGAAAATTATTTAAAAAATTATCAAAAACTGAAAAGGAGGAAATACAATCCATTTTATTTTTATTGGCCGAAAATAGGACAATCGGATTGGATATAAAGAAAGTGCTAGGTACGGATTATTGGCGAGCACGGAGCGGGAGATATCGGATTTTATTTAAAAAAGAGAAAGGGGACAACGTGGTATATGAAATTCGTATGCGCAATGAAAGCACTTATAAGAATTTGTTCTAAAGATTCCTGAATTCAAACTGAATTGACAAGGCAGGGTATTTTTTATATAATTGGTACACTATGAACGAATCGCTTGACCAAATTTTGGAACTTATCAAAAAAACAGGCGACCGCTTGGTGGTGATTGATCGCGCCACAGAGAATAATTATGTGGTTATGTCCATCAAAGATTATGAGCGTCTTGTGTTTGGTAAACAGGAAACACGAGAAAAAGAGCCGGAAAAAACATCTTTTGTTGCACCTATAAAGGAAGAAGTCGCTCAAAGTGCGTCGCCGCTTGGCGGTGTACCTGTTCAAGAATTGACGGAAACCGCCGCACCAGACTGGTGGCGGGAAGAAGCTGAAAAACCTCAAGTTTTAGAAGAAAAACCAGTTGAAGATCACTATTATTTGGAGCCGGTAGAGAGCTAAAGAGCTGTCCACAGCCGACGCCCTTGCATTATTTTTTTTGTTGTGGTATAGTAATGCTCGTACGTTTTTGGACATAAAAAATTCGCTTAAATTAGTAAAATTTTTTTAATATTTAATATATCATCTCTATGGCAGAGAAATTTGACCGCAGTAAGCCACATATCAATGTAGGAACCATTGGTCACGTTGACCATGGAAAGACTACCCTTACTGCCGCTATTTTGCAGGTGTTAAAACACCATGGTTATATTTCCCAAGATAAAGGAGTGGACCAAATTGACAAAGCCCCGGAAGAAAAGGCTCGTGGTATTACCATTAACGCCACGCACGTTGAATACGAATCAAAAGTTCGTCATTACGCGCACGTTGACTGTCCCGGCCACGCCGACTACATCAAAAACATGATTACCGGCGCCGCACAAATGGACGGCTCTATTTTGGTGGTTTCTGCCGCGGACGGCCCTATGCCTCAAACACGTGAGCATATTTTGCTTGCGCGCCAAGTGGGGGTGCCTTACATTGTTGTCTTTTTGAACAAAGTTGACCAAGTGTCTGATCCTGAACTCATTGATTTGGTGGAAGAAGAAGTGCGCGACCTCTTAAAGAAATACGAATTCCCGGGCGACACCACTCCTATCATTCGCGGAAGTGCCCTCAAGGCGTTGGAAAACCCGGCAGATGAAGTGGCATCCAAACCGATTCTGGATCTTCTGGAAACTTTGGATACTTACATTCCTCAACCACAACGCGAAACAGATAAGCCTTTCCTCATGCCAATTGAAGATGTCTTTTCCATTGAAGGTCGTGGAACCGTGGTAACCGGTCGTATTGAACGCGGTATCATTCATGTGAACGATGAAGCGGAAATGGTTGGCATCAAAGACACTCAAAAGACTGTTATTACCGGTATTGAAATGTTTAACAAGTCTTTGGATGAAGGTATGGCAGGGGACAACGCTGGCGTGCTTTTGCGCGGTATCAAGAAAGAAGACGCAATGCGCGGTATGGTTGTCGCAAAACCGGGCTCCGTGACTCCACACACAGAATAGAAGAAGGTGGACGCCATAAGCCATTTTTCACCGGTTACAAACCACAATTTTATGTCCGTACCACTGATGTGACCGGTGATATCGCTCTTGCGCAGGGGACAGAAATGGTTATGCCCGGAGATACGGTCAAAATGACCGTTAAATTAATCACTCCCATTGCTCTTGAAGAAAAAACCCGATTCGCAATCCGTGAAGGAGGCAGGACTGTTGGCGCCGGAGTGGTAATTAAGATTCTAAAATAAAAATGTAAAGCGTGCCCGTGAAGATTTATTGCAATCTCGCGCGGCACGTTTTTCATAAAAAGATTTTTGCATGGCACAGACAAAACACAATACAGCAACGGTAGCGGTCAAAGAAAAAGAAGACGAAGGGCAACGAATCCGCATCAAAATTTGCGCGTATGACAGCAAAATTATAGATCAAGCTGCTCGCACAATTCTTGATACTGCGCAAAGGAATGGAGCGGAAGTGATTGGTCCTGTGCCACTGCCAACGGAAAAGACCATTTTTACGGTGAATCGTTCAACCTTTGTGCATAAAGACGCGCGTGAGCAATATGAAATGCGCGTACACAAACGTCTGATTGACATTATCAATTCCACACCTAAGGCGCTTGACGCTTTAATGCATTTGAGTTTGCCTGCCGGCGTGGACATTGAAATAAAAATGTAAAAATTAAACCGTCCTTGTATTTGACTTGATAAGATCCTTACATAAGGTTGCGCATAAAAAGGAAAACATCAAGAAGGATACGCAAGAACGAAAAGGAGTAATACGTTGACAACTTATACAATTAACGCCTTTGTAACTTAATAGATTTTTTAAAGGCTGGAAGTTTTGTTTTATACGCCTCAAAAGCCGCGCATAAAACAGGACTTCTGGTTTTTAATTACCAGTTTATGAAATTCATTTTTGGTAAAAAAATTCAGATGAGCCAAGTGTTTGCCGCAGACGGCACACTTGTTCCGATAACAATTGTGCAAGCTACTCCTTGCGTAGTTACTCATATCAAGAAAAAACCGCAGGAAAATACAACAGCATTGCAGGTTGGTTTTGAAGAGGGCAAAGCAAAACATATTGCCAAACCGCAATTAGGTCATTTGAAAAATTTGCCGACTATGCGAATGCTTCGCGAGATTCCTTTAGACGAAAAAGAGTTGGAAGGAATTGAACGCGGGGATATGATTACTGTAGAAACATTCACTGTGGGAGATGTGGTAGAAGTAACAGGCACCTCAAAAGGCCGTGGTTTCCAAGGTGTGGTGAAACGGCACCACTTCCGCGGCGGTCCCGCAAGTCATGGGCATAAAGATAACTTGCGTATGCCCGGCTCAATCGGGGCAGGCGGAGTACAACGCGTCTTCAAAGGAATGCGCATGGGCGGACACATGGGCGATGAGCAAGTTACCATAAAAAATTTATCAATTATAGGTGTTGATTTGGAAAAGAATCTTTTGCATGTAAAGGGAGCTATACCGGGCGGACGTAACGGACAAGTCTTGATCAAAGGTTCTGGAGAATTGAAAGTTACAAAAGTTAAGAGTGCAACACCGGACGCACCAATAGCGGAAGAATCTGTCGTGGTCTTACCTGTTGAAGCAATAAATAAAGAAGCTTAATATGGATTCGTTGAAGATATATAATCAGCAAGGCGAAGTAATTGGTGAAAAGGAAATATCTTCCGCTGTTTTTGGTGTGAAGATAAAGCAAGATATCATTGCTGAAGTGGTGCGGTCTCTTTTTGCAAACCGCCGCAAGGTTCTTGCAGATACCAAGAAAAAAGGCGAAGTACGCGGCGGAGGACGCAAGCCGTGGGCTCAAAAAGGAACGGGCCGCGCGCGCGCGGGGTCTATTCGTTCTCCTCTGTGGCGCGGTGGCGGAATCACATTTGGTCCAACTTCAGAACGTAATTTTAAATTAAAAATTAACAAAAAAGTGAAACAACTGGCAATGCGCATGGTGCTTTCAGATAAAGTTCAAGGAAATGGTTTTATATTGGTTGAAAAGTTAGCAGTTGAAGGTTCAAAGACAAAACAGTTTGTTGAAATGTTGAAAAAGTTGCCTTTGCAAAAAGGGAAAATTTTGGTGGTTATGCCAAAATCTGATAATGCTATTGCTCGTTCCGTGCGCAACATTAAAAATGTTGATGTTATTTCTCGCGACCAGATTGATATCATCGCATTTTTAAATCATTCCAACGTGATAACCATGCCTGAAACAATAGAATCGTTGGAAAAAACATATTGCAAGACGTCAAAATAAATATGAGTATTTTTAACTGGAAAAAAAAGAAAGATGAAGAGCGGAAACAACAGGTGATGGAGCCAAAGAAAGCCCCCTCCTCTGTTTCTGTTGCATCTGAAATTGTTGAAAAAAGACCATTAAAATCAAAGAAAGCTGAAATAGATTCTGTCGCCACGCAAGCGGTTGAACAAGCTCCAGAAGTGCCTCGCGCAACAGGAGACGCGCATCGCGTATTATTGCGTCCGTTAATTACAGAAAAAAATACTTTGCATCAAACACAGAATCAGTATGTATTTGAGGTCGCTATCCGCGCCAACAAAGTAGAAGTCCAAAAAGCGGTTGAATCGGCGTTTAAAGTAAAAGTAAAAAAAGTCCGCATTGTCCGTATGCGAGGGAAAATAAAACAGTTTGGACGTGTGAAAGGTGTTCGTAAATTCTGGAAAAAAGCGATTGTTTCGGTTGAAAAGGGTGACCACATTACTCTTTTGAGTTCGGTATAAGCATATGGCATTTAAGTTATACAAACCAACAACTCCCGGACGCCGCGCCACTATGGTGGATGCTTTTGACGATATAACAAAATCAAAACCGGAAAAGAAATTGGTAGTTGTTCATAAAAAAAGAAATGGACGTTCCAATGGTCGTATTACTGTGCGCCACAGAGGAGGAGGAACGCGTACTTTTTATCGGTTAGTTGATTTTAAACAACAAAGATTTGATATCCCTGCAACGGTATCAGCGATTGAATATGATCCAAATAGAGGTGCTCGAATTGCCTTGGTGGAGTATTCTGATAAAGTAAAATCTTACCTACTGGCTCCTCAAGGCATTAAAGTTGGTGATACGATGATGAGTTCAAAGAGCCGCATTGAAGTAAAGACAGGATCTCGCATGCCTCTTAAATTTATTCCGGTTGGCCAAGTGGTTCATAATATTGAACTATTGGCGGGGCAAGGTGGGAAGATAGTGCGTGGCGCTGGCACCAGCTCGCAGTTAATGGCAGTTGAGTCCGGACACGCTACTCTTAAACTTCCTTCAAGTGAATTGCGTCAGGTAAGTGAAAATTGTGCCGCTACGATTGGAGTTCTAAGCAATCCGGATCGCAATTTGATTCGTCTTGGAAAAGCGGGGCGTAGACGTAATATGGGATGGCGGCCATCGGTAAGAGGAAAAGCAATGAATCCTGTTGACCACCCGCACGGCGGAGGAGAAGGCCATAATCCGATCGGTATGCGTCGTCCAGAAACTCCCCAAGGCAAGCCAGCGCTTGGAGTCAAGACCAGAAAACGCAAAAAATGGAGCAACTTTTTAATTATCCAACGTCGTAAATAATCCGTATGTCACGCAGTCTAAAAAAAGGTCCTTACGTGGATGAAAAATTAATGAAAAAAGTCAATCGTCTTAAACAAGGCGATAAGACGCCCATAAAAACATGGGCGCGTGCGAGCACCATTACTCCAGAGATGGTAGGTTTTGTGATAGCGGTGCACAACGGCAAACAACATTTGCCTGTAGTGATAGTAGAAAATATGGTTGGTCACCGATTAGGAGAATTTTCCCCAACACGAAAGTTTAATCGCCATGGAGGCAAGATGCAGAAAGATTTAGAATCCGCTCAATCTGAAGCGGCTAAAAAATCTTCGTCTGCCGGCGCAACAGAAAAGAAATAAAATATGGAAATCCGCGCAGAATTAAAAACAATCCGCACGAGTGTTCGCAAAATGAAGCCCCTTATAGATCAAATTCGAGGGAAGCGTGTTGAAGATGCTCAAGTTATTTTGCAATTTTTAAAACAAAAAAACAAAACACCGCTTGCAAAACTTTTAAAATCAGCTATCGCGAGTGCTGAGCATAATTTTCAAGCATCATCGGGAAATTTGAAAATCAAATCAATTGTCGCGGAACAAGGCCCCACACTTAAACGTTTTCGGCCACGCGCTTTTGGAAGGGCGTACGAGATCCGCAAACGCACGTGTTCTATCAAATTAGCACTTACAGAGATTAGACCAACTATAAAAAAAGAGGCGAAAGAACTTGTTGAGAAAACTTTATCTGATGAAAAAACTACATCATAAATTTGAATATGAGTCATAAAGTACATCCAAAAATTTTCCGTATCGGCAGCATTTATACATGGGATTCAAAATGGTTTTCTCGCAAGAATTACGCTAAGTTTTTGCGCGAAGATTTAGCCATACGCGCATATTTGATGAAAGAATTCAAAGACGTTGGTATGGATTCAATCGGTATTGAACGTACGCCGCATGATATTACCGTAAGTCTTTCTGCTGCCAAACCGGGCATGATTATAGGCAGGGGCGGAGCAGGGGCGGAAGAGCTTCGTAAAAAAGTTCAAAAGAAATTTTTTGATATAAAAACAAATGTAAAGGTAAACATCCTTGAAGTTTCCCGTCCGGCACTTTCTGCCACTATTATCGGACAGAGTGTCGTAATAGAGATTGAAAAACGCGTGCCATTCCGTCGCGTGCTCAAGCAGGCGGTTGAACGCGCGCGCAAAGCAGGGGCGCTCGGTGTAAAAATTGCAGTATCAGGGCGGCTTAACGGCGCAGAAATCGCGCGCCGCGAATTTATTACTGAAGGCAAGATACCGTTGCAGAATCTTCGTTCGGATATTGATTTTAATGCAACGACTGCACACACTATTTATGGAGTGATTGGCATTAAAGTGTGGGTGTACCGTGGGGATATTTTTGCATCAAAAGAGATTAACAAATAATATGTTGATTCCTAAAAAAGTAAAACATCGTAAATGGCATAAGGGCCGTCGCCGCAACGCAGGAGTTGCGACTACTAAGGTTGAATTGGCATTTGGCACCTATGGCTTGAAAGCGCTTGATTATACATGGATAACCGCGCGTCAGATTGAAGCCGCGCGCCGTACCATAACCAAGTTTTTGAAAAAGGGCGGTAAATTTTGGATTCGTATTTTTCCTGATAAGCCTATCACCGCGCATGGCAATGAAAATTCCATGGGCGGGGGAAAGGGCGCGGTTGATCATTACGTTGCCATTGTCAAACCGGGTACGATTATTTTTGAAGTAGAAGGAATCTCAAAAGAAACCGCGGCGGAAGCGGTCAAATTGGCTGGCTATAAATTACCTACACGAGTCGCCTTTATAAGCAAAGATTTATATGAGTAAAATACGAATACAATTAGAAGAATTGCGTGCTAAGAGCGCTGAAGAATTGAATGATATACTGGCAACAGAACGTGAAGCGTTGCGAGCATTGAGGTTTAAAGTTCATACGCAAGAGATTAAGCAAGTTCATTTGGTTAAAGCCACACGCAAGCGTATCGCCCATATTTTAACTTTGTTGAAGCACGCAACTACAAAATAGTATGCAAGAGAGAAAAAATGTACAACATAAAGTTTTTACCGGTATTGTTACTTCCGCCAAGATGCCTAAAACGCTCGTGGTAAAAGTTGAGAAGGTAAAAAAACATCCAAAATACTTGAAGTTTTACACCGTGCATTCAAAGTTTAAGGTGCATTATACCAGCGGTACCTATGCACATGGCGATAAGGTTTCTTTTATTGAATGCCGTCCTTTGTCCAAAGATAAGCGCTGGCGTATTTTTAAAAAGCATTAAGAATAACACAAAACGTAATACAAGAATATGATTCAACACCGAAGCATGTTACAAGTGGCAGATAATACGGGAGCAAAAAAGCTCCAATGTATTCGTGTGCTCGGCGGTTACAAGAAGCGTTACGCCCGCGTGGGGGATATCATAACGGTAGCAATCAAAGAAGCCCAGCCGTATGGAATGGTAAAGAAAGGAGATGTCGCGCACGCGGTTATTGTACGAACACGTTCCGCTATCAATAGATCAAACGGCATTACGGTACGTTTTGACGACAATGCGGCGGTTATTGTTGATAAAGAATCAAAAGAGCCAAAAGCAAGCCGTGTTTTTGGTCCTATAGCACGAGAATTGCGAGACAAGGGTTTTGCCAAAATTATTTCATTAGCTCCAGAGGTTGTATAACAATATGAAAAAGATTAAAATTGGAGACAATGTGCGTGTTTTGTTGGGAAAAGACAAAGGGAAAACCGGAAAGGTTGTCCAAGTATTTGTTCAGGAGAAAAAAGTAGTCGTTGAAGGAATCAACATAATCAAAAAACATTTGCGTACGCGTACACAAGGTCAAAAAGGACAGATATTAGAACTTTCTGCCCCAATGGCGGTTTCAAAAGTTGCTATCGTGTGTCCGCATTGCGAGCGTGGAGTACGTGTTGGTTTTAAAATAGACAATTCGGTCAAAACACGTGTGTGCAAGAAATGTAATAACGCATTATAAAAAAGTATGAGTTTAAAAGAAAAATACATCAGTGAAATACGTGTAAAACTTCAAGATTCCTTCCACTACAAATCAGCGGCAAGGGCCCCTCGTTTTACCAAAGTGGTAGTTAATGTAGGTTTTGGAAAACTATTAAAGGAGTCAAAGATCCAGGAAACCATTGGAAGCACTCTTGAGCGAATTACCGGTCAAAAACCGGTATTTACCAAGGCGCGCAAATCTATTTCAAATTTTAAGGTGCGAGAAGGTCAGGTGATTGGAGCAAAAGTAACGTTGAGAGGATCGCGCATGTATGATTTTTTGGATAAATTGATCAATATAACATTTCCACGTACGCGAGATTTTCGCGGTTTATCTGAAAAAAGTTTTGACCGCCGCGGTAATTTTGCAATTGGTTTTAAAGAGCATGTTGCGTTTCCAGAGGTTCGTTCCGATGAAGTTGAGCGTCTGCATGGTCTTGAGGTGGCGGTAACCACAGACGCCAAAACAACAGAAGAGGCAAAAATGTTATTCCGTTTTGCAGGATTCCCTTTACAAAAGATTACTAAATAGTATGGCAACTACAGGACAAATCGCGAAATCTCTGAAAAAACCTAAGTTTTCTTCCCGTATTGTGCGTCGATGCTGGCGTTGCGGCAGAAAACATGGGTATATGCGTCGTTTTAAATTGTGTCGCATTTGTTTTAGAGAATTGGCCAACAAAGGGGAGTTGCCCGGTATTACAAAATCAAGCTGGTAATATTCTCATAAAAAAGAACTATCCATTATGCATTCCGATCCTATAAGTGATTTCTTAACTCGTCTGCGCAACGCGTATAAAGTGCGCCAAGAGACCGTTATGGCACCTGCCTCAAAGGTAAAGATTGAAATTGCTAAAATTTTAATTGACCGAGGGTATCTACGTTCTTTTGAGGTGATTGAAAAGCCTTTCCCGACCTTGAAGTTGTCTCTTCGTTATCTTGAAGGCAAAGATCCTTCATTGAAATCAATTACTCGTATCAGTAAACCTGGTCGTAGAGTATACATCAAACACGATCAATTGCGTCCGGTTCATAATGGGTTTGGCATTTCCATTATTTCAACTCCGCAAGGTTTAATGACCGGTCGTGATGCGCGTACTAAGGGATTAGGCGGGGAAGTTATTTGTGAATTGTATTAATTTTAGCAAGTATGTCGCGTGTAGGAAAAAAACCAATTCAAATTCCAGAAGATGTCACCGTAACCATCAAGGACGCGAATTTTGTTGTTAAAGGTCCCAAAGGAACACTTTCATTGCAATTACACCCTCATATTACTATCGCGCAAGACGGTTCGGTTTTAAATATCATGGTGCAAGACCCCGATCTGGTTGATGACCGCGCTTTGTGGGGTCTTTTTGGAAGTCTTGTCCGCAATATGATTTCTGGCGTGGTGAGTGGGTTTGAGAAATCGCTTGAAATAAACGGAGTTGGGTTCAAAGCCGCGGTAAAGGGTAAAAATTTGGAGTTATCACTCGGATTTTCTCATGTTGTTGTTTTCCCCATACCTGAAGGTATAATCATTGCTGTTGAAAAGGAAATTATAAAAGTGAATGGTATTGATAAGGCTTTGGTAGGTCAAACCGCCGCACGGATCCGCGGTTTAAAAAAACCTGAACCATATAAGGGTAAGGGTATTCGGTATACAGATGAAATCATACGTCGCAAGGCTGGTAAAGCGGCGGGTAAGGCATCTGCTTAAAACACCTAATATATTTTATGCTTAAAAAAGATACAGTAAAAAAA
>LCLH01000028.1 GCA_001001925.1 Candidatus Magasanikbacteria bacterium GW2011_GWC2_45_8
GATCTCATGCGCTTCGCGTGCGCGGTCCGCGGGCGTCTTCTCGTCAGCGGATGGCGACTCCATTGCGACCTTGCCCGGGATGGGCAAGGTCGGCACGGCACGAGGCGGAGCGATGACATCGTGAACCGTCTCACCGCAATCCCGCGCCCTCGCAGGGTCGCTGGCGGACATCACGGTCGGCTGGCGCGGCACGGCGGGTTTGTCCGCGAGCGCCACGTTTGAGGCGCTCATGTCCAGCCCGATGCTGGCCTCGAGCTCCGCCTCCAATGCGCGCTCCTCGGGGATGCCCCCAAGGTGCGCGTTGATGTACGCGCGGACCAGAGCGGTCCGGCGCACCAGCGCGTCCGGCGCGTCCTTGTGGTCAACCGCGGCCAGAAGCGCACCACGCTCCGCCGACGGCAAACCGATGATTTCCTCGGCCACGGAGACAACCCCCGCCGTGGCAAACCGAAGTCTCAGTCGGGCGGAAAGCCCCACCCAAAGCGTTGCAAACGACTTCATTTTTCCCTCACTGTCCCCACCATCAAAGGCGGTGAACAAAAGAAAAGCCTTCTCGCCTCAAATAGTGGACGAAAAGGGGTGAAGAATGTGCTTGAAACAGCACCTCCAATCCTTCCTGCCTATGATATATACTCATAAACAAAATGGATTGGAGGTATTATTGCTCATTTAAGCCTTATCAATACACAATAAATTATAAAGAACTAACAATAGACTATAGCATAAAATAGCCATTTTGTCAATGACCACCCCTTTGAGCCTTATATTTTAGCCAAATGAGTCTGTTTTTGTCTTTTTGGGCTTAATCAATGTAAAAACAACCGCACACAACACTAACCCGCTCAAAAGCGACCAAAGATAATGATCAAACATCGCCAAAACAAACAAGGAAACAAACAACCCCCAATCACCTGCCAAAAATCTCGTGCGAAGAAGCGGAGTATTACCGGCAAATAATAAAAAACATATCAAAACAAGGCTCATAATCAAACCCAATTCAAGAAACGCGAGCACAAGCGCGTTGTGTACCGGCTGATATTCCCATCCGGGACGAGACGAATCCAGCACATGCAACACTGCGGTGTAATTTCCCAACCCTGTTCCCAAGAATCCATCACGGCGCAACACTTCACACGCGCCTTTGTATGACGCAATGCGTTCGGAAATTGATTGTTGTTCAAGCCTTGTCTGCGCGCGAGCGCGTGTAATAAACAAATCTGGTTGAAGAATGACAAACATGCTTGCCGTCAAAACACCGCAAAACCAAATCATTCCAACGCGGCGCATCCCGCTTTGCGTGTTGTGCAAAATCTCTGTGTGCGAGTCAACACTTCCACCGTGTGCATGGCGCCACCTTTTCCGCAGATGTTGCCATGTTACAATTATCAACCCGCATACCAACGCCAGCATTGCGGAGCGAGAAAAAGAAACCATGAGTCCCGCAACAAGCGCAACAAAAAACAACAACAAGGACGCAATTCCAAAGGCCTCGCGCAAATTTTTTTCCCGCGGCATTTTCAAAATTTGCACGGCAACAAGTAACGCGCCGACTGCCATATACCCGCCCAAGATATTGGGGTGCGGCAAACCTCCGTACGCGCGCAACCATCTGCCACTCATGGTTTCAATAACCGCGGAACCTCCCGCCCACGCCGGATGATCCGTTATGCCAAGCCAACGAAACGCAAAAGCACGCTGGGTAAAAAACTGCGTCAACGCAAACAGTGCCTGCGTGCCAAGACCTGCCAAAAAAGACCATTGCAAAAATCGCGTGCGCGCGTGCGCGCGAGTAATCAGGTGCCATAAAATAAACGCCTCAAAAAAATGAACAAGCGCTTGCGCTTCTATCCACGGAAATTGCGCGTGAATAATTTGATATATAAACCATAAGGCAAACAACCCAAAACACAACCGCGCTTTGTTGGAAATTTGCGCATCATGCAATTCACGCGCCGTGTTTTCTTGCTTTTTTCGCAAGCGGGAAATCACATACCACAATGCCACTCCCCACAACAAAATCTCTGTCGCGTAAACGCCAACAGTGCCATATTCCCACACGCCTCCTTGCCACGCGGTACGATGAAGAATCAATCGCGTCTGCCATGGCAGGACAAACAATAACAACGCGAGCGCGTGGTGCCATTGGATTGAAAAACGGGATTGCATTAAAGACATACTGCGAAAAATTATCCGTAATGACCGTCGCCAAATGCGCTTTTAACGCGCCTCTGCCACGCTTCATGAAACTCTTGCCGCCTGTCGCGTTCATGAAATTTGAGCATGGTATCAGAAATCACCACCGCGTTTTCAACCGGTCGTGCGTGGCGCGGAGCGCATATCATCTTGACACGCTGAATAAAACAACATCCGCGTTCAACCATATCCCCTATTATTCCTTGCAAAACATGCTCCCCCATGCGACGCAAAAAACAAGACACACGGCCTTGCTGAATCATGCGCGTATCGCCCAAAACATTTTCAAAATTCGTGTTCGGCAAAGCCGCGCGCACCCATTGATTTGCTTCAACAAATTTTCCATAAGCGTTATCTTCATCAAACAAAAGCACCAGCTGTGTAGGCCAATACGTCATATAAATATCGCCATGGAGCAAACGCATATCGGACAAATCAAGCGCGGAATCCACCACATAAAAACTCAAACAAATGCGGTCTGCAATACGGCGCCCGTGCCGGCGCAAACCGGCAATCTGCAAGACAAGCGTAGTGAGCAGACGCACCAACCACAGCCGTCCGACGCGCGCAACAATAAAAAAATCAATATCACTCTCTTGGTTTGAAGTTGCCATAGCTACCGTATTACAGATTGCCACCATGCGCAAAAAAGGCACCCAAGATATGAGCCTGACCGCGTGGCGCGCGCGGGAAAACTTGGGCAGATGGGTCAAAAAATTCTGCATCCGATGCGCTACACTCGCCTCATGGCCGGACAAAAAAAAGAAGCCATTAATAAAACCAATCGGGCTTCCTTTTGCTTGTGCTAATTGTAATGCGGCGCGATATACGTCCCCTGCGCTCACAGGATGATTGCTCCTAAGCCACAATGCGAGCTCGCTTGCGGTGAGCGGATATTCAAAAAGCGAAAAAAAACTGATGGTTTCTATAATCGCACATCCATGTGGTGCGTTGTCCATATTTTTTTTACATCACTCGTTTGCGAGCGTTGTAGTGGCGGCAACAGATGAAACCACCGAAGGTAAAAGTGGAGATATTACATGAACGGCATTTTTTGCTTTTACCACGTTATCTTCCACCAATAATCGTTCGGAAGTAACAGAAACCACTTGCGAACGGTGTATCAAAAGAGGCAAATCCAAGCTCAATAATCTATGTGGAGTTACTTGATATTGCATAATACTTTGGCTCTCCGGATCCACAAACACTTCATTCACCCGGCCGAGTTTCTTGCCGCTCACCGTAATCACCGGTAATTTTTTGATTTGCTTAGTGGTAAGCATACGCGCGGAGTTAAGAAGATGATGAAGGCGTCACTGAAACGATTGAGGATCCGCGTAAAATTATTTTTTGTTGAAACACGGTCATAAGCGTAGTAATAAGCCAATAAAGAGAAAGTCCTCCGGGCAAAGAAAATCCAATTACAACGGTCATGACCGGCATCATATACATCATTTGCCTGTTCATCATGGCGGTCATGTCTTCGTCTTTGCTTCCTTCTGTTTTTACCATAGGGCGCGCCATGGGAAGCATCTTTGCCTGCCAAAACTGCGCGGCGCCTGCCAAAATAGCTAACACATAATTAGGTTTGAGCAAATCAAGAAATCCAAATGCGAGCACCTTGATGGATTCCGGGTTTGTTACAAAAGGATATAATTCATTGAGGTTTTTTGAATGTAACACATCTTGTAAAACCCAATAAAAAACAATCAAAAGAGGTAGTTGAATGAGAAGCGGCACACAAGAAGAAAGAGGATTCATCTTTTCATCTTTGTAGAGTTGCATGGTCGCGGCGGCAAGCCCCTGCTTGTCATTTTTATACTGTTCTTTGAGCGCGTTCAATTTGGGCTGTAGCCCTGACATTTGTTTTTGCGCCACAATGGATTTTTTGGCCAGAGGCCACACAAGCAAGCGCATCAAGATGGTCAAAATGATAATTGCAACACCAATGTCGTGTCCCGGAACTACATTGTAAAAAAATACAAGAATGTTCAGAAGCGGCAAATAGAGCACGGTGTGGAAAAGTTGTCCCATGAAAAAGGTGAATTAAATAAAATTTAGCTCGAAACAAAGACTTCTTGGGGCACGCGAAAATTCTAAAGCCCGCACCTCATCGCTTTTAATTATTTTCTGTACTTTCTTCAGACGGCGCAATTTCCTTTGCATCTTCCCCCGCTTCTTCCGCGGGAGTTGGTTCTACAGGCGCTTCTTCCGCTTTTGGAGCATCTACTTGTTCTACATTGAGTTTCCAGCCTGTAAGTTTTGAAGCAAGACGCACATTTTGACCTCCTTTGCCGATCGCCAATGAATATTGATCGGCGGCCACGCGCACTTGCGCGGTTTTTTCTTCTTCACGCAGTTCTACCTTCAAAACCTTTGCCGGCGAGATTGCTTGTGTAATATATTGTACGGGATCCGCGCTATAAAGTACAATATCAATCTTTTCGCCGCCCAACTCGCTGATAATAGTCTGAATACGCGTTCCGCGCTGGCCGATGCACGAACCAATGGGGTCAATATTGTCCTGCATTGTTTCTACCGCGACCTTTGAACGAGAGCCTGCCTCGCGCGCAATGTCTTTTATTTCAACAAGCCCGTTAGAAATTTCCGGCACCTCCATATTAAAAATCTTTGCAACCATCTGCGGGTGAGAGCGTGACACGCGGATCTCCGGACCCTTGGGAGTCATGGCAACACCACCCACGTATGCTTTAATTTTCTGTCCGGGGTAATATCGTTCATTTTCTATCTGATCTTCCGGCATGAGTACGGCCATGGCTTTACCCAAATCAACCAAAATATTGCGCCCTTCGCGGCGGCCGATGGTGCCGATTACCAGCTCGCCTTCTTTACCCTTAAATTCTCCAAACACCTGCTCGCGTTCCGCTTCGCGCAATTTCTGAATAATTACCTGCTTCGCGGTTTGCGCGGCCATACGGCCAAACGCGGCGGGGATCTCCAAAGATTCTTTCCAAATATCCCCAAGATTCAATTCCGGATATTTTGTATGTGCTTCTGTTATCATGATTTCTGTTTTAAGATTAAAGCGCTTTGGCAATGGTTCAAACTCCATTTCATCAGGATTCTTGCCAAGCGCCAACGCTTCTTGTATCTCCGCCTCGCGCTTCGCGCGCGCTTCTTCAAACACAACGGCTTCCGCTTCCAAATCCACGTCCTCTACCACGACTTTTACATCAGTCGCTTTCATTTCTCCAGTGTCGGGATTAAAATCAACCTGTACATTTTGATTTTTCTCACCAAAATCTTTGCGATACGCCGCGGCCAAAGCCGCATTTATGGTATCCAAAACCACCTGATATGAAAGACTTTTTTCGTCACAAATTTGCTGGATTGCTTGCGCGATGGGAGATTGCATATGATTCGTGTTAATTGTACGCGGGCTTTGATGAGTCTTTTCCCAGCTCAATGCCAAGCCCTGCGCGTGTTTTTGAGTAAAAAAAGAAACTAGTTTAATTAACTAGTCTTATGTTAAAAAGTATAGCAAAGAGGCGCGGAAATGTCAAATTTATGCAGAGCGCCGAAAATTTAACATCTTAAAAATTGCGCCGCACTACCGCACTACTTGGTAAAAATCTTAATAGATGATATACTACTATCACAAAGGCCGACGTTAAAAATACAAATTTTAATTTACTCTTACATATATTCTATGCAAAAACACACATTGCTAATTTCCTCGTTTGGCGCAGGAGCGCTTGTTATCATCTTGGCTCTCCCCGCATTGGCGCAGGAAAATTCTAATTCATCAAACATTCCGACGAGAGGTCTTGAAAGCCAAACCTGCAACATTAAAGGTGTTGAAATGCCCGGCCCCTGTTCAAATTACGAATCAAATAATGGCAATCAAGGACCAAACGGATTTGGCTCCAATGGACCATCTATGGGTCAGCAAGACAACTTCAACGGGCAAGAGGGCGGTGTACAAAACGGCCCGTCTGAAGAACAACAAAAACAAAATGACGAACGTAGATTTAAAGACATGAAACGCGGGTCAAAAGGAATGGAGCAAGGGCTCAAACAGTATGAAAAAAATTTCGCTCAAACGGAAAAAAAAGGTGTAGTGATACCGCAAGAAATAAAAGACAAGCTCACACAATTGAGAACGATTGTTGATTCCGCCAAAAAAGCAACCACCGTGGAAGAACTTGATAATCTTGACTTGGGAAGCACTCAAGAAATCATGCAATCACTCAATGACGCGCAAAGAGAATTGGTTGAAAACGCGCAAAGACTTGAGGGGATGAAGCGCGGCATTAAAGGATTGAAACAAGGAGTAGCACAGTTTGAAAAACAACTCGCGCGCCTTGCAAAACAACGGATCGCGATACCCGCGGATATTACAGAAAAAGTGGAAAAAGCAAAAACACTGTTAAATGCCATTAATAACGCAAAAACATGGGATGAAGCAGAAGCGGCTGGCGTTGAAGACACACAAGACATTATGATGAATCTTGACCAAAGCCGCCAACAGCTTGAAATGCTCGCGCGATGGCCACAGACACTCAAACAAATAGATAAAGAGCTCGGAAACCTCGCACGACAATTGAAACAAAACAAGACAATCGCTGACCGTCTTAATAAACGAGGGGTTGATGTGACAGACCACGTAAGCGCGCTGGAAGAAGCAATTAATAAACTTAAAGGCGTGCGGAACGACGCAGTCTCAAAAATCGCGACAGGAGAGCAACAAGATGCATTTGACCTGATTGAAAATGACTTTTTTGGCCAAATGGATGAGGTCTTTCAGCACGTAAAAGTAATTCAAATGATGAACAACCTTGGCAGATTTGTGTCTGATTTTAAACGCGGAATGGCGGACGCAACAAGAGAAATTAAAATGCGTGAAAAAAAAGGAATAGATGTTGCGGAAACGCGCGCGACTTTTGAGCAAGCAAAAGCGCAAGGAGAAGAAGTGCTTGCTTTAATTAAGGCTAAACCATTAGATGAAGACGCGGTGCTTAACGCGTTGGAGACTTTTGAAGAAAGCATTATGGCATTTGAAAATCAAATAGGTGAGCTTGGCGGAGGAAAAGAAGAAGAAATGCCGTGGGAGCGAGGACCTAGCCAATTCCAAAAACTTAAGGTTCCAAAAACAGTAAATCAAATTATGCTTAAGGTTCCTAAGAAAAAGATTTCCGCAACTGCGATTGATCAATAAAATTTCAAACGGAAATTGCAACCGCCGCACGAGTGGCGGTTGCTTAGATCCAAGTTTCTAACGCTGTTGCGTTAGATTCTGGTGTCAAAATCTCAAGATGAAGCATACTTATCAAAATAATGGTTGAAATAATTTATCACTTCAGGAAAATAGTTGGTGCGCCCCATAGGCGATGGAGGTGATTTGGAGCGAAAAATCTTTGCAACTTTTTTAATGCCTAAAATTTTGATTAATGTTTGTACCTCTTCCCAATCACCATAATTAAGAGTCGCCTCAACAATTGACTCTGCTTTGATCTTTTTATAGTCTTTCACCCACCACATGAGATGCTTATTTTTTTCAATAAAATCGGCTAATTTTTTCATATTTTTGTCTCTATTTACTCAAAAAGTATACCACAAAAAATGAGTTTCGTCAATCATCTCATCGACTATTCCTGAATTCTGGTTGCCATCACCCAAGATCCCTAAAAAACCTCAAACGAACACGGCGTGCGGCACTATCCACTCCCACCGCAACACTTGAAAGATGCATCTCGTTGTCCGCATACAATCGCATGTGCTGTTGTTTGTAGTAATGAATCGCAGACTCCGGCGCGCCATAAGAAACACCGCTTCGTGTTTTGACTTCCACAAAATATAACGCGTCTTCTTTGCGCGCGATAATATCCAACTCCGCGCCGCGCACACGGAAATTACGCGCAAGAATTTGAAATCCGTGCCGTAACAAAAACTCGGCCGCGAGATTCTCTCCGTACGCGCCGAGCATGCGTATGTCTTGCCTCCCCTCCATGAAAATTTATTTAATGCGGCAGATACCTTTTAATCTGATCCACTTCTTCCGCGTCTTTACGGCGCTTTGGAATCTTTCTAAATTCAACCGCTAAAAATCCC
>LCLH01000029.1:0-13856 GCA_001001925.1 Candidatus Magasanikbacteria bacterium GW2011_GWC2_45_8
CAAAACGGTTTCCATACGCTGGGGGGAATTATGGGATTTCACGGCTTCCGCCGCAGGCGGAAAGGGTTTTGGCGAAAATCAAAGCGCGATTTTGGCTTCTGCAAAATCGCTCCATATTCTTAATTCCGAACAAGTTACTTCTGGTGCCCAGGGAGGGACTCGAACCCTCAAGCCCTTGCGGGCGCCGCCACCTCAAGGCGGTAAGTTTACCAATTTCTCCACCTGGGCATTTAATTCAAGGTCTGACCTATTATAGCAAGTGCTCGTGCTATTTTCAACCTCTTCCGCGAAAGACTCATCTTACTCTTATTTTTATATAAATGCGGTAGCAACTTCAAAGAATCTCGTCTAGCATATTTTAAACAGTAACAACTGTTTGAAACACTCTTTGTTATGTGCCCATCAATACCCAAAAAGTTAAAAATTTTCTTGCGAAGTAAAAATTTATAGAATTCAACATCTCCAAATTGTATACGACTCACGTGCACGCCCGCTGACGATTTTTTAAAACTGATTTTACAAGACAGCGGACAAATTCCCATCAGTTGTTAAAAGGCCAATCGCATATGCAAATTGCGTTGACCATCTTATCGTAACCCTCCTTAACGCTTTCATAAATACACTTTTAAAACCTCCTCTCTTTCCCCACTATCATTTTAAGCTTCTTTGGCGCAACCGTAATCTCTACACTGCTCTCTTGCGTTTCGCGGCCATCCGCAGTCATCACAAAAGGACGTGCCGCGCTGACCAATAACCGTCTAAAAGGAAACACGCTTGGTTTGGAATACGCGCGTCGATTAAATAACCCTGAAAGCACTCCAGAAACCTGTGGACGTATTATTACCTCCAGTTTTCCATCTTGCGGATGCAAAAAACCTTTGGTCATACCCTGCACAGAAGAAGGAAGTAAATTTGAAACAGCAAGTTCTACATTTTCTTTATCCGCTTTCACCACAAAAGTATTATCGCATGTAATGCGTAATCGAGCATTTTGGATATGAATAGAAGTCAAAAAAAATCTTTGATTATTGATCACTCCATAATCAACCAATTCAATTTTACGAGCGGCAAGCGTGTTGCAGGCTTCCTCATTTAAAGGAATTCCAAGCGATTCCGCCAACTCATTGTCTTTTTTACCCACCGCAATCAATCCAAACACCACATCAAGATCCGCCGCGCGACTCATTACTTTTGCAACAGTTTCATTGTTGCCCACCACTACCACCGTCTTCACGCCGTAACGCAACTCATCTTCTATAAGCGACCTGCAATTGGTAAAAGGAGTAATACGAATGACTTTGCCGGACAATCCAAAATCAACAAATCTTTTCTCCACGATGCGCATAACATCTTTGTGCGGAGATTCTCTTACAAAACTATCATACAAATACAAATACGCGTTATTACGCGCGTTTGCCACTTCTGCCAAATGAGGACGAGCAGTGCGCACCAACTCGCGGATTGAGGCAATCTCATTACGCGCAGACACAATACGCGCCGCGGATTGTGCTACGCGGCGCGCGGTTCGTACGGATACATTAGGATTCTTTGCTGATGAGATTGTTGTCTTCATAACTTCCGGATTTAACCCTAGTCTTTGCTCCATTTAATCCGGCATCGCCACCCATAATACATCTCCCATTCAACGCGGCGCCGGCGGCGATAATGAGTGTCTTAACTTCCACATCACCATCAACACGCGCCGAAGGCGTCAATTCAAGCGTGTTCATTGCTTTGATATTACCCTTAACCTCGCCTGCGATAAGCGCGGAATCCGCGGTTACATTGGCGGCAATCTTGGCTCCCTGTTCCACGCGCAAATTTTTTTCCGTCTTAATGCTCCCGCTTACCTGCCCCTCTATCACGATATTCCCTTGGCTGACAAAATCACCCTCCACCCTAACCGACGGACCGACAATTGTCTCCACGTCATCTCCCCCCATTTTATCCATATTTGGCATATGTTTTGTAGACATAATATAGTTACTTAATTCTTAAGTACTCGTATCTTAGACCAAAAACCGCAAATCTGTCAAAGGCTCACCCTATAATGAATGAGTACCTTGTGAAAGAGAAGAATTTCTCAAAAGCGCGAAACCAAAAATACTTCCCTTGCACGGACCCGCGCTTTCCACCCAGATTCGCCCCTGATGAGCTTCTATAAACTTTTTGCAGACAAACAATCCCAAACCGGTGCCGTTGACTTCTATGCCTTGTACATTGCGTCCGCGATAAAATTTTTGAAACAAGTTTTCTCTGTCTGTTTCATCCATGCCAATGCCTGTATCGGTTACCGTGCATTGCACTTCCTCTTTGGAGAAAGCACAGGCAACGACAATTGATCCTTTTGGGGAATATTTTATCGCATTATCAACAAAATTATAAATCACGTGGCGGATTTTTTCCGCGTCAGCAATCACCATAGGTAATTCTTCGCATTTTTTTATTTCAACGCTTAAACCTTTTTCTTTTGCGCGCGTGGAAAGCTCATTGGCAACATCAGCCACTACTGCGGAAACATCCAACGGTTTAAAATCATACTTTGTTCTGCCGGATTCTATGCGGCTGATATCCAGAAAATCATCAACAAGATGAATCAGATGCTCATTGCTGTTATATACATTATCCAAAATTGGCTTCATTTCTTTGGGAACGCGCCCATAATCCCCTTCTTGCATCATGGAAGTATACCCCTTAATCACGGAAAGCGGCGTGCGCAACTGGTGCGCGGCAATAGATAAAAATTCGCTCTTGACATGATCAAGTTCTGTGAGGCGCGCGTTGGCTTCTTGCAAATCTTTGGCAAGCTGTTGTATTTCTTCACGGCGCCGAACTTCATTTTTAACTCCGCGCACGAGCAATACGGAAAAAGAAACAAGAGCGGCAAGAGCGGCGATACGCAATAAAAATTCCAAGGTGGTGCGCGCAAAAAACAGCTCGGCGCTAAAAATAATTGCGATGAACGTAACAAATACCTCCGCGCTTATGGTCTTCATGTCAAGCGCGTTGTGGCGAATAATCGCGTACGCGAGCAAAAGCACAAACGGAATCGCGGAAAGAAATATGACAGGATACACGGAAATTCCATACGCGGGCAAAAATGCCAAAGGACCTATAAAATCCAAAATCAGGAAACCGATAAGCACCGGCCTAACCTGCATTTTACGTTCTTGAGACGCGCGGCGGTAATGTAGTAATAAATTGACAAAAAATGCGATGAAAAATGTAAAAAAATATATCAAAAACGGCTGATGGAAAAACTGCGCGCGCGTATGCACGCCCCATGGGTAACGGAATAGTCCGTCCACAAAAAAAGATGACTGCGTAAGCGGTAAAAAAAGAAACGCCAAGAGGTAGCCGATAATGAGCATTACTCTTTGCCGCGTTATGCCGCAATAAATCAACCCAAAATGATAAAGAAAGATGGGAATAAAATTGACGCCGATATATATAATGCGATCCCAAAAAATAGCATCTTCATCTGCTACCGCGTTGAACAGGCGAAATGTACCAAATAGCCACAAGGCAATGGTAAAACAATACAAAAAGAAAAGTATCGCGAGTATGTCGCGCGGACGCTTGAGCCACACAAAAAACCCTAACACCACTACCACCACACTGCTTATGAGAGGCAGTAATGAATATGTTGAAATAATATCCATAGATGCAAACAGTATAGCAAATTTTTATTAAAGATGCGACTGTCTTGTTATTGGCAAAACAGCGAGAAGCGGGAGGTCTGACGTAAATAAAAAAAGAACGCGGTTTTTAAGCGTTCTATTGAAAGGGTTGATGGATGGTTGCTGTGACAGACTATTTTTGCGCCTTGGATTGCGTGCCGGGAAGCGACCGAAGATGAGATGTTGGCACAGGAAGGCATATGCCGAGCTTATTAGCCTCATCCGCCACCTGCCCAAGTTCATCCATCTTCACTTCTCCCACCTCGTGCTCTTGCCAGCCAAGTATCGCATGAAGTACGGTGCCGGTCCAACACGCATATATGGATCCGTCAGTCATTCCGTTTGGCAATGTTCTGACTGGCAGACGCATTCCAAACGTGAGTGTGCACCCAAGGGGCAAAGTGGTGAGTCCTCCGTCAAAATGCCGAATGTCAGGCCTGCGGCTCAACCAACGGGGTGTGAGCGGATCCGGCACGGAGAAATTGATCACTACCGCACCGCGCGGTATTGCGTTGCAGAGCGCGCTGCCACTTGGCTTGGCTTTGCCAATGAGCCAGAAGCCACATTGCGAGAGCTCGTTGAGCACCGTAGCGCGGCGCATCTGGTTCTGTTTGTGCCCCGGAATTTCTCTCCGGATTGCTGCAAATCTGTCTGCTGAATCCGTGTAGCAGAGAAACTCATAGCCTTTCGCAACAAGATGGAGAATTACCGCTCGGCCAATCTTGGATGTGGGACCAATCACGGCAATCGGCCCCGTAAAACCAAAACGACGGTAGACTTCTTCCACTCGCTCGGCCACAAACCAAGCGGTTGCGGTGTCGCCATGTACCACAGGCACACGAATGCCATCTTGCTCGGACAGCCACTTGCCACCCGCGGTGAGCCATTCGGCTTTGGTGAGCGCTCCAAGACCAATTACATCCACCTTGAGCTCGTTCTGGGCGTAGACCGCGGCCATGAGAATCCGCTCCCTGATCTGCGGAAACTTGTTGGCAAACGCAAAATGCCACGCAAACGTGCGGATGAGGATCGTGTGGCCGGTCAACTCCTGCAAGCCACCGTCCTTGTTCACCTTGTAGGTGTCAACGACGTTGAAAGGCTTTTTGCCGAGCAAGTACCATACGCTCGCGAGTAACGCAATGGGCCAAAACGGCAAAAGCCACACGTGGAGCTCGGGACGACGATGCAGAAAGCTGAAGATGCGGAAATTGAGCCACCAATTCCACACCTCCACATAATGCGCGATGAACACAAACCCCTTGTTCATCTTCACCGCACGCATCTGACTTGAAGTTTTCACTTGTTCTCCTTTTCACGCGCAGACACGCGCGTTTTTATGATTCTTGCGGACACTCAACAGGACTGCCCGGCGCGCGTCCATCCAAATCTATTGTTGAAAGACCATCTTTGAGAATTTTTCCGCTACTCCCAAAGATCGTCTTTTAACTAAAAGACCTCGCATCGTACACCGATGCTCAAAAAAAGTCAATTCCATGTCTAATTTCCCTACATCTCTTGAATGAGCGGGATACCGAGAAGTTTAAGACTTTGCTCAAGCACACTTTGAGCGGCTTGTACAAGCGCAATACGCGCTCGCCCCACATCTTCATTGGGCGCGCGTAGCACCGGACAATGTTCATAAAATCCGCCAAACAACTGGCAAAGTTTATAGGCGTACTGCGCCAGTTCCGATGGATTATTATTTTCTGTGGCGCTTTGCACAATTTCAGGAAGGCGTGCGGCATGGATCGCCAACTGCTTTTCATGCGCGTCAGCAAGCAAAGCGGCGTCCACCAAACCGCGCGCGACGGAGCGTGTTTTTTTAAGAAGGCTATTCATACGCGCAAACGTGTACAACAAATACGGTCCGGTAAAACCTTCAAAACTCAATGCCTCTTTTTTATCAAACACAATCACTTTGTTTGGGTCATACTTGAGCATTCCAAACTTCAATCCCGCAAGCGCGAGCGCATGCGCGGTGTCTGCTATTTTCCGTGCGCTCCACTCCGGATGGCGTTTTTTGGTTTCTTCCGCCGCGGCCTCAATAATTTCGTCGCGCATATCTTCATACAAAATTACACGGCCGGTGCGGGACGCCATAGCACCCTCCGGCAAGCGCACAAATTCATATCCGATATGCGTCATTTTTTGCGTGAATCCGGAAAGCGCGAGCGCATGAAATAATTGTTTAAAGTACAGCGATTGGCGAACATCCGTAATATTGATAGAGCGGTCAATTTTGAACAGTTTGAATTTCTTGCGCGCGAGCGCGAGGTCGCTGGTGGAATACAACCCCGTGCCGTCTGATTTTAAAAGTAGCATTATACCAAATCCTTGCGCCTCCATATCAATAATCACCGCGCCTTGGCTTTTTTTTGCAATCCCCTTCTTCAACAATTCCGCTACAATTTTTTTTCCCTCGTCTTTGACCTCGTCATTCATCCCTTTAATACTCCATGCGCGGGTTTTTTTCCACAATGTATGCACCACCTTGTCTCGCGATTCAAGTTTTTGCAAAACTTCACTCACTTCCGGCGCATACTCTGGATGTGCTTCCAGCTTTTGCGCGCCTTCCGCGTAAACTGCTCCCAGCCAGCGCGCCTCACGGCCGCGTGGAGGCTTCTCCCCCTTATGAAATTTCATCAATGCCCATAAACACTTCGCCACATGCGAGCCCAAATCATTCGTATAGTCCACCTGCGCCATCTTGAAGCCGCTTGCTTCATACAAATGCGTAAGCGCCACGCCAAGACACACATTGCGCACATGCCCAATGTGAAATTCTTTGTGTGTGTTGGGCGAAGGATATTCAATCATTACCCGCTCTCCTTTTCCAAAATCATTAGTGCCAAACAACGCGGGTTTTTTAAGTGCCGCAAATAACACTCGCGCCAGCGCGTCGCCCTTCAAAACAAAATTAACATACGGTCCGGCGGCGTTAACGGCGCTCACCCACTCACTCGCAACCACCCCGCTCTCGGCAATGGCGCGGGCAAGTTCTGCCGGATTTTTACCCGCTGATTGAGCATACGCAAAACAAGGCAAAGCAATATCGCCGAATTTGGTATCCGGAGGATAGACCAGCGCGTCTTCTGCAAGCGCACCCAAAAATGCATGGTGTTTTTTCAAATCTTCTACAATGGCCGATTTAATAATATGCAATGGATGCTTTTTCATGAGATCTTTTATGTTTTACTTCACTTTTACAAACCAACGGCTGCCTTTTTGCACGATATCGCCTTTTTTTACCATAGCGGAATAATTTTGCGCCGCGACTTTTTTGTCATTAATTTTTACCCCACCTTGATCAATCACACGGCGCGCCTCGCCCTTGCTTTTACAAATACCTGCTTCTACCAACAAAACAACAATATCATATGCGCTCGGTTTTACCTCCGGCATTTCATTGGGCGCGTCTTTTTTTTGAAAAATTTTGACAAACTGTTCTTCAGCGGCGCTCGCGCTTTTTTTGTTATGATACATTTCCACTATCACACGCGCCAACTGCATTTTGATATCACGCGGATTTTCCTTTTTCTTAAGACGCGCTTCTACGTTTTTAATGTCCGTGAGCGGAACACGCGTGCAAAACGTGAAATATTTTATCATCAACTCATCGCCCATACTCATGACCTTGCCATACATAGTATCGGGGTTATCGGTAAGATTGATAGTGTTGCCCCAACTGGAACTCATTTTACGCCCATCCAACCCTTCCACCAACGGATTCATTATAATATCTTGCGCCTCTTGTTTGAAAAAACGCTGAAGCGTTCTGCCGGAGAGCAGGTTAAAACGCTGGTCAGTGCCGCCGAGTTCCACATCCGCTTTTACCGCCACAGAATCATACCCCTGCATAAGCGGATACAAAAGTTCGCGCAAACTCACACGCTTGCCAGCATCCAGCCGTTTCTTGATATTTTCCCGTGCCAAAAACTCCGCCAATGAAAATTGATCCGCCTGTTCTCCTATCTGATGATAATTCAAACCCGTGAGCCACTCGCTGTTATGACGAAATTCACACGCGCTGATATCAACAATTTTTGCCACTTGTTCTTTATATGATTTCAAATTTTTCTGTACATCTTGCGGGGTGAGCATTGGACGTTCACTCTCTTTGTCTGAAGTATCCCCAATAACCGCGGTAAAATCCCCCACAATAAACACCACTTGGTGCCCCAATTCTTGAAAATCACGTAGCTTCAAAAGCGGGATTGAACGCCCCAAATGCAATGAAGAACTCGTGGGGTCAATCCCCAGCTTTACCCGCAACCGCTTGCCGGAAAGCATCCTCGCGCGCAAATGTTTCTTATCAATAACTTCCTCAACTCCGCGCGTGAGAAGTTTATCAATCTTCTTTTTGTCCGTAATGATTTTTGGCATAGTAGTGAACTTATTCTCATTAAACAAACGTGCAATTTAAATTGCAACTGGCGAAAATCATTGCTATTATATACTTAATCACGATGAGATGCTACACCAAAGGTTCCGTCCTAAGGCAATGCATCTTTTTGTTTTTAATTACTTTTTACCCTTGCACCGGCTCGCCAAAATACCCGTGTCCGCGAAGCTTATACATATATCCTACCAGTAAAATGGCAGCTAATAAAGAGAGCGTGCCCGCCAAAACAAACGGCACCTCAAAACCAAACGAATCCCACAAAATGCCATTTTTTTTGAATCCTCCATAGAGTGTCGTACGCGCTTACTCTTGCAATTTTGTATCATTAATCCGTTCAATGTGCGCGCCAAGCCCGCGCAAGCGTTCATCTATCCGTTCGTATCCGCGTTCAATTTGATAGATATTATCAATGGTTGTCGTACCCTCGGCTATCAGCCCCGCAATCACAAGTGCAATGCCCGCGCGCAGATCAGGGCTTTCCAATTGCTTGCCGTGGAGCTTCCGCGGACCCTGAACCACTGCGCGATGCGGGTCGCACAAAAGCGTGTACGCGCCCATGGTGCTCAATTTATCCAAATAAAAAAGCCTGCCATCATAAATTGTTTCATGCACCAAGCTCATGCCTTGCGCTTGTGTGAGAAGCACGGTAAAAGGTGGCTGAAGATCTGTCATAAATCCGGGATATTCTTTGGTGGTTACTTCAACCGCTTTGTACGGTTTGTCTGTTTTTTGTATTTCAATCCAATCTTGTCCGATGGTATAAGGAATGCCAATGCGGTCAAACATCGCCCACAAACCTTCCACATGATCCGGCTGGCAATGAGTGATTTTAATTTGCGCGCGAGCGGCGGCCGCCAAAATAGCAAACGTGCCGGTCTCTATGCGGTCGGGCACCGTCTCTACCTCGCCGCCATGCAACTCCAATACGCCATCAATTACAATGGTATGCGTGCCCGCACCGGTAATGCGCGCGCCGCACGTGTTTAAAAACTCCGCCAGATGCGGAATTTCCGGCTCGCACGCCGCGTTTTTTATTATCGTCCGCCCTTCCGCAAGCGTTGCCGCCATCATCATGTTTTCCGTCGCGGTAACGCTTATAAAAGGAAAAAAGTATTCTGCACCTTTTAATTTTTTCGCGCGAAAAATAAATTCTTCTTCACTCTCTTCCACTTCCGCTCCCAGCGCGCGCATGCTCGCTACAAACAAATCAATGGGGCGTTTTCCCAGCACGCATCCACCCGGGTATGCCAAACGCACTTCTCCGTGGCGCGCGAGCATAGGACCTATGAGCACCGTTGATGCGCGCAAACGCTTAACCAATTCGCGCGGCAGAGTAGTTTGAATAATCGTGTCGGTATGTATGCGCAAAACCGCACCCTCGCTTTCCACTTTGGCACCCACACTTGATAATATCTCACTCATACGAAACACATCTTGCGCCTGCGGCACACGCGTAATTTTTGTTTCCCCTTTCAAAAGTATTGCTCCTGCAATCAATTTTAAAACTGAATTTTTCGCGCCCGAAACGGCAATCTCTCCGCCAAGCGGCGCGCCTCCTTGTATTACAAATTGTGCCATAGTTTAGATGCTTCAAAGTTAGGTATAGAGATTGACTCCAAATATGCTCTCGTAGCGAAAATACAAAATTTCGAGATAAAATTGTTGAATAAATTTTAAGGTTTAATTGTAAATTAAGCCGAAAAATTTTGAAACTATTTTGACCGAAATTTTGAATTTGCAGTAGAAATGACATTTGGAGTCAATCTCTACAAGTATTCTAAATCAAAATGAGATATAAGGCAATCTTTACATCGGCAAATTAAAACCAACTTTCCTAAACATTGACAAAATATCAAATATATTATATAATGGACTATGGAAGTAAAAAAAAGTCTTACATCCATCGTTGATTTTAGAGTATGTCTGATAGATTAGCCAAAATTTACCAATGTCCAAAAACGGTCTTCACAACCCGTGATTTAGCTTTATTGTGGGAAGAAACAGACCAAAATAGAATAAAATCTGCTATTTATTATTATGTAAAAATAGGAAAATTAATCCGTATTTCCCGTGGCATCTTTGCCAAAATGAAAAAGTATAATCCCAAAGATTTGGCCGCCAGTATTTATTCACCATCATATATTAGTTTTGAGACGGTTCTACTCCAAGCAGGTCTTATTTTTCAATATTATGAAACAATCTTTTTAGCTGGACCGTTTTCTAAAGATATAAAAATAGATAACTACAAATTCACCTTCCGAAAAATGAAACCATATATTTTATTCTCTACCAGAGGATTACTCTACAAAGAAACTTACTGGATTGCATCTACCGAACGCGCATTTCTGGACATGCTCTATCTTTATCCTCGTTATGGTTTTGATAACTTGCGTCCGATCAATTGGGAACAATGTTTTGAACTGGTAGCACTCTACAACAATAAACAATTAGAAAAACGATTAAAAAAATATTTTAAAGAATATGCTCAATAAAGAAAAGCACAACTTGACAATGGGACGAATCATAAAAGAAATCTATAACAACAAGGCATTGGCGCCACTGCTTGGATTTAAAGGCGGCACCTGCGCGTATTATTTTTATGGCTTGCCGCGTTTCTCAGTTGATTTGGATTTTGATTTGTTAAAAACAGATGAAATAACACAAAAAAAAGTCTTTGAGGAGGTAGAAAAAATTCTCATAACCCATGGTGTTATTAAAGATAAAATCATTAAATTTTTCACTATCTGGTTTTTACTCTCATATAGTAAAGAAGATCATAATATTAAAGTGGAAATCAGTACGCGACGGCCGGAAATTAATATCAATGAATATTACGAGTTTAAAGAATTATTGGGTACACCGGTACTCATTCCAAAGCAGGATTATATGTTTGCAAATAAATTGGTCGCTCTGGTTGATAGAAAAAATTTGGTGATACGAGATGTGTTTGACATTCATTTTTTTGCGAGCCAAGATTGGGATATTGATAAAAATATAGTAGAATTAAAAACTGGTAAAAAATTTAAAGAATATTTGCAAGACTGCATTGAAACCATTGAAGACATAAAGGGAAACGAACTCCTCTCTGGTATTGGAGAACTCATAGATGAAAAACAAAAACTGTGGGTAAAAAACTCTCTTAAAAAAGAAACAATTTTTCAACTGCGCCTGCGCGCGAATGTGGAAGAATAAACTAGCTTGTTAATATAATGAGCTATACATTGACAATATAGAGTCTGTTGTTTTGCTATAGAAGTACTTCCACAGCAAACGCTGTACACACTAAGGAGAATAAAGATGGAAGCGAATGAAAGAAGAGAGTATCCGCATCTGTGGCTCAACCCGCCACTTTTTACCGTAAAGGTGAACATGCGCGCAGTGCGCGAGGAACTCAGACGATTGAATCCATTCAAAAGAAAGCGAGAATATGATTTCGGTGCGGAAAACGGCTTTGTGATGCAGGCGGTCAGCCAGCCAAGTTCAAAGCCTGAATTGCAGTAACCATAAAAGCCGAAATCGTTCTAAAAACCAACCAATCAACTACCTCCACCCCTCACTTTAACTTAAAAATGAGAATTTTTTTATATTAAAATAAACCAAATCCACCCAAACCTCACAAACCCCACCTAGAACATTTCTATTTTGCCGGCAGGTATGACATTTCTATTTAGCCTTTACACCCCGCCAATTTGACAAGCTCCCCGCCTTTAGATAGGATAACTTATTCCTCTTACGAAACACCCCTCCTTTTGATGGATGACGGAAAGAGGCATATTATTCTAAATAATGAGATGTTGCTGATGCAAGGACTTTAAGGGGGCTTGCGGAGCGCGACGGCGATAATTTAAGAAGCAGAAGTATTCTATGAGCAACATAGCTTACCCTGCGTAGTTGCGAATAGAATACTTCTGCTTAGTAAAAATCATTGCATCAACACTAAAACTGAATTATGGCGTTTGCCATCAACCAACAAATTCAAGACCTCATTGCCAAGAGCCACCATATGCTCATCACCTTTCGCTCCAACGGCGGAGGGGATGCGCTTGGAGCCGCGCTTGGTCTGTATCTGTTTTTAAGAAAGAAAGGCGGGCGCGTTGATATTGTTTCCGACGGCGTACGTATTCCGCCATCACTGCATTTTCTGCCCTCGTATGCGGACATCAAAACAGAGCTCCCTCCGCTCCAAAAATTTATTATCAAAGTTGATATCGCGCGCACCAAACTGGAGTCATTAAGCTATGACGTCAAAGACGACACACTTTCCATTTTTTTAACGCCCAAAGTGGGAATGTTTTCACGCGAACAAATTGCGACTGCCGCGTCCGGACTCAAGTACGATCTCATTATCACCATTGATACGCCGGATCGCGAAGCGTTTGGTCATGTGTTTTCCAACAACACGGACCTTTTTTATAAAACGCCGGTAATCAATATAGAACACCATGCGAGCAATGAACATTATGGCCAAATCAATGTGGTGGATATGAGTGCGAGCTCCACTGCCGAGATTGTGGTGCGCCTCATGGAAGAACTTGACAGCACCGCAATTGACAAAGACATTGCCACCGCGCTTTTGACCGGCATGATTGCGAACACCAAAAGTTTTAAAACCGCGCGCGTTACCCCATCCACACTGCAAACCGCTAGCCGGCTCATGAAACTGGGCGCGGACAGAGACGGAATTGTGGAGCGGTTGTATCGTTCTAAAAGTCTTGCCACTCTCAAACTCTGGGGTGTTGCGCTTGGCCGCTTACAGCACGAGCCATCGCTTGGGCTTTTGTGGCTCGCGCTTGGAGCGGAAGATTTTGTGCAGACGCAAACAACACCGGAACAACTGCCGGATATCATTGATGAAATTTTGATGAACGCGCCGGAAGCAAGAATGATTCTTCTTTTATACCAAGACCCACACATGCTCACGCACTACTCCGCGCACTTCCGAGTATTCACCGACGCGGACGCACGGCTCATTGCTAAACAATTCAATCCGCAAGGCTCTGCTCATGTGGTTTCATTTACCGTGCCGGCCGCGAGTCTTTTGGACGCGGTAAAAACAGTAAAAGAAGGTATCGCCAATTTTGTAACGACAGAATCTAAGTAACGTAACCACCAATTTCCGTGCTCAACACAAGAGCGCACAAACCAAAAGGAGCATACCCATGCGCTACAGATTTTTCCGTACGATTATTTCATTAGTCGCCATTGGGGCTTTCTTCTTCATACTGGCGAAAAACAACTCAACAAAAGACAAAGCTCTGCAAGCGGGACCGAACATTCTGGGGTCCTTCCGCTCCCCTCACTACGCACTCTGTGCCGTCTATGACAAAAACGGCGACATTACATGGTCAGGGTTTGCAAAGCCTGAAATGTGGAATGCTCCTCCGGAGACTTCCGTGTACGTGCGATGCGTCAAAGCTAACTCCGAGTGGCGGCACCATACAATCTACGCAGGGCAGTACATCACTGGCATAGAAACCGTTGGTCCTCTCTGCGCGGCAACGCAAGACACGCTCACCTGCACTAGCAAAAACACCGCTGATCCCGCAACAGAAAACACCATCTCGCCAACCCTAGTGTATTCCCCAACACACTCGTCAAAACCACGAGTGTTTTTTAAAACAAAAATTCCCACGCCAGAATCACGAGTAAAATAATGGCGCTATAGATGCCAGCTACCACGTCATCCACAATCACGTCCGCGGGGAGCGATTCTTTATCAAAAAAATTCGCCGGCCACACTTTGGCAATATCAAAAAAACGAAAGAGTAAAAAAG
>LCLH01000029.1:13898-20218 GCA_001001925.1 Candidatus Magasanikbacteria bacterium GW2011_GWC2_45_8
AAAAAGCGTGGGCGCAACCGCAATAAACATTCCCAGAACTTCATCAATGACGATTTCATTTTGGTCATGAGTACGCATGCGCCCGCGCGGGTCTGTAGTAGGGCCAATTTCACGCTCCGCCAAAGGTATGAAAAATAGCGCGGCAACAATGAGAGCCGCCCATATGCCAACCCATATCCATATCGTATGCGCGAAATACCACAATGCCACCAAAAGCGGCAACGCAAAAAAACTCCCCCATGTGGCAGATGCTTTGACGCGCCGAAGCGCGCGCCACGGCATGAGGCGATAGAAAAAACCGGCGTAAAACCACGTCGGCAAAAGTAAAATCCAGAAACGCCGCCAAGAAAATTGTTTAATGTTTGTGTGCATATGAACCAAAATATGCGTATTGCAATCCAAAGTGGTATTTGCCAACAGATGTTAGCAGTGGTCCGCCCGGATGGAATTGAACCATCGACCCCAGCTTTATAAGAGCTGTGCTCTAACCAACTGAGCTACGGGCGGATATGCAATGCGCGAGCATTGTAACAAAAAATAACAAAAGGCTCAATACTCATACTATTGTACGCGTTTCTTTCATAAAATCAAAATTGGGACTGTCGCCGAATAATCTCACCGTCCTCAAAATATGCCAATGAGTTGATTTTTATGCTTATATATGATAAATTCTGTGATATGACACAGGAATGCCAAACCACGCCGATAACTGAACGCATTTCAGCTTCATGGGAACAGGAGCCCTGTTTGGCATGGATAAAAACTTTTCTTGATGAGGTGCCGGAAGCCAGCCTCTATATGGTAGGCGGCGCCGTACGCGACAGCATTTTAGAAAGACCTAACAAAGATTATGATATCGTGGCGTGCGGAGTGACGCCGGAAAAACTCGCCGCGCAACTCAAAAAAATAGGGAAGGTTGATTTGGTTGGCGTAAATTTTGGCGTTTTCAAATTCCATCCTGCAAACGTTTCCAACCCCCAATATTTTATTGACATCGCGCTCCCCCGCACGGAAATTCCGGCAGGCACCGGAGGGTCTCGAGATGTTGAAGTTGCAAGCGACCCCCACACTCCCATAGAAACAGACCTCGCGCGGCGTGATTTTACGTTCAACGCGCTCGCGTTTAATTTGCGCACGCATACGCTCATAGACCCGCATGGAGGGCGTGCAGATTTGGACGCGCGCGTGGTGCGGGCGGTAGGTGATCCGCGGGCACGATTTCAAGAAGATTACACGCGCGTCTTGCGCGCATTACGCTTTGCGGTGCAATTGGACGCAAAAATTGAACCTGACACATGGGACGCGCTGAAACAGTTTACCGGCAATCTTTTGGATACACGCGAGAACAAACGCTTGGTACCGCCGGAAACCATCGGCATTGAATTTCTCAAAGCATTACATGCGGATCCTTTAAAAACATTGGAGCTGTGGGACGCGAGCGGCGCCCTTCCCATTGTCATGCCGGAAATTGCCACATTGCAAACATGCGAGCAATCTCCCGACGTGCACAGTGAAGGCACGGTATGGGAGCACACACTCACTGCGCTACGCGTGCTCACTACTAAAGATTTTACCGAACGTTTTGGCAACGCGGATTTGCTGACACAGCTTGGTGTGTTACTGCATGACGTGGGCAAACCAATAACACAGAGCGAGCCGGATCCAAAAAACGGGCGCATACATTTTTTTGGCCATGAAAAAGAAGGCGCTCAAATAATCCCCCGCATGCGCGAACGAATAAAATTTGACAGCGCACAGGAACACTCGCCTTTCCATGTTTCCATGGACGATCTGGCATGGATTATTGAAAATCACATGGTCTCGGGCGCCATGCGCGCCAGCACCATTGAAAGAAAATTTATTACACGAGCAGAGCGTGGCAAAGCATTGCAAGCAGTTATGTTTTGCGATGCGTACGGCACGTTTGACGCGCAAGGTCGCAACGGTGCGGAAGGATACAAGCAGTTTGTGGAAAATCCTATCAACAAAGTACGCGTGGCATTGCAAGTGTCTGCCGACGCAAAAAATCCGCTGGTATGCGCCGCGGATTTAATGGCGCGCGGAGTAAAGCCGGGGCCGGAGCTGGGCGCGCTTTTAAAAGAAGCGCGTGAAATAGAACTCAACGGTGAACACAATAAAGAAAAAATTATGTCCGCACTGCTTAAAGGCGCGACAAATGAATCATAAAAAATACTATGAATTTTGAACACACCATAGACGCATCCCATGTTGACACACGCCTAGATCGTTTTGTATGCGGTTTGTATCCGGCGCAATCGCGCGCGTCTATTCAAAAATACATAAAACAGGGCGCGGTGCAAGTGAATAACAAAAAAGTTACACCACATCATTTTTTGAAACTGAATGACACAGTCACCGTGAACGATTCCGTGCTTTCCGTGCTGGTAAAACACGCAAGCGCACCTGCGGATTCAGTCAAAAAAAACATCTCCGTACGCACTGAACCAGTCCAAGAGCCGGAAGTCATTGAAGAAACCGCGGAGTATTTGGTCATCAACAAACCGGCCGGATTACTGGTACACCCCGTAGATTTGCAGAGCGAAGAATACACGCTCGTTGACTGGCTCACTCGGCATGATCCTGAAATTAAAAAAATCGGCGACGATTCGCGCCTTCGCCCCGGAATTGTGCATCGGCTGGATAAAGAAGTTTCCGGCATAATGATTATTGCAAAAACTTCGCGCTTTTTTGATTACATAAAAGACCAATTTCAAAATCACCGCGTCAAAAAAACATACCTCGCGCTTGTCTACGGCAAAATGCCGCGCGAACAAGGTGTTATTGATCTGCCTATAGAGCGCCACGCCACAGAACCGCGCATGGCAGTCAGAAGCAAGCGCCAAGAAGGAAAATATGCGTATACCGAATATCTTGTTTTGAAACAACACCCCACCTGCGCCCTCCTCAAAGTCAACATAGAAACCGGACGCACACACCAAATCCGTGCGCACCTGCACGCGTTTGGCCACCCGATTGTGGGCGACCCGCTGTACACCAATAAAAATTTCAAACCAATTAAAACGCATGGGATGTGCCTGCAAGCAACCGAGCTCGTGTTTACCGGCGCAGATGGAAACACACATTCTTTTTCTCTCCCCCCTTCTTCGTTATTTAAGTCCTACCTTTAGGTTTGTTGCTTAATAACATTTCTTATGATTATTACCATCTCCGGCATGCCGGGCTCCGGAAAAAGCACGGTCGCGCGGCGCTTGAGCGAACAGCTTGCCTACAAGCGCTACTACATGGGCGCGGTCAGGCGCAAAGCCGCACGCAAGTTGGGAATGACCCTGGAGGAATTCAACAAAAAAGGAGAGACGGACGCAAGCACTGATTTGTTTGTGGAAGAATATATACAAAAACTCGCCCGTTCATGCGATAATTTTATTATTGAAAGCCGCACCGCGTGGGCGTTTATCCCTCAATCCCTTAAAATTTTTATTTACGTTGACCCGCGCGAAGGCGCGCACAGAATTTTAAAATCGCTCAAAAACCCGCGTTCGGCGCGCGCGCGCAATGAAGGCACGCAACTGCGCACTTATAAAGAAGTATTGCGGTCGGTGCAAGACCGCGTACAAAGCGACGACCGCAGATATCAAAAATATTATAATTTGCGCATCGGAGACAAAAAAAATTATGATTTGTACTTGGATGCCACCAATCTCTCGGCGGAAGAAGAATACAAAATAGTGGAAAAATTTGTGCAAACGCATATCTCTCATTCAACAAAAGCAACTTGACACCTCCTCTGGAACGGCTATAAGATACTACCAACACGAATAAAGACTGTCGTGCGCGTTCTTTGACCTTTCACGACCACAACGACCTCTCATGGGCGTGAACGCGAGTGCGTTTATGCCAATGAAGTCCAAACTATGGTGGACCCATTCGTCAAGACAGTTATCCACACGTTTTCATGAACAAGATTCGACCTTTGTTTGCTCACGGATCAGACTAAGATTTGAAACTTTTTTTAGAGGTATCAAATATCAGCCCGACCCATGAACGCTTCTCTGAACGCATTGTGGTGCGTTGTTTTTTTTGTTGTCGTCTTGTTTTTTGGTTTTTTAACCAAGATATATTTCTTCCGGCGTCTTGTACGCAAGGCTTTGGTGTCGGCGTTTGTTGTTGTAGAACGGAAAATATCTTTCCAATCCGGCAAATGTTTCCTCGATCGTGCGGTAGTATTTCAGATAAATATCTTCGTACTTCACGCTTCGCCACAGACGTTCCACAAAGATATTGTCGAGACATCGTCCGCGGCCATCCATGCTAATTTGAATGTTGTTTGCTGTCAGGAGTCCGGTGTATTCCATGGAGGTGAATTGCGATCCTTGATCGGAGTTGTGAATTTCCGGAATCGCTTTCCCGAGCGCGCTCTTGAGCGCGCGGGCGCAGAATTCCGTTTCCATGGTCTCAGACAATTCCCATGCAAGCACGTAGCGGGAGAACCAATCCAGTATGACCGTGAGATAACAGAAACCATGCTCGATGGGGATGTACGTAATGTCAGTACTCCACACTTGGTTGGGACGGAGAACTGGAACATTGCGTAGGAGATACGGGTATATCTTGTGTCCGGGTGCCGGAATGGTGGTTGTGTGTTTGGGGTAGATTGCTTGAATACCGAGGAGACGCATCAGGCGCTACACGCACTTTCGGTTCACGCGGATACCGCACTCGTCAGCGAGGGCAAATGTCAGACGCAGGGAGCCATAAAATGGATATTTCGTATACACCCGGTCAAGCGCCCGAAGCAGTCGTAATTCTTCAGGGTCAACTCTTGGCACATAGTACACGCTCGATCGAGACAACGCCAGTAGTTCTGCTTGACGGCAGACAGGAAGCGCTGGATGTGTTTTGTCAATGATCAACTTTTTTTCTGTGGCGGCAAGGAGCGTGAAATTTTTTTTAACCACTCAATTTCCGCTTCTCGCTGTCCGATCATTCGCTCCAGTTCGGCGATGCGCTGTTCCTCTTTGCTTTTGCCATTCGGGCTAAAGAGCGTATGGGCTTCCTTTTCCACGGTTTTTTTCCAGTCGCTAATTTGCGATGGATGGACATGTTCCACCGAGGCAAGTTCGGCAAACGTCTTGTCATTCTTCAGCGCAGAGAGCGCAATCTTGGCTTTCTGGTAGGGATTCAATATTTTTCTCATAGTATACAGTGCGTAAATTATATACTCATGTTACTCTTTTTTGTTCATGAGAGCACTGTCTGAATTATGGGGTCCATTATAGTTCCGGTGATCGGCGCGATCGCTTCGTGGTTCACCTACTACGCATTCGGCGTGCCGTGGTGGGCTGGCGCTCTTTCCATCCCGCTCATCATGATTCTCTCGGTAATCGGCATCCATGCCACAGCATTGACCTCGGTTACTCCTGTGGGCGCGTTGAGCAAGATCACCCAGCTTTCTATCCGGGCTTTCAGGGGGCTGCACCACAAGGATTGGGCCAAGTTTGACGTGCGGGTTGAGGATGAAACTGGCATACCGTATTTCACCGATTCAAACCCAAACACCGCTTTCGGGCCGGATTTGGGGCTGCCTATGACCGAGGTTTTGGCTTTGCATGGGGTGAGGTTTGATGAAATGCTAGCCAGCCTGCTATCTAAGTATGCCAGAGCGGTTCGGTAGGTAAGAGCTTGCTCCCTACGACGCAATAATTTCATTATGTTGCTGTCTTCAGTCCGCTTCCTCTTATACAGGCGCCCATAATAGCTGCGCATTATGGTCTGGTATAGAATACATCCATGAGGCGGTATTTTTACGTAAATGACAGAAAGTATGTAGTGCGTTTTTTTGATGCGGATAGCGCCACAGATTTAGCCGATTTGGTGGCCATAGTGAAGAGTCCTGGAGCCCAGAGGTGGATGGACAATGTATCGGATTTTAGTGTGCATGGCTTCCGGACATGGATGAGCGAAAAAGGGAGGGAAAATAGCTTTCTTTTTGCGGTAGCTGAGATGGAAAACGCTGGCTTGGAAGGCAGGGTGCATGGATTTGTCTATGTTTATCCTCGTAAGGGCGAGCGAAACACGCTGGAGATAAGCTATGCCAGAAGGCCTGATGGGGTAGCTGGGTTGATGGCCGACGGGTTGCATTTGACGATTACGATGGTGCGGGAGTACCTGTCTATGAATCGGTCATGGGAGGCAGATGACCTGAAGTTTGTTGCTGAGATTGAGAGAGGGAACTGGCCCTCGATCAAAGTGGCTCAGAAAGCAGGGTTTGTGCAAAAAACCGGATTCGACAGAGAAGGAAACGCTCTCTGGATTATGACTGCAGAGGGTAGACCTGCCTG
>LCLH01000030.1 GCA_001001925.1 Candidatus Magasanikbacteria bacterium GW2011_GWC2_45_8
GCTGACACGCGGCTTTGAGCGCTTTTTCCCACACTACATGCATGGCACTTGGCTCAACCACTTCAAACGCGGCCGCCGTGGTGCCGCCTTTTGAAGTAACACGCGCACGCAAAATTTTTGGATTCTTGCCTGAATGCTTTAGCAACAGACTTGATCCGGCCAAAGTCTCCCGCACCAGCAACGTCGCATCTTTATATCCCAAACCGAGCGCTTGCGCGGCGTCAATTAAACATTCGGCAAAATAAAACAAATATGCCGGACCGCTTCCGCTCACCGCGGTTGCTTTGTCAATTACATCTTCACTATGCACCTGAAGCGTTTTGCCGAGCACTGAAAAAATTTCCTCAACAAGGGCACGTTCCGCTTTTTGAATTACGCGCGGCGCGTACCACACTACCATCCCCTGCCCGATTTGAGCGGGCGTATTGGGCATAGAACGCACCACCTTTTTTGTGCCTAACTGCTTTTGTAAAAAATCAACGGAAACGCCCGCCATGATGGAAATAAAAAGCTGATCGCCGACCGTTTCCTTGATACTTGTGCATACTTCCCGCGCGCTTTGCGGCTTTACGGCAAGAATTATCACCTCTGAACGCTCAAGAACATCCGCATTCCGCGTGCTGGTGCCAACACCATATTGTTTCTTGAGTACGCGCAATCGAGTGGCGTTTGGGTTGCTCACCATCACATTGCGCGGCTCAACACACCCGCCTGCAATCAACTGACGCATACAAGACTCGCCCATCACTCCGCCGCCGATAATGCCAATTTTAATTTTTTTGTTTTTCATAGATTTACAAAACGATCATGTTGTCCGTATGGATAACTTCTTGATTATATGTATCCGCGCTCTCTAAACACTTTACAAGCGTTTGTTCGCTCATATTCACAATGCCGATTGCTATTGTTTCGCGCGCCGTATTAAGGACTTCAATAATTTGTTTTGGTTTGAACGTGCCAAATGATTTTTTGATGCCCACCGCCAGCAGACTTTTGCCTTTTTTAAGCGCGGACACCGCGCCGTCATCTACCACCACAAATCCCGAGGAAATTTTTGCGGACAAAATCCACCGATCGCGATTTTTAAGCTGATAGGCATGCGAGCGCGGTTCAAAAACCGTGCCGATTTCTTCACCGGCAATCAAACGCGGCAAAATTTGCGGTTCATCCATGCGAGCAACCACGGTATAAATTCCACACGCGGTAGTCAAACGAGCGGTGTTGAGTTTTGCAATCATGCCACCCGTCCCCTGCGCCGATGTTTCTTTTGAACACAGCTTGATGAGTTCGCGATTCACATCAGTCACGCGGCGTATCAAACGCGCGCGCGGATTTTTTGCCGGATCCGCGTCGTATAACCCCGCAACATGCGAAAGTATTATCAGACCATCGGCACGCGCGCTTAACGCAATCTTGCCGGAGAGCGCGTCGTTGTTGCCAAAAGCAATGGTAGTACCCGTGGTGAGCGCGTCGTTTTCATTGATAATAGGCACAATGCCCGCGGCACACATTTCTTGCAATGTATCCTGAAACGCTAAAAATATTTCCTTGTTATTTAACGTATCATGGTCCACCAAAATCTGCGCGATGGGCAAACTGTATCGGCTAAATGCATGATCATAGAGACCCATAAGCCCCGCTTGTCCCACTGCGGCAATCGTAGTTTTTTTGAGTTTTGCATGCGATTTGAGCTGGGTGCGCCCCATTGCCGCCGCGCCGGAAGTAACAATAAGCAACTGCGTGCCACTCTGCGCGCATTCAGCGGTTTCCGCCGCAAGTTTATCAATCATGAGCGGGTCAATATACTTGCCGCCGCACGTAAGACTCTCCGTACCTATTTTAACAACCACTCTTTGCATATCGTTACACTCTTATCTGCCCATCGCCTCTCACCACATATTTGGTTACGGTCAATTCTTCTATTCCCATTGGACCCATCCCATGCAAATGCGTGGTGTTGATGCCAATTTCTCCACCCAAACCAAACTCTGCACCGTCAGTAAAACGGGTTGAGGTATTTACATAGACCGCCGCGCTATCCACTATCTGTGTAAAACGCTGTGCGGCGTTTTGATCTTCAGTAATAATGCCATCCGCAAGTCCAGTGCTATAATGGTTGATATGCGCCACTGCATCTTCAAATGAATCAACAATTTTGATGGCGATAACCAAGTCAAGATATTCGGCAGACCAATCTGCTTCAGTGGCAAGAATAATATCCGGCGCAAGCTCTTGCGTGCGTGCGCAACCGCGCACTTCAACGCCTGATTCTTTTAATTTTGCAATCAATGCCGGCACTACGCGCGCGGCGCAGTCTTTGTGAATCAGCGCTTTTTCCAATGAATTGCATGCTGAAGGATTGGAAACTTTTGCATTATGAATAATTGCGATAGCTTTTTCCACATTCGCGGACGCGTCAACAAACAAATGAGTAACCCCTTTGCGATGCTTGAGCACCGGCACTTTGGCGTGCGCCGTTACCGCGTCAATGAGCGCCTCGCCTCCGCGCGGGATAATGAGATCTATATACTGATCAAGTCCTGCGAGTAGAGGCACCGCCGCATGATCTGTCACGGTAATAAGTTGAACAAAATTAGTGTTCACCCCCGCCACGTGTGCGGCGCGCAAAAGAACTTTCACAAGCGCCTTGTTGGATTCCATGCTTTCCGCGCCACCGCGCAAAATACACGCGTTACCGGACTTCAAACACAACCCGGCAATATCCACCGTTACGTTGGGGCGAGATTCGTAGATGCAACACAACACCCCTATTGGGATTCGCGTTTTTTCCAACTGCAAACCATTGGGACGCAAAGTAGTGCTTACAATTTCACCCACAGGATCTGGCGCGTTTGCCATCTCGTGCAAGCCCCGCGCCATTGCCTCTATTTTTTGTTCTGTCAAAACCAAACGATTTTTGAGCGCCGCGGATGCATCCGGACGTTTGACCGCAAAAGCCGCAATGTCCTTTTGGTTTGCTGAAAGAATATGAGCCTTCTCGCTCACCAAAGCGTCAGCCATTGCGTTCAAGGCATTATTTTTTATGTCTGTTGAAAACGCACGCACCAAACGCGATGCCTCTTTTGCTTCGCGCGCCTGTGCAATTATGATTGTTGCTAAAGTATCCATATATGTTTCCTATAGTACTAAATATACGGTATTTTAACAAGAGGACTAAACTACTACTTTGTCTTTATGCGAAATCTTCTTTAGCTCCCTCACTTCATCGCGTAAAATCGCCGCAAGCTCAAATTCCAAATTTGTTGCCGCTTCTCTCATTTGAGCCTCTTTTTCTTTAATGATACGATCAATTTTCTTGCCTTTGTCCCCTGCCATTTCAAGCTCCAAAATACGCTTTACCGCTGATACGCTTTTATTGTTTGCGCCCTTGCCTTTTGCCGGCCGCTCTGCCGACAGCCCAAACTCTTCCAGCCAATTTTTGACCGCCTTCTTAATTGTTTGCGGAGTGATGCCGTGCTTTTTATTATATGCAATCTGCAAAGCGCGGCGGCGGTTTGTTTCATTGATCGCGCGTGTGAGCGATCCTGTCATATGGTCTGCGTACAACACCACTTGTCCCAACACATTGCGTGCGGCGCGGCCGATGGTTTGTATAAGTGCGGTCTCACTGCGCAAAAAACCTTCTTTGTCCGCGTCCAAAATCGCCACCAGCGTTACCTCGGGCAAATCCAATCCCTCACGCAACAAATTAACACCCACTAGCACGTCTGTTTTGCCTTTGCGAAAATCATGCAAAATCTGAACGCGCTCCAAAGTATCAATATCGCTGTGCAAATAGGTTGCTTTTATTTTTTTCTCTTGGAGATATCCCGCCAAATCTTCCGCCATCTTCTTGGTGAGCGTGGTAATGAGTATGCGTTCGTCTTTTTTAACGCGTACTTGCACGCGCGCTATCACGTCATCAATTTGTGAAATATTTTTTTGTGTTGCCGTCACCGGATGTATAATAATTTCCGGATCAATAAGACCGGTGGGGCGGATAACCTGCTCCACCACCTGTGAACTCTTTTTGTACTCATAGTCCGCCGGGGTCGCGGATACGTAAACTGTCTGCCCTTGGCGCGCCACAAACTCATCAAATTTCAAAGGCCTGTTGTCCGCGGCAGAAGGCAAGCGGAATCCGTGCTCAATGAGAGAGCGTTTGCGCGCGGCGTCTCCCGCGTACATGCCGCCCAACTGCGGCACGGACACATGCGATTCGTCAATAAACATCAAATAATCGCCTTCGCGTTGGTGATTGAAATAATCCAAGAGCGTATAGGGCGGCTCGCCAGTCGCGCGTCCGTCAAAATGGCGTGAATAATTTTCTATTCCGTTGCAGTAGCCGATTTGTTCAATGAGCTCCAGATCATAGCGAGTACGGCGCGAGAGACGTTCGGCTTCCAAAAGCTTTCCTTCTTTTTCAAATTTTTTCAGCTGTGTGTTCAATTCTTCCCGAATGGTTTTGACCGCGCGTTTGCGATCCGGTTCAGAGGTTACATAATGCTTAGCGGGGAAAAGCCATATCACCTCCGGCGAACCCATTACCTTGCGCGTTACCGAATGATACATAGTGAGCTCCCCCACGCGCGAGCCGACAAATTCAACGCGATAAATGACTTCTTGATTAACGGGCATAACCTCAAGCACATCGCCACGCGCGCGATAGCTTCCTCGCTTTAAATCCGCCGTAGTGCGTTCAAATTGCATATCCACCAATTTTCGCGTGAGCCCCATGCGATTCAACGGCTCGCCGCGCGTAATTTGCACGCTCCCGCTCTCATAATTTTCCGGCGACCCCAAACCGTAAATACACGAAACCGACGCCACAATAATCACGTCCTCACGCGTGAGGAGCGCTTGCGTTGCCGCGTGACGCAGACGGTCAATTTCTTCATTGATCATCGCCTCTTTTTCTATATAGGTGTCGGATGTGGGCAGATACGCCTCGGGCTGATAGTAGTCGTAATAACTTACAAAATACCCCACCGCGTTATCGGGGAAAAAATCGCGAAACTCATTGCAGAGCTGTGCCGCAAGCGTTTTATTGTGTGCAATCACGAGCGTGGGTTTCTGAATATGCTGAATGATGTTTGCCATGGTGAACGTCTTGCCAGAACCCGTAACGCCCAAAAGCGTTTGATCCTTGGAGCCTTTACGGACGCCCTGCACCAATTGCTCAATGGCTTTGGGTTGATCGCCCGCAGGCAGATAAGGTTTTTTTAATTGAAATTGCATGTGGATAAATACATTTTTTATACATTAGTTTGACTTCCATGGTTTTGTAGAAATACCAAAAGTACTCATATTCTAGCTGAATATGGATTAAAAATCAATCAAACTAATACCCTGTCAAATTAGTGCCCCTAAAAAGATCCTCAATTGTTTCTGCTTTCCTGATCTCATCAATTTTTCCCGAATCACGAATCAAATACTCCGCATGACGCAATTTATTATTATAATTGTGGCCCATGGCATACGCGTGCCCCCCGCAGTTATGAATCACTACAATATCGCCGGACGCGCATGAGGGAAGTAAACGATCTCTCGCAAATTGATCATTGTTCTCACAAATACTTCCCACCACGGAAACCCTCTCGCGTGTTCGCGCGTTATTCATAATAGAAATATGATGATACGCGTCATAAATAGAGGGACGCGGCATATCATTACTACTCGCGTCTATCCCAACAAACTTTTTATAGCCTTCTTTTGTGGATGTTACCCTGCCGACCAGCCAACCCGTATCCGCGCTGATATATCGTCCCGGTTCAGCGTAAAGACGCGGCGGTTGAAGTTCATAACGCGCACAAACTTCCTTAAAAGCTTTATGCACATTACGAGCCACAGCATTCAAATTAATTGAATGTTCACATGGACGATACGGCACGCCAAATCCGCCGCCGATATTAAGAAATTCAATTACTACTCCTGTATTCTGTTTGATCTCCGCAACAATGGTGAGAAGTTTTTTTGTGGTGAAATAAAAATAATCTTCATCAAGAACATTACTTCCTGTCATCATGTGGATGCCAAAATGCTTAACCCCCATAGATTGAGCTAACGAGTATGCATCGCTTGCACGTTCAAATGGTATGCCGTACTTTGCGTCAACACCTGACATACTCCATTGCTTTACAAGCAGTTTACTTGTGCTTTGGTGCGCGCCGGGATTAATACGCAACGAAAGCGCCTCCGGCATTCCAATGTCCCGTACTGTTTCAAGCGCGCTTATGTCATCAAGGTTAAGTATGAGTCGTGTATTTTGAATTGCATATTCAAATTCCTCACGCCTCACATAATTACCCGTATACATCCCTTCAACATCAAAAAGATGAGCAAGAAAAAGTTCCGCGGTGCTGGAACAATCAAAACCAAAACCTTCATCTTGAACAATACGCAACAAATCCGGATTAGCATTTGCTTTTACCGCAAAAAGCGGTTTAAAGTCGGGGAAATAAGTGCTAAACGCTTTTCTGAAATTTCTGCAATTTTCACGCAGACGCGCCTCGCTATACAAAAAAAATGGCGTTGGAAAACGGCGCGCCGCTTCTAAGACTGCCTCGTGCGGATAAAAAATGACTCGTCTGTTCACATACATAAAAAATTATTTAAAAAATAAAAAACCTTCCGTCTAACGGAAGGCGTATAATGTGTAGGGAAAACTTATTACACAAAGACCGCTCTTCCGCCAAGGAAAGCTTTCTTTGATTTCTTTAAACTGTTGTTTACAAAATTTATCATAAAATTAACCTCATTTAGCATACCACTAATAAAAAATTAAGTCAAATTTTTTTGAACGGTTTTTGTCTGTTACACCTCCGCACTCTCCCCCACCATTGGTTTGTACACTTCCACACCGGGCAGAGCTTCCTTAAGTTTTTCCTCCATACTGTCGCGGCTTGCCGGCTCGCCGTGGACTAAAAATATTTTCTTGGGCGGGCGTTTTGCGTCCGCCACCCAGCGCACCAATTTGTTTTGATCCCCATGCGCGCTGTATGCGCCAATGGCGCGCACCTCCGCATGTACCGGCACGGTCTGCCCGTATATTTTTACCTCTCTTGCGCCTTGCAAAAGCCGACGTCCAATGGTGCCCTCCGCTTGATAAGAAACAATCAGCACCATGCTCTTGGGGTCGCTTACATATCGCAGGACATGGTGTTGGATGCGCCCACCATTGATCATGCCACTTCCCGCAATAATGATTTTTGGCGCGCGTACGTCGTTGATGTGTTTTGATTCGTCGCTTGTTTTTGAAGAGGAAACTT
>LCLH01000031.1:0-8563 GCA_001001925.1 Candidatus Magasanikbacteria bacterium GW2011_GWC2_45_8
GTGCCGATATTGCTTGCGGCAGATTAGTTGGCGGTATCCCTTGCTTGAATTGGCAACAGCCGCGGCTCTCATGTTTGTATGGGTTGCCCGCCCGCAATTTTTTTCCGCTCCGCTTGAGATTTTTTTTGCAGTATTGGTGGTTGGAGTGTTGATAACGCTTTTTGTAATTGATTATGAATATCAAATTATTCCCGACGTGATTACCTTGCCGGCAATCGCAGTGTTCATGATTTTACAAATAGCGCGCGGCACGCAGGTTGGCTCGCTTTTGTTTGCCGCGCTTTTGGCAGGAGGTTTTTTTGCGGCACAATATGTTTTTTCAAAAGGGCGATGGATTGGGGACGGCGATATTCGTTTAGGTATTTTGATGGGAGTCATACTCGGGTGGGCCGGAATCGGTCTTGTTTTTATTGGCCTTGGCAAGGCAAAATTAAGCTCAAAAACACCTTTTGGCACTTACCTTGCTGCTTCCACATTTATTGCGTTATTCTATGGCTCTCAACTTATTGATTGGTACTTTCGTCTATGGACAAGAATATGACAAAAACACAAGCGGTTCTGCGGATTAAAAAATTACGCGAGGTTATTGAACATGAGCGGTATTTGTATCATGTGCTTGATAAACAGACCATGCCGGAGGCGGCATTGGACAAACTCAAGCATGAATTATATACGCTTGAGCAGTCGTTTCCCGAACTGATTACGCCAGATTCTCCCACACAGCGCGTGGGCGGCGCCCCGCTTAAAGGATTTAAAAAAGTGCCGCGTGCCGCGCCCATGCTTTCCATAGAGGACGTGTTTAGCGATGAAGAATTGCAGGATTGGGAAGACCGCAATCAAAAGCTTGTGGCCTCGGGCACGCATTTTGTGTATTACGCGGAAATTAAAATGGATGGACTGGCTGTTTCGCTTGAGTATGAAAACGGCGTGCTGGCGCGAGGGTCAACGCGAGGCGATGGAAAAATAGGTGAAAATGTAACACAAAATTTAAAAACAATTGATGCTATACCGTTGCGTTTGAAAGAATCTTCTGTGCATGAAGTGGATGAATTTTTAAAGCATTATGGCAGGGGTTTGGACGCGCGGGCGTTTCGTTCATTGTGTGCCAAACCTGTGTCGCTTGAGGCGCGCGGCGAGTGTTTTATGTCTAAAAAAACATTTGAAGAATTAAATCGCGTTGCTTTAAAAAATGGGGAAGAAGCATTTGCCAATCCGCGTAACGCCGCGGCGGGCAGTATCCGTCAGCTTGATTCTTCTGTTATGCGCGCGCGAAAGTTGGATTTTTACGCGTACGCGCTTGTGACTAATTTGGGACAAGTTACGCATGAGCAGGAGCATGAGATAATGAAATTTTTTGGTTTGAAGGTGAATCCGCTTTGCCGCGTGTGCAAAAATCTCAAAGAAGTGAGTGTGTATCGCGATGAGATAATGAAAAAACGCGAAAAATTGCCTTACTGGACAGATGGAGTGGTGGTCAACGTGCACGATGAGAGCCTGTTCAACCGTTTAGGGGTGGTGGGGAAAACTTCTCGCGCCATGATTGCATACAAATTTCCCGCAGAGCAAGGGGTCACCAAAATTAAAATGGTGCATTGGCAAATGGGACGTACCGGAGCGCTCACGCCGGTTGCTACCATGGAGCCGGTACAGCTTGCGGGTTCAACTGTCACGCATGCGACGCTTCATAATCCGGATGAAATTGAGCGTTTAGGGCTTAAAATAGGGGATACAGTTGTGGTGGAAAAGGCAGGGGATATTATTCCCAAAGTGATACAAGTTTTAATCAAACTGCGCACTGGACATGAAAAACATATTGAGGTTCCCGCCGTGTGCCCTCTGTGCCATTCGCGCATTGAACGGCGCAAAATTACAGCCGGCAAAAAACAAGAAGACTCTTCCGCTATTTATTGCAGTAACCAACGCTGTTTTGGCCAAGAAAAAGAAAAAATCATTCATTTTGTTTCCAAAAAAGCATTTGATATGGACGGTTTGGGAGAAAAAATTGTTGAACAATTGATTGAAGAAGGATTGATCCGGACTCCCGCGGATTTATTTATTTTAAAAGAAGACAATTTGAAAGATTTGGAGCGTTTCGCGGAAAAGTCCGCGGAAAATTTGGTGCAGTCAATAGAAAAAAGCAAACACACAACACTTCCGCGGTTTATTTTTGCGCTCGGTATTCCGCATGTTGGCGAGGAGACCGCGCTTGATTTGTCCCGCGCATTTGGCACATTGGAAAAATTAAGCAACACAACGCGTGAGGAGCTGAACGCATTGCCAAATCTCGGGCCTGTTATCAGCAAAAGTTTGTATGAATATTTTCATGAGGTGGAACACAAAAAATTGATTGAAGAGCTTCTTGACCGCGGCGTGGTGATTGAAAAATTTTTAGCGCCCAAAAAAGGGTCGTTTGACGGCAAGACGTTTGTGTTGACCGGCGAGCTTGCAGGTTTTACACGCGAATCTGCAAGCGAGAAAATCCGCGCGCTTGGCGGGCATGTGGCCGGTTCGGTAAGTGCTCAAACAGATTATGTGGTGGCGGGAGAGAAAGCGGGGTCAAAACTTGCCAAAGCGCAAAAATTAGGGGTTAAAATCATTCATGAGGAGGCGTTTAAACACCTGCTTGCCGGCCGCTAGTCAAACAGCTTGTTTTATCGTATACTTGTTCAATATGGAATTCAATTCAGCATTGATAGAAAAAATTAAGCGGTTGAGCCGTTTGGCGACTGACGCGGAAGAAAGCGCGACGCTCAAAAAGCAATTGCCGGATATTTTGCATTTTGTGGAGCAATTGCAGAGCGTTGATACGCATGGTGTGGTACCAACGCATCAAGTGACGGGGCTCTCCAACGTATGGCGTGAAGATGAAATCCGCGCGTGCCCCACAGACATTCAGCAAAAAATCATCGCGCAGTTTCCCGAGCGGGAGGGCAACTTGCTCGTTACACCGGCGATTTTTGAAGATATGTCTGACGAAATGTAAATATGATAAAACAATTGCCGCTCATTATTGAAGAAGCTCGGGAGGGTTTGCGCGCCAAAAAGTTTTCTTGCAGAGAACTGGTGGATGCGTATTTTGAGAGAATTGAAAAAATTGATGGTACGCTCAATTCTTTTATTACCATAGAAAAAGAAAGCGCGCGCGTGTGCGCCAACGAGTGTGACGAGCAAATTGCTCTCACCGGATATCCGGAAGACAAGCCACTTTTTGGTATACCGTTTGCGGTAAAAGACGCAATCTGCACAGAGGGAATTCGTTCCACCGCCTCCGCTAAGATTTTGGACAATTATATTCCTCCGTTTGATGCAACGGTAATTGCGAAACTGAAAAATGCGGGAGGAATAATTTTGGGTAAAAATAATTGCGATGCGTTTGGGCACGGCGCCTCAAATGAAAATTCACAATACGGACCCGTACCGAATCCTTGGAACATCAAAATGGTAGCGGGCGGCTCGAGCGGAGGAAGTGCGGCGGCGGTTTCCGCAAATTTCTGCGCTTTTGCCATTGGGGAGGATACGGGCGGATCCATTCGCCAACCGGCGGCGTTTTGCGGACTTGCCGGTTTAAGACCAAGTTACGGGCGCAATTCACGCTACGGAGTCATGCCCATGGCATCTTCTTTGGATACGGTTGGACCTTTGGCGCGCACCGTGCAAGATGTGGCGCTTTTAATGGAGGTAATGGCGGGCAAAGATGAGCGGGATGGAACTACCGTGCAAGATGCAGTGCCCGCATACAGCGCTGAAATCGCAAAATTACCAAAAAAATTGCGGGTAGGGTTGCCGCAGGAATATTTTACCGGCGATCTTGAAGAAGAAACAAAAAATATCATTGAAAAAGCCATTGAGGATATTAAGAATCTGGGAGTGCAAGTTTCAGAAGTAAGCCTGCCTCATACCAAATTTTCCGTGCCTGTGTATTACATTGTGGTACCCGCAGAGGACAGTGATGGCGTGCGAGCGGAAGTGGACAATTTGTTTGACACCTACGCGGAGTCGCGCGCGATAGGATTCCCCACAGAGGTGAAACGCCGTATTATGATTGGCACTTTTTCGCTTTCGTCCGGCTACTATGACGCGTATTACGCGCACGCGCAAAAAGTGCGCACGCTCATACGGCAAGATTTTGATAAAGTCTTTGAAACAGTTGATCTTCTGCTTACTCCCACCACTCCCACGCCGGCGTTTCCACTGGGTTCTAAAACAGAAGACCCGATTGCTATGTATTTGGCTGATGTGTTTGCTGTGTCTGCCTCGCTTGCCGGACTTCCGGCGCTTTCTGTTTCTGCGGGGTTTAATGCAGCCGGGCTACCTGTTGGGCTGCAGATTATTGGGCCGCGTTTGCACGAACTTGAAGTGCTTCAGTTGGGCTACGCCTACGAACAGATTAATAAATGGTTTCTTAAACAACCGTCACTTTAATTTTTATGCCTCCAAAATCCAAATCAAAACAAACAGATATTCATCGCTGGCACACCAACTACGCGCAATATCGCCAGCCGGTTAATTTTAGGGATACATGGCGCATTTTCCGCATCATGTCGGAATTTGTAGAAGGATACGAGTTCATGAATAAATCGCACAACGAGGTGACTATTTTAGGTTCCGCGCGCATTGACCCTCGGTCAAAATATTACAAAATCGCGCGTGAACTTGGGGCTTTGCTTGCCAAAAACGGGCATCCTGTTATTACCGGCGGGGGACCGGGTATTATGGAAGCGGCAAACAGAGGTGCCATGGAGGCAGGCGGCAAGTCGCTTGGGGTAAACATTCAACTGCCGTTTGAGCAAGTTTTGAACCCCTATACCACCCACTCCACGGGTTTTTACTATTTTTTCACACGCAAGGTAATGATGACCACTCCCGCGCACGGATTTGTGTTTTTCCCCGGCGGGTTTGGCACTTTGGATGAATTGTTTGAAGTTTTGGATAACATAGAACTCAAAAAAGCAAAAAATGTGCCGATTGTTTTGGTTGGCAAAGAGTTTTGGGCGCCGCTTCTGGAATTTTTGAAAAAACAAGCGATGGCGGAAGTTCAATCGCTCAAACAAAAAGATTTGGATTTGATTCAGGTGGTTGAAACCGCGGAAGAAGCGTGGGAATACTTGCGCGAGGCAATGAAACGCGAGCCGCGCGATAGCGGAGTTGATTGTGATAATTCCGTGTGCAAAATGCGTATTGAAGAAAACACAGACTGGCGCATTTTTCGCATTATGTCGGAGCTGGTGGAAGGGTTTGAACTTTTAAGCAAGCTTAAAAATGAAATTACAGTGCTTGGCACCAAGAGTATTAAAGAAGATAATTTTTATTACCGTGAGGCGTATGAATTGGGGAAACGGTTGGTGAAGAAAGGCTTTAGTGTAGAGACTGGCGGGGGACACGGCGCGCCCGAAGCGGCAAATAAAGGGGCCTTTGAGGCGGGAGGCGAGTCTATTGGGCTGACATTGCGTTTTGACGGGCGTGAGTCACGCAATGAATACCTGACACGCCACCAAGGTTTTTTCTTTCCTTTTACTCGCAAATTAATTTTGACCGCGCCGTCGCACGCATTTACCGCGTTCCCCGGCGGGTTTGGCACTCTGCATCAATTTTTTGAAGTGGTCGTGCTTATGCAAACCAGAAAAATCAAACCTATGCCCATGCTTTTGTTTGATTCAAAGTTTTGGGCGCCGCTTATTGAATTTGTTGATGAAATTTTATACAAGAAATTTAATACCATACAGTCCGAGGATCGTCATTTTATCCGTGCGGTTGATTCTGTGGACGAGGTCATGAAGTTGATTCCGCGCGTTAAATAGTTATGATTCCTTATTTTGAATGGCACTCTATCCCATTTGGCTCTTTTACCTTACAAGTATGGGGGCTCTTTACCGCTCTAGGATTTTTATTGAGTATTTTTTTGGCACGCTGGAAGTTTTCTCTTTCCCACAAAAAAGATTCGTCCGATTTTATATGGGATCTTGGCGCGTGGATTATTATGGGTGCGTTGGTAGGTGCGCGGTTGGGGCACGTATTTTTTTATTCATGGCCATACTTTTCAAAGCATCTTGGAGAAATTTTTCGCGTCTGGGATGGGGGGATGTCTTCTTTTGGGGGATTTATCGGTGGAGCGTTGGCATTTTGGATATTTGTGCGCTTGCAGAAAGTTGATTTTTGGCAAGCCGCGGAGGCAGTGTTGTGGGCGTTTCCTTTTGCCATGATAGTGGGGCGTGTTGGGTGCGCGTTTATTCATGACCATCCGGGCAGATTGACGAGTTTGGCTTTTGGTGTACAATACCCGGGAGGCGCGCGATTTGATCTTGGGATATTGGAAATTTTTGCGTTAGCCCCGCTTGCTGTTGCGTTTTTTATTCTGCGCAAGAAAGAATACAAGACGCCGGTCTTTTCCATTGCGACATTGTTGTATTACGGCGTTACCCGTTTTTTTCTTGATTTTTTGCGCGCCATCGATGTGGCGGGCGCAGATGCGCGCTACGCAGGATTAACACCTGCACAGTATGGGTCAATGGTGCTGGTGGTGATTGGGTGTGTTTTGATAGGTTTGTTGAGAAAGAGGGGAGCAAAGAAATAATTCAAATATACGGAAGGGTCGCATAGTGGTCTAGTGCACCGCCTTGGAAAGGCGGCATGCCCGCAAGGGTATCGAGGGTTCGAATCCCTCCCCTTCCGCCAATTTGTACTTTCAGAGAAATCGTAAGAAGTTGCCTCGGCGCGTTGCGCCTCGGCATGGTATTTTTCCGCAATTTTGAAGGCATTTTTGAAATCGCACGCCTTTACGATAATTGGTGTAGTATTGATTACATAATATGGAACTGCAGGTAGGCGTAAAAGTATTTTTGAAATTTTGATATGTATCTAGCCCAGCTGTACGATATTTTTTTAGTTTTCTACATAGGAGCGTCTTTTATTTTCTCCATACTATTGATAAAGAAAAAACACGCAATCATCTTTGCGTGGTTGATTTTGTTGTCTTCTTTTGGCATAACCTATAGCGCCTACATTGAACCATACCGTGTAAAGATTCGCATACAGTCTATTGTACTCAACAAAATCAAAGAGCCAGTCCGTGTGGTTGTGGTGGGGGATTGGCACATTCGTCCGGGGAAGGGCGCAGATTTTATCAAGTGGCAGGTTCAAAAAATTGCAGACCTTAAACCGGATTTGATTGTCATGACCGGTGATTTTTTGTTTTTTGATGACTTTGAAAAATTTGCCGGTGATCTGCGCGCATTGACGGCGTTGCCAAAAATTGCGCCAACAATTACTGTTTTGGGCAACCATGATTATGGTCTGGGTGACCCGGCGAATGGTTTTGATTACACGGATTCGCACAATGAAATCAGCAAAATTTTTTCAGATGGTGGAATTAAAGTTTTGGCGGATAGTTATGAACGCATAAAAATTAAAAACACGAGCATAGAAATTGCGGGATTTGATGAATCGTGGTTGAAAAACAAAAATCGCAAAAACATAATAAACGGTTTTGACTCATCGGCGGATTTAAAAATAGCCGTGAGCCATAATCCGGACGCCGCGTTTGAAAACATCGCGTCCAAATTTGATTTGATGATCACCGGGCATACGCATGGCGGGCAGGTTCGCCTTCCTTTTATAGGCGCAATAGTTGAGGCGGAAACAGTGCTTCCAAAAAAGGATTACGGAAGATATATTGAAGATCATAATCCGCCGATTTTTAATACGGTTGGCATAGGGGAGTCGGGGCCGCATTTGCGGTTTTGGGATCGTCCGGAGATTGTGGTTTTGGATATTAAGTAATCAAAAAAATGTACAGCGAATACGAACAAAGAGATCAAAAACATTTCAGCGCGTGGGCGCCGCGTTTTGACAGAGGGTTGGATGGCATATTTTTTCGCGCAAGCTACCGTGCGGCGCTTAAAGCGGCTTATCCGCACCCTCACGCACACGTGCTTGAAGTTGCGTGCGGCACGGGGGGATTCATCAAAGCATTGCTGAATAAAGAGCCCGCGCTTTCCATAACAGGCATTGATTATACACCGGCCATGCTTGCAGAGGCTGAGATAAAGTTTAAAAATGAAAAGCGCGTGCATTTGATCCAAGGTTCGGCTGAAAAATTGCCACTACAAGAACAATTTGATTTTGTGTATTGTTTGGACGCTTTTCATCATTTCCAAAATGCTGATAAGACGCTTGAAGAAATGCGACGCGTCGTCAAACCGTCAGGCACCATAACAATTCTTGATCCTGTATTTGACGGGTGGAAGAGTTTGCTCATGAAACTAACCTTGCCTTTTTTGGGTGAAGCGCACATAGCAAAACGCTCAACAAAAGACTGGCATGAATTGCTCCTGCGCCACAAATTAAAAATAGTACGGGAAACAGCTTGGCTTGGTTTTTTTAAAATTTTTATTCTAAAAAATATATGAAAATTGGTATTGAACAATTGCCGCGCGGTTTAAGTGCGCGTACCGCAATCAGGCGGTGCGGGTATGGTGAACACGTGAGCAGAGAAGTGAGTTACTGGAAACGGCTTGGTACCGGCAGTTACCCGCGTTTTCATGTTTATGTTGAAGAACGCGGCAAG
>LCLH01000031.1:8622-15890 GCA_001001925.1 Candidatus Magasanikbacteria bacterium GW2011_GWC2_45_8
AAGCGGAACGTATACGACGCATGATCGCCCTACAAGAAGATGAAAGTGATGATTAAAGAAGTTTTAAAGGTTAGTTATCCACAGATGTCTCAAGAAGACTGTTTTTATGCTATACTAATAAGAGTAAGGCATATTTTAAATTTACTTATTTTTAATTTTTTCGTTCTATGCGAACAAAAATTAAACAACTCGCTTATCTTCTCGGCGGATTGTTTTTGAGTTTGACGCTCGCCGGTTTTGTTGCGGCACAAACTACCGGAGGCACAGGTACTGGAGGAAGCGGGACTACGACCTGTCCCGATGGCTCCATGGTTGCTATTGGGATGACCTGTCCTACTACGACTGGAACAGGTACCGGCACAACGTCAATGACAACTTGCCCCAACGGCACGCAAGTTGCGGCAGGAACTACGTGTCCGCCCACAATGACCACCTGTCCGGATGGCTCTCAAGTGGTAGCAGGTACTACCTGCCCCACACAAGAAAGCAAATGTACCTCTGCCAGTGGCAAATGGTGTAAAAATTCAGATGGTGCAACAGGCTGGTGTTCATATAGTTCAACCACACCGTGTCCCGCATATGATGCTCCAAGCTGTACCGCGCAGAGCGGTGAATGGTGTGCGTATACATCCGGTACAGGAGGTTGGTGCGCAACCAACGGCGCAAAATGTCCCATTAATGATGAACCTACTTGTACTGCAAAAGGACGTCCGTGGTGCAAATCCGCAGGTGGAACCGTTGCTTCCGGTTGGTGTGGAGATGTTGGATACAAATGTCCGGCAAATGATGAGGCAAGCTGTAAGGCTCAAGGTAGTCAATGGTGCACTTCTGCCGGAGGGACGGCAACTTCCGGATGGTGTCAAACCTCCGGAGATTGCCCAATAAATGATAGCGGAACATGCTCTGCAAAAGCGCGTGTTTGGTGTCCCAACAGTTACGGAAGCGGCGGCTGGTGCGCTTCAGCAGGTTACACCTGCAATGGCACTGCTACCTCTGTACCTCCTACATATCAGACTCCTTCTTCAACCCCAACAACTACAAATTTTACTTGTTCCGACGGTACAAAAGTTTCTGACAGTTCAAAATGTCCGATTGTAACTACAACTCCACCGCCAACAACAATGTCATGGCCTCAATCGGAGACAGAATGTACAAAATATAAAGGGGTGTGGTGTCCACCCACGGCAAATATGTATGGCACCTCAATGGGCAGTTGTATGATGGCGGGTCAATCATGTCCAAAATCCACTTCGGCAAATATGATGACCTGTTGGGATGGTACCCAAGTTCCTTCAAGCTCTTCATGTTCTTCAACTCCGAGCAATTCAGCCGATTGTACGGCGAAGGGCGGTTTATGGTGTGCTTCTATGGCAACAGGAGGTGGCGCAACATCTGGTTGGTGTACTTCAAAAGATAATGGTTGTCCCAAATATCCTCCCGCAGGTCAGATGACCTGTCCTGATAATCAAACCTACGTTTCCAAACTGTCTGATTGTCCAACCTGGGCGTCTACAACAATTCAATCAGATATAAATTACAAAACGTGTCCAAATGGTTCACTTATTAAAAAAGATGCTGAATGCCCCAAGCAGATTAACTACATAGTATGTCCTAATGGCACAAAAGTTATTGAAGGGACCCAATGTTCTGTCACACAAAAAGAAAATGATGTTACTGTTTGCGCGGCAAAAGGATATCTCTGGTGTGTTGATAAAAATTCCGGCAAGCCCGGGTATTGCAGTACGTCCGGCACTTGCGGAGTAGCAACTGATCAAGAACAGAAAGAAGAACGACTCGGTTTAAATGCCAAGGAGGTCAGACAATTGGAACAAACAAAGAAAAATTTGTTGCGCAAACTGGATACTTTGGAGAAATTTTTTGTCAAGGTAAAAGACACGGAATCGCTCGCAAAGACGAATACGCTTAGAGGACAAATCAAAGCATTGCCGCAAGATACAGCCGCACTTGATGCCATTGATTTAATCTCTGATGACGTGAGCACTTTAGGAGATATTAAAGACGCGGCACTCAATAATGGTGTTGACACGCAATCTGAACAAGATCAAGCCTTGCAGAAAAAAGCATTGAAACAGCTCAAGTCAAACGTTGCAAGATTTGCAAGCCAGCTCGCGATCATTCAGGGGCGTATCACCAGATTGGAACGCGGTGGCGCGGCCGTACCTGCGGAAATCAAAGATTTAGTTTCAAAAGTGCAAGGATTGGTCAAACAAATTCAATCGGCAACTTCATTTGATGAAGCGCGCGACGCGGCAGAGTCTTTGCGCGACGCGGCAGATGACGTCAATGGCGCATTGGCAACCTTAGAGCAAATCACTCGTATCCAGGGTCTTACCAAGGCAATTGAAAAAGAAATAGGCTCTAGAGAAGCTGGTTTCAAGCGCGCGCAAACCCTTGCCAAGAAACTTAAAGTGGATGTGGCGGATTATATTGGCGACCTCGCCGGATTATTAAAATCAATCCGCGAATCATTCAACAAAGCCAAGGGCGCGGATTTTGGAGAGAGTGATCCTTTAGAATTTGTGCAAGCGAACATCATTGATAAATTGGATGAAGCTGATTCCAAACTTGCCAATCTCAACGCGCTTACCAACCTCAAAGGTTCAATTAAATTAATTAACGCGCAAATCTCAAAGTTTGACGCCCAAATCAAGCGTCTTGAAAAGAAGAAAAAAGATGTGACAGAAATGAAAGGCTTGCTTGCGGAATTGAAAGATCATAACGCAAGATTGCAAGCTTTAGCGAGGCAAAAAATAACAGAAGATAATCTCTCGGAGATTGTGGACGAACTGTCCATAGCGGCAAATCTTTCAGAGCAATTAAATGATTCGCTACAGCTCAACACGCCTTCGGCGCTGGAACGCGAACTCAAGAAAGGGATTAAGACAAGTGGGTCACTCAAAGGAATTGATATTCCAAGCCTTGAAACATCGCTTTTGCGAGCTTATCGTGTTGCAACATTTGTCCGTCAAACCCCTTCAGATATTGCTGAATATGTCAGCATAGGTGGACACCGTAAAGTGAATACAACACGCGGATCTTTTGCGCAAGATTAGTAATTTCCCACTCAAAAGAAGCACAACACCTCGGCTCGCCTTGACGCCGGGGTGTTTAGTATCTATGCTATAGGGTGAAGGCTCAAAGAACATGTCTAAAGTAACCGAAGAAATCAAATCACGGCTTGATATTGTTTCCCTTATCGGCGAGTACGTGCAATTAAAGCCTGCTGGTGTGAATTCCAAAGGAAGGTGTCCGTTTCATAATGAGCGGACGCCTTCGTTTATGGTAAGTAGAGAGCGCCAGTTTTGGCATTGTTTTGGGTGCAATACAGGTGGTGACGTGTTTGAGTTTTTGATGAAAATTGAGAATCTGGAATTTGTTGAGGTGCTCAAAATGTTGGCAGATAAGACAGGTGTTAAGCTTGAGGATAATGAACGCGTAGAAACAAATAAAAATGAGAAGAATCGTCTTTTGGATATTGTGGGGTTGGCGGCAAAGTTTTATCACAAGGTTTTGCTTGACTCTCCGCAATCCGCCGCCGCCCGCGCGTATGTATTAGAAGATCGCGCTCTCGCACCGCATGCTTTGGACGAGTGGCAAATAGGATATATTACGGAAAGCTGGGATACGCTGACGCAGTTTTTATTAAAAAAAGGTTTTGGCATAAACGACATGGTCAACGCGGGACTTGTTATGCAAAAACAGGGCGGAGGGTGGTATGATCGTTTTAGGGGGCGCATTATGTTTCCGCTTTCGGACGCGCAGGGGAATGTGGTGGGTTTCACGGGCCGTTTGCTTAAAGACGACCCCACAGGGCAACAAGGCAAGTACGTCAATACCCCACAGACCTCTCTGTATGACAAGAGCAAATTGTTGTATGGGTTGCATTATGCAAAGAGTGCAATTAAAGAAAAAGGATTTGTAGTGGTGGTTGAGGGGCAGATGGACGTCATAGCATGCCATGAATATGGCATGCGCAATGTTGTGGCATCATCCGGTACGGCACTCACGGTAGAACAAGTGCGTTTGCTTAAGCGGTTTACTTCACAGATATATTTGGCGTTTGACGCAGATGCTGCCGGACAGCTTGCCGCGCGGCGGGGCATTGATATTGCGCTCGCGGAAGGCATGATTGTGCGCATTATCACAATTCCACAACAAATCGCTAAAGATCCGGATGAATGCATTCGTAAAGATCCCGATGTATGGAAGCAATCCGTGGAGAACGCGCGTCCTCTCATGGAGTATTATTTTGAGATTTTTACCTTTGGGGTTGATTTGAATGACGCGCAGGCGCGCACCAATACCACAAAACAGCTCATCAGAGAAATCATTAAACTGCCCGACCCTATTGATCGCGAGTATTGGTTGGATAAATTGGCGCATCTTTTGGGGGTTTCGGTATCGGTGCTCAAGGAGCAATTGAAGGTGGAATTGAGAAGGTCAAAGCCTCATTTTGCGGTGCAAAAACCAGCACAAACCAGTAATCCTTTAGTGTCGCAAGAGGATCCTGCGCACAAAATAGGCAGGCAAATCCTCGCGTGGTGCCTTAAATACCCCTCGCTCTGGACAGAAGTGCTAACATCCATTAAAATTAATGCGTTACCCTCAATCGCGCTTCAAAATATTTTTTCAGCCGCACAGGAAGCGCAGGGCAAAATTGGGCCGCAATTTAAAAATGCAAAGGATGAGTCCCACGAAATTATGCTTGCGGAATTCTTAAGCAACGATCTTTTTGAGAGCGGGGATGAAGATATTGATGAGGAGAATGAATCCCACCGTTCCGCGCGAGAACTCGTCACGCGTCTTAATGTGTGGTATACTACTAGAAAACGGCAAGAGCTGGCGCGAAACATGGAAGAAGCGGAACGCGCAGGCGATTTTGCCCGCATGCAGTCTATATCAGAAGAATTAAAACAATTGATTTTTTAATTAATCTATGAGGAAACAGGCAAAAAAAAAGAAAAAGAGAATTGTTTCAAAGCACGATCGAATTTCGCATAAAAAGCCTTTGACAAAAAAGAAAACAAGAAAAGTAATTCGTCATAAAACCAGAATAGTAAAGAAGAGAATACAACATAAAACATCAAAGGTATTAGCGCGTAAAAAACGTCATAAATTTCAAAAGATTTCGGCACCTGTTGTACCCCCTCCTTCCGTTGAAACTATTAATTTTGGATTTAAAAAAGCATATCAACGCGGTTTTGTAACAGAAACCGAGCTTTTGTATTTATTTCCTGAACTTGAGGAGTACACTAATACCTATGAAAATTTTTTAGATCGTTTAGATGAATCAGGTATATCCGTTATAGAAAATACTGAACAAATTTTATTGCGTAAAGAGCAAAAACACGACCTTCTCAAAAAACTTAATATTACATCACCAGGGGATAAAGAGCATATCGTGGAAATACCGGAGCTCTCCGCAGACTCCATACAAATGTATTTGCGGGAGATTGGTAAAATTCCACTTTTAACAGGTGAAGAAGAGGTGGCGCTTTCCAAGCGTAAAGAGCGCAATGAGAAAGAAGCAGAACGCAGGCTTATTGAAGCGAACTTGCGTTTGGTAGTTTCAATAGCCAAAAAATTTGTAGGTAAGAGCCTCTCGCTTTTGGATTTGATTCAAGAAGGAAACATAGGGCTTTTCCGCGCGGTCAAGAAATTTGAATATCGCAAGGGATTTAAGTTTTCCACATATGCCACTTGGTGGATAAGGCAAGCAATTACGCGCGCGCTTGCGGATCAATCTCGCACCATTCGTATCCCTGTGCATATGGTGGAGACCATTAATCGTTTTCAGACTCTAGAACGCCAATTGATACAAGATTTGGGCAGAGAACCAACTCCCGAAGAAATTGCAGCCGAGATGGGGGAGGACATAGGGAAGATAAATCATATCATTCGAATCTCTCAAGAGACCGTCTCTCTTGAGACATCAGTTGGAGAAGACGACGATGACAGCACGCTTGAAGACTTTATTGAAGATGTCAAAAATATATCACCGGAACGTTCCGCGGCTTTGGGACTTTTGCGGGATTACGTGCGCGACGCCATCAAAGATTTGTCTCCGCGCGAACAGAAAATTTTGGAAATGCGTTTTGGATTGGCGGACGGAGTCTCGCACACGCTTGAAGAGGTGGGCAAGGAGTTTGATGTTACGCGCGAACGTATCCGCCAGATAGAGGCAAAAGCATTGGAGAAGATTCAAGATTCTCCCACCATTCAGAAGTTGAGGGATTATTAAGGTCTTGTCAAAATAGACAGAGTTATTTATACTACCTGCTACGTGAGTTTATTCGGGGGTAGCTCAGCGGTAGAGCAGTGCGCTGTTAACGCATTGGTCGTGGGTTCGAATCCCACCTCCCGAGCCAAGCTGGACTCTTGCGCTCGCCGACCATCAGCAAGAACGGTTTCTTCGCTTCACACAGCAGTTTTCCATTCGTGATCGTAAGGTTTGAACAGACCAATTCAGCAATCATCCTTCTTCCGCTCGGTGAGCCGCTTTCAAAGCGGCTCTTTGCTTGTCTCAGCAAAGAAATAGCAGCGCGCGCGGGTTCGAACACCTCCAGCGCACCCGTGGGTTTCTCCAGCCCGTGAAAGTCGTCGAGGAGGTCGCGGCGCGTCTGGCGGCACACCATGGTCGTGGTCACTTCGCTATGGCGTTTTCCGGCGAGGACTTTGCGAGCCTAGCGCAGCTCGACACGCCTTCGACCTGGACCAGCGCCGCGATTGAACTGATTGAGTCGCGCTTCGGACAACTACCGGCTAAGTCCACCTTACTTGGCTTCTAGATCATCGTCGTCGGATGCGGTATGCGTGTCATGCCGTCCGGCATTTCGTGCAGATCGGCCACCGTCCTGCGCCAGATGTAGGACGGAGAGCAACATGATGCTCCGGGGCTTGAACTTGGCGTCCTCACCCCGGGTTTTTGTGATTGCGACAAAACTCCACTCCTCGAGCTTGTCCAAACACTTCTTAATCGTCCGCCAGTCTTTTAAGCCAGAGTAAAGCAGAAGCGTTCTATTTGATGCTTCTATGGTTTGGCTTGCTTTATTAGAGGCGATCTCGGTCAACGCAAAAACGACCGTGGGAGAAATAACCGTGCTCGATCATCATCGACCTATTGTTAGCGTTTTAAAGAAAGGCACACTTATCGTCGCCGATATTTTGGGCAAAAAGGCTGAATTTGCAACACAATCAGGGTTTTTGGAGATGAATGGGCGCTGGATAATGAAGAAAACCTGACAGCT
>LCLH01000032.1:0-6810 GCA_001001925.1 Candidatus Magasanikbacteria bacterium GW2011_GWC2_45_8
TCTAGCAATTTCTTAGGAGGGAATATGCACAAGAGGAGGGAAAATTTTAAAACAGTATTTTTTGGCGCTCTGTTTTTTGTATTTGTATTTTTTAATGCGCAATATGCGCATGCCTATGATACGTTTGTTGGCCACGCGGGAATTACCGAATTGTCTGCAAAACTTTTCAACACCCTTCCGAGTGGACATCAATTGACTGACGAACAAATACAATGGCTCAAACAGGGCGCGGTGGAAGAAGATACGCCGTTTCGGTGGATGAACCATTTTTATGATCCGGTGCATAATCAGGGGCTTAAAGGTGAATTCTTGAGTTCAAAAGCATGGGTAAACGATCAAGCAAAACAAGCACGCTATTCCAAAGGCGACCACACGTGGGACAGAGCACTTTTTGATTATCATAAGGGTTTGGAAAAAGACGCGTTTATAGCACTTGGTCATGTTTTGCATTTGATAGAAGACGCCACTGTTCCGGCGCATACCCGCGATGACGCGCATCCCGCAGGGGATCCATTAGAAAACTGGGTAAAAGATCATTGGCCGGTGGATGCGTCAAAAGCAGAGATTCTGAAATTGAAAGATTTGGATGCTTATTTTGATCATGTGGCGAATTTTAGTAATAATAATTTTTATAGTGAAGATACGATTGAGAGCAAGAATTATAAAAGGGTAAAGATTGTAGACGAAATTTTTGCTAACGATCAGGGTGTTGAATCAGCTTTTGAAATTGCATTGATTGGAAAAAATAAATACAAACTTTTTAAAAAAGTTGGTACAACAAGTTGGAATAACGATAAAAATCCAAACGGAAATACAGAGAGGGCTTCTTTAAAGAGTGATCTTATAGGGAAGGACTACTCTTCCCTCCTCGTCCCCAAAGCAGTATCAGCAGGAGCCGGTGTCATAAGTCTCTTTTTTGATACCTATGAAACCGAACCACAAAAAAAAGTGTTGATTTTTCAAACTCATCCGCTTGGTGTGGTGCAAGAAGTGCTTGTGGATGCGGGATACGGTTCCATTGAAACATGGAATAAATTTAAAAACACCGCCCAGAATCTTTATCAAGAAGTAAAACAAAATTTTTGGCAGATCACCGACATATTTGAAGCCGCAAAGATTGGCTATAACATTTTTAAAGTAAATACCGCGCTTGCCGCAACACTTGAACATGCGAGCGGTCAGACCGCGCTCCAGCCATCGCTCATTCAGCATACTTATAAAGACCAATCGCAAAACACATCAAATCAAACTGTTAAAAATAATCAAACATCTGAAAAATCATCCGTTGTTTCATCATTGATTGCTTCCGATGCTTCTCAAGTTTTGTTAGGGGCAGGAGGAACGCAAAGACAAGGCAAATCGCTCACAGCAGTACCCTTAGGCGCGCGTATTCTGCCCATCATCCACAACCTCTCAAACGCAAATCAGCAATTGCCGCCATCAAGTTCAAGCAGTTCAGGATCAACATCAGGAGGTGGCGCGCTCTCCGGCGGTAGCCCAAGTTCAGGAGGCGGTACCGGTTCTTTTAGTAACAACAGCACGGGTTCCACAAGCGGCGACGCGAGCTCCAGTAGCTCCACCGATTCAAACGCGTCAAACAGCGCACAAAATAATCAATCTAGCGAGCAACAAACTAAAACGCAAAATCAAACTTCATCCATCGCATCATCAACAACTACAACATCATCCACCAGCGCAACAAGCACCCCTTTCATATTTTTAGATCCCCCTACCATTGATACGCCTTCTTCAACCATCGTGCTCGCGTCCGCCACTTCAACAACATCATCAACCTCGTCATCAACAACCATTTGGACAACGTTTGACACTCTCGTGTTGAGCGGCACAAGACCAGCCTCGTCAACAGCGGTTTTTGTAAATCAAAATGCCATTGGGGTTATACTCTCCACATCCACGTGGAGCGCGCCAACCACATTACAAAACGGCAAAAATATATTTAATGTGTTCGCGCAAAACGCGGAAGGTGCCACAAGCTCCATCACCTCTGCCACGATTTGGCGCGACAGCGAGGCGCCTACCTCAACACTCATTTACGTTTCCACCTCTACGCAAGCCGTATTGCAGATGAATATCACTTGGTCCGCGGCAGACGCGCTTTCAGGTGTTGCGTATTTTGATGTACAAATCGCGTCAAGCACCCCATCTGCGTCCTCCACATCGCCGCTTGTGTGGCAACCATTTTTTTCTCATACCACTTCCACCATCGCCACTTTTTCAGGCATTGACGGCGTTACCTATTATTTCCGCATGCGCGCGGCAGACGCGCTTGGCAACATAAGCGAGTGGACATCTGGACAAAACTCGCAATCCCTCTCTATCATATCCTCCACTGCCAACCTTGCATCTTTTACGCCGTCTCTTTCTCATTCCGTTGTCATCAATGAAATCGCGTGGTCTGGCACAAAAGTAAACGCGACCGATGAATGGATGGAGCTCATGAACACCGGCGCCTCTGCGGTTGATTTGGCAGGATTCCGTTTGACCGCTGGGAGCAAGATTGACTTCACATTTGCAACAGGCACGATACCCGGCTATGGATATTGGCTTTTGGAGCGCAAGACGAGTGCTACCATCAATCGAATAGGCGTACAGGGGTCGCTAAATGGAGGTGTTTTGTTTGGGACATCTGACGGCGGCATTGAATTGTTACTTTCTACCGGTCCCAAAATGCGCGTGGGAACGGTGTATACGGGCGCGCTCACAGATGACGGAGAAACATTATCGCTTTATGACACACAAGGAGTGTTGATTGACCACATAGACGCGTCCTCTGGTTGGTTTGCTGGTGCTAAAGCAGGCACTAAAACACAAGTGACTCCTCCGCGTTCAATGCAAAGAATAGACCCGCGAGCAAGCGGTGAACTGTCGGCCAACTGGGAAACCAACAATGGCACGCTCATTAACGGTTCCGATGCGTTGATGAACGCGCTTTCCGGCACGCCGCTTCAGCCAAATAGAGGTTATACCTCGCTTATTGGTACGCTTGCGTCCTCAACAACATTGACTGCACAGAAAAGTCCGTACCATTTGTATAGTTTTACTGTCCCCGCGGGTGTAATTTTGACTGTTGAACCAGGTGTTTTGGTGAAAGCGTATAATGTCAGTTTGACTGTAGATGGTGGCTCGCTCAATGTTTTGGGAGATGTTACTCATCCTGTGGTGTTCACTTCAGTATATGATACCGTATATGGCGCGCCTCCACTTGATTATGCTCCTACCTCTTATCACGCTGATTATTGGCATGGCATAGCAGGTAGAAACGGTGCGAAGGTGTCATTGAATCAAAGTATTCTTACAAAAAGCGGATACCAATATGTAGCAGGCACGAGCAACGCGGTGTTAGACGCGGGAAGCGGTGCCTCTCTGGTGTTGAATAATATTTTGATTCAAGACGTTGATCGTCTTATGGTGTGTTCCGGACTTGGTAGTAATATTACTATGACAAACAGCACAGTGCGGCGCGTTACGTACAGTGGAGTGATTGTCAGTGATTGCTCTCTCACCATTGAAAAAAGCTCATTTTCCGATATCCATTGGGGAACATTCATTGATCCGGATATTATATTTGGCGTGAAAGCGCATGGCTCCAAAACGCGTCTGGACAAAGTAAACTTTCAAAACATTAAAGGTACCGGAATATTGCTCGACAAGTCATTGGACGGCACTCTTGTCCGCGACAGCACGGTAAGCGATTCTCCAACGGGAATAAATATAATAGGAGGTATGCAGACGCTGGACAATGTGCTATTTAAAAATCTATCGCTTGGCATCAAGCAGACAGGATTCGCGACCACTACATTCAAAAATATTACGGATCAAAATTTTATCAATGTAACAACTATTACCACACCCGCGGGATTGTTTTAGAAATTCGCATTATAGCATGTCGTAGAGGCAATAACTTTTTGGGGCACACAAAAATTCTGTTGAATTTTTGCTCAGACTCGCCGCCAGTCGCGGCTCGTAGTCCCCTCAAAGTTTTTGCCTCTACGACATATGTATTTTGTTAATATTTGCGAAAACAATCGCGGATATAGTATACTTATGTAATCAATCAGGTAATCACATTATCTATTTTTATGAATGAAAAAGTACTCGTTCGGATTTTAAAAATCGGTGTTTTGGCAAGCTTTGTGATGCCGCTTATTGTCATGGGGCAGTCAACCATCTTCCCTTTTGTGTTTGCCAAGGCAATTTATTTTAGAATTTTGGTTGAATTCATGGTCATTCTGTATGCCGCGCTCATTTTGTGGCATCCGCAGTATCGTCCCAAGCGCACTTTTATTTTTTATACAGTATGGGCGCTTATGTTCGCGCTCATATTTTCCAGCATTTTTGGCGTGGATTTTTCGCACAGTTTTTGGGGAAATTACGAGCGTATGTCCGGTGTATTTACTATTCTTCACTTTGCCGCGCTCATGGTCATTTCTGCGAGCGTTTTCCGTACTGAAGAAGAATGGAGCTCGGTATGGCGCGTCTCCTTAGTGGTGGGGCTGATAGTTGGTATTACAGGGTTGAATTTTTTGTTGCCGGACGATTCCATCATGAAAATCGGCGGCGGCGGCACACTCGGCAATCTCATTTATTTGGCGAACTACGTAATGTTTACAGTGATTATCGCGTGGTATGTGTGGAGGACGGACACGAATAAGTTTTGGCGGTATGCCGCTCTTGGTGTGGGTATAATTGGCATTGCCATTATGATGTACAACGGCAAGCGCGGTCCGTTTATCGGACTTTTGGCTGGCGGCATTATTGGCGTGATTGCGTACGCGCTTGCGAGCAAAGAAAAACATCTTCGCCTGTGGTGTTTAGGGGCTCTTGGGGCTCTTCTTGTTATAGCGGGCGTTACATTTGCTCTGCGTGATACAAAATTAATTCAGAATATCAGTGTTTTACAAAGTTTGACGCATATTACTCTTTCAGGCGGCACTGCGGAGACGCGATTTATCGCGTGGGAGATCGCGTGGAAAGCGTTTAGGGAATACCCTGTGTTTGGCTGGGGATCGGAAAATTTTTATTACGCGTTCAATAAATTTTATAATCCAAAATCATTAGAGCATGGATATTATGAAACGTGGTTTGACCGCAGTCATAATATCTTTTTTGATTACTTGGCAATGAATGGGATTGTAGGGTTTTTGCTTTATATATCGGTTTTTCTCGCGCTTTTTTATACAGCAATTCGTGTTTTTCGTAAAGCAAAAATTTCTTTGTTAGCTTATTTATTTATTTTGATATTCTTCAGCGCGTTTGCTTCACAGAGTGTTTTTGTATTTGATCATTTGAGTTCTTTTCTACTTTTCTTTTTGTTGTTGGCGTTTGCGGACAGTCTTTGCCGCACCGTTCCGCTTGCCGCTCAGAGTACTTCATTCCACGCCGCGGGTTCCGGATTTTTTTCATCGCGTCCGGTAATTTTGGGCGTTGTCGCGGTTATGATGTTGTGGATGGTCGGAACATTTAATATCCGTGAATTTAACATTAACAATAATACACTTGTTTATCAGAGGTTATTTAATGGCCGTGCCGGCGAGGCGCTTGCCAATTTTACCGCGCTAGTAAAAGGTTCAAGCGTGTATAGTCAAGATGTATCAAGCAATTACGCGCAGGCTATTATGAATTTTGTGCAAGACCCTCAAACCGCGCAGAAATCGGAATTAAAGCCGTTTTGGCAGCTGGCAATTGACGGTTTACAGGCGACTATGAGTGCGCATCCATTGGAACTCAACGGATTTTTGAAACTCGCGGAGTTGGAACGAATGGGAGTTGCGTATGATCCTTCTGGTCTGGATAACGCGGAAAAATATTATGAGCAATCGCTTGCGTTAAGCCCAAAACGCCAGCAGATAATTTATAGCTGGACGCGTTTGAAGGCTGAACGCAAGGATTATGACGGCGCGCTAAAGCTTCTTGATCGCGCTATCGCGGATGATTCCAATTTAGGTGATTCTTATTGGTACAAAGCGATTGTATTGAATCAGATGGGGAAAAAAGATGAGGCGGTTGTTAGTTTAAAAAAAGCCCTAGACGCGCGGATGAGAAAGCTTCCTGCGAATTTTCAAGAAGCGATTTTTGCAGCTGATTTATTATCTCAATTCCAAGAGTTTGCGCTCGTCGCGCCGTATTACGAGCAAGCGCTCAAAGAACAGCCCAATAACGCGCGATTGTTAATAACGCTGGCTCGCGTGTATACCAAGCTTGGTGCACAGGATAAGGCAAAAGAGATGATTGACCGCGCGCAATTGGCGGATCCAAAACTTGTTGAGGAGTTGAAAAAAGAGATTGAGAATCAGAAAAAATAGCTTTGTCGTGGGGGTATTCTCTTTCGCAACTATGCTTAAGCGCTGTTCGGAAAGATTTTTTTGGGGCACACAAAAATTCTGTTGAATTTTTGCTCAAACTCACCGCCGTCGCGGTTCGTAGTCCCCTCAAAATTCTTTCCGAACAGCGCTTTTAGCGACAGTCTCGATAAACATCTTTCGTTTTCTCCATCATTTTTTCAAGAGAAAATTTATCCGCAATTGCCGGCGCGGATGTTTTGAGTTTTGTATAGAGCTCGGAGTTGTTTAATGTATGTGTGATTGCATCGGCAAGTTGTGCGCTATTGCCGTATGGTACCACAAAACCGTTGTTTTTGTCTTGCAGTATTTCAGGGATCGCTCCCACATCTGATGCAATGATCGGGACGCCAGCACAGGAGGCTTCCAGTATTGTGTAGGGGAAACCTTCCTTGAGCGAAGGAAGAACGAATAGATCAAAAGCTTTGAGATATTGTGCCGCGTTGTTGAT
>LCLH01000032.1:6857-7590 GCA_001001925.1 Candidatus Magasanikbacteria bacterium GW2011_GWC2_45_8
GTCCTTCGCCAATGACAAAGAAAAAAGGCGTGAAGTGAACATTGTTTTTGTTTTGCTCGGACAAGACGTCCGCGGTGCGGATGAGCACTTCAATACCTTTTGTTTTGTATAAATTAGCGATTGTTCCGATCCACACGCATTCGTTATTGATTTCAGAATGCGTTGAAGAGGCATGAGTATCCCCTTGAGCAACATAGCTTACTCTGCGTAGTTGCGAGAGGGGATACTCAGGTCGATTTAAAGCGATTTTTTTTAGTGTGTGCTCGCGTGCTGTTTGTTGATCAAAAAAATGTATACGCGCGCAATCAATGCCGTTGGGTATAACCGATATCGTACCAGCGCGGATATTGAGAGTGCGCTCGGCGATTGATTTTTCTTTTTCTGAAAGCACTATCGTCATGGCGCGGCAGGCGGACGCGATGCGCTCCATCATGTGGTACATTATTTTTTTGATTGGGTTCATCGGTTCCATAAATACCCACCCATGCGCGGTATAGATGAGCCGTGCGTTATATGATTTTTTTTGTGTTGCTTTTAGCCATGTATGAGCAAGCGCGGTCAAAAATCCGGCTTTACTGCTGTTCGCATGGACAATATCAAATTGTCCATTTTTAAGAATAGTACTAATTTCATGTAACGCCATTACGTCTTTGAGCGGATTGATCGCGCGCACAAGATGATGCAATTGAATTGTTTTTACTGTGGAGTTCTTAAGAACAGCAAAAAGACCTTC
>LCLH01000033.1 GCA_001001925.1 Candidatus Magasanikbacteria bacterium GW2011_GWC2_45_8
CGGGGTGAGACTCGAAATGTACTGAAAATATTGACCCACCAAGCGGAACTCACTCTGGTGGGTTCTTGCTTTTGATACACTCATGCGTTGAGGGGGCATTGAAGTTTTAAAAGCCTTTTTTTGGTAATGTAAACTTGAATTTTGAGCATGGTATAATTATTTTGTTTTGATTTGTTGGACTTTCATTTCAGGAGAATAATGTTTTGAAAATATGGCCCAAGATAAAGAGCTGGCTATCTTGCCTCTGCTTGACGCATTTTTATGGTATGTTGTATTATTGTATATATAAGTTAGGTAAACACTAAAACATATGCATCAAGGGGTAAACACGACGAAGTATGCCAGACAGGAGACGAAGAAAATTGATGGAGAAAACAAAAAATCGTTATGATGAAAACCGGCGCGCATGTTTTTCTGACGGGCGAAGCCGGGTCGGGGAAAACCCACACCATCAACCGCTATACCGAGTATCTCCGCGAGCGTCAGATCGATTTTGCGGTGACTGCAACGACCGGGATCGCGGCCACTCATATCCACGGCATGACGATCCATTCTTGGAGCGGCATCGGCGTGGAAACGGCGCTTGATGATGATGCCTTGCAGGAGCTGGCTGAGAACCGCTACGTGGCCAAGCGTATCAAGAAAGCCAAAGTGCTCATCATCGATGAGATTTCCATGTTGGATGGCACCGTTCTCACGCTCGTTGAGCAGGTGTGTCGGAAAGTACGCAAGCTTCGTCTGCCCTTCGGCGGATTGCAGATCGTCTTGGTAGGTGATTTTTTCCAGTTGCCGCCAGTCGGCAAGAATGGGAAAGCGATAGAATTTGCTTTTGATGCACAGGCTTGGCAGGCCCTGCAGCCGACGACGTGCTACTTAAGCGAACAACATCGTCAGGCGGATAGCGTCTTTCTCAGTATCCTCTCAGCTATCAGACGTAACGAATTTAATGAGACGCATTCTGAGAGTATCAGCGGGCGGATAATTGCGCATGCGGATCTTCCCGAGAATATGACGCGGCTCTATTCGCACAATGCCAACGTGGACACGCTGAATAGCGTTGAACTAAAGAAACTTCCGGGCAAGAACCGTACGTTCGTCCTGGTGCGCGGCTGTCTCTCACCGGAGCGTCTCGAATTGAAAGCGGGGGCGACGGTCATGTTCACGAAAAACAATTCGAATCTCGGATTCGTCAATGGAACGCTGGGTACGGTCGTCGGTTTCAATGCAGACAGCAAATACCCGATCGTCGAAACGAGAGAAGGAGAGCGGATCGATACGGAACCGATGGAGTGGACGATAGCGGAAGGAGAGATGGTGCTGGCGAAGATCACGCAGCTGCCTCTTCGGCTGGCGTGGGCGCTCACCATCCACAAGAGCCAGGGTGTGAGCTTGGACGCCGCCGTTATGGATCTGTCGCAGACGTTCGAATATGGCCAGGGGTATGTAGCGCTCTCGCGGGTGCGCACCCTCGCGGGCGTGCACTTGATCGGTATCAATGCCCGCGCCCTGGAAGTCCATCCGGTGGTTCTTCAAAAAGATCAGACATTCTGCGCCGCATCACTGCGCGTAGAAGAGGAATCGGCAGCAAGAGAAGCAGGAGAGCGACGGATGTTGGAGAAAAACTTCATTGTTGTCTGCGGTGGGAAATTAGGCAGATTGAGTCGGGGAAAAAAGCCTGCTCAAGATTTTTCCATCGGAAAAGTTAGGGAGGCCAAGAAAGATGAGAAAGAAAAAATGTATTCTCTCGAAAAAGTCCGTGTCGAAAATCCAAACGCGTATCGCGCTTGGAGCGAAGAAGAAGAAACCAAACTGCAAAAACTTTTTAACAAGGGTGTTCAGATGAAAGAGATTGCGGAAACCCTTGGCCGCCAGCCGGGCGGCATCCGCTTCCGTCTTAAGAAGCTGGGGCTGACGGAGGGGTAACGAGCTTTTAGACAAGCATCTATCGGTATTTGTGAAATGGAGTTGACAAAGTGTTCACTTTGCTCTAGGATAGAGCCAGTTCATAAGCAATGACAAAGTCCATATCGGGGTCCCTGTGAGAGTCATCTTGTCAGGGGTTGGGCCTCGATTTGCTCTTCAGTAAGGGTAGGATGATTTCTGCAAAAGTGGAGATCCGGATTCCTCCGTAACCAGAGGATAATTGATGTCTTCCGCCAGTCGGCGGAGTATGGGTCAATGAGTGGAATGAGGCATCTCCACAGAGGTGTTTTTTGTTCCAGAAAAAGGGTGGCACCACGAAAGTTATGAGACTTCTCGTCCCTCTGCGTAGTTTTCGCTATGCAAAGAGATGAGGAGTTTTTATTTTGGAAAGTTTTTTAACAAATGAGGAGGAGTGATGATCAAAGTATGTCATCAGATAGGCAAGCAATTCGTTTTCGCTAGTTACCCGGAAAATGATGTTGAAGAAAGGGACCTGCAGGGATTGGTGCGAGAAACCAAGTATCTCCACAGTATCTGTGATCGCGTCGGGTTGTGGATCTTGGCAGAATTTCAATTGAATAGCCGTACTGTTGTCGTCACGAGCATCAATGACAAAGCAGACTTAGGTGAAAGCGACCTTGTTTCACTCCAAGCTACAATATTTGAAAAACTGAAAGGAGGAAGCTATGTCAAGCAAATTGCTGAAAAGTGATCACAGATCGCCGGAAGCGCGCCGTTCCACATCGTTGGAACGGTCTTTTTTGTTCCTCAAATATAGACTTTGAAAAATATCTGTAAAACCGCCTGAAGAATGGCGGTTTTTGAAACCTGGTTTTCTCGTGTATGATAGAGGGAAGCAACCCCAGTGAAATTCTGCCAGAGGCAGACCTATGAAGCAGGATTTCACGGGGTAAATACATCTATGGAAACGGCTGATACGCTGAATAAGGCATTGAATAGCACTCTTGGGGTGTTTCTCATTTCGGATCCTGGCGGGACGGCTCTCTATGCCAATCAAGCCACCGAGAGGCGCACCGGATTTGCCATTGGCGAAATCATCGGTAAGACGCCAGGGAAGCTGTGGGGTGGCCAGATGCCGCGGGCTTTCTATAACAAATTGTGGACGGCTATCGGAGACAAGCAGGTGCCGTTCGTGGCGACGGTGACCAACGTGCGCAAAGACAAGGCGCGTTATCCGGAACTGATGGCCATCGCGCCCATCATCGAAAAAGGGAAAAAGACCCCGGAGTATTTCATCGCTTTCGAGATGAGCCATTTGGAAGGCAAGGCCGAGCGGGAACGTTTCGAGCGGGAATTCCAGAAGGTCTTTTCCAAGAAAGGCGTCTTGAATGATGAAGAGCGGTTGCGTTACATATTGCAGACGCTCGGTTCCAAACATGTGGCACCGGCTCTTGGGGGGAAGTCGCTCCCAGAAATCTTCCGGGAGACGCTGGTGGGGCCGTTCGAAGAGCGTTTCCAGGCTCGGAAAGCCGATCATGAACTGATTTTGGCCGCCCAGACGGATCCCAAGCAATTTCAGGCGCTTTACAATAAGTATCGGCACACGATCTTCGTCTATTTCATGCGGCATGCCCAGGGGAATGTCGAGATCGCCGAGGATCTGGCCCAGGACACGTTCTATCGGGCGCTCCGCTACCTGGAGAACTTCCGGCTCACCAACGCGTCGTACGGGACCTATCTTTTGCGGGTGGCGCACAACGTGCTTATCAACTACTTCCGCAAAAAGCAGTTCCTTTCCCTCATCGATGAAACCATAGCGGATAAGATGGTGTCGGAGGTCTGCCATCTTTCCGAGGACACGCTGTGGCAATCACCCAATCTTCTCGCGACCGAACGCAAGGTGCTTTCCATGAAGTACCAGGAGGGCTTTTCGGTGCATGAGATAGCCATCACGCTCGGCAAAAGCGAGAACGCCGTGAAGCTCCTTCTCAGCCGAGCCAGGAAGAAGCTCCGCAGCAGCCTTATGGGATAAAGGTAGCAGGATTTGTTAAACTATTCCCGAGTAGAGTGTTTCAGAACACCATATACTGGAATTATGATTGAGGAAGAGAGTCCCAGGAAATTTTACCTCAGATGGAATACTGAAGTCTGATATATTGGTATTATATGCAATTCGAAGAATCTACAACTTTTTTACCCAAACACGAAACTCCAACTCCACGTGAAAATGTTGTTGTGGAAGAAACTTCTGTTGAACGCGCAGAGCAGATATATATTCGCGAGGTCGTACCGATACTTCGAGTTTTAAAACCAGAAGGACTTTCTGACGAGGACTATGAGACGTCTGTGATGGACGATTTACTCGAAGAGGTCAAGAATGTACAGGTATTGCATGGAAAGCGCATTGCAGATCCAGTGACAACAATGCGTGGAGTGAAAGATCTGTTGAATCGGAAAATCAAAAACATACTGAGGGATGCGAGCGGTTATGCGGAGGGGCGATACAAGAAACCGAAAACTGTTGACGCCGGACTCGTCCGCCGGGCAAAAATAGCCCTTCTGGTCGAAAATGATTTTAGCGATATCGGCACGCAGGGGTATACTCATCGCAAGTATATCGGTACCCAAGCTCTCAAGCATTACATTGCCGGATATAGCAAAAATGGACCAGGTCTCTCGGAGCCCGAATTGGACATTTTAATCTCAATTAGGGTCTAATTCCCCGCCGCTTGCGGCGAGTATCAAAGACAAATTTGTCAAAGATACCTCGCGGCTTGCCGCGAGGAGTATTCCGCGTGATTTTTTTGGGGCCAGCTATGGCCAGGAAGTTTTCGTAGAAAAGCTTCCGGAATCGCTTATGATTGCCCTGACACAATTTAAGACACGAGGATACCAGGTGACAGAAAATAGACGCGCGATTCTCGAGAGGGCGCTCTGGCAGTATGCGGAAAATGGGAAATATAGCAATGACCTGGTGGAACACTTGCTTGCCTCGCCCCACGCCGGTCTTGTGCTGAAATATTCAGAAAAGTTTTCAGAAAAAATTGCAGAGAAAGTCATTCGTTCAGGGGGTTGGGACATTACTGAAATTTTGGAGTTTCTTTTAAAAAATAATATTCCTCCTCCTGACGAATTTGATAGATATGCGGATTGCTTTGTCAGAAACAACTATGTACATGGTATTACAAGCGGGAACGGAAAATACACGCCCCATGATTTAAAAACATCGGTAAAATTACCGTATCAAAGTGTCATAAAAGAACGGAAAATCATCGATATAACACCGGATGGAGTCCAGAGAGATGCTCAAATTGAATCGATTATCCAGCGCGGGTATGTAAGTTTTTTGTTGAACGAAAATGTTTTTTCGGTGCCTCTTACTGAGTATGTGTCGAGACACTATGAATCATTTCATCAGATGATTACTGTGAATAATCAGGAACATTTGGTTCTTTCGAGTCTCCGCGATCCTGATAAGCACGCATACATCCATAAGCTTATCGAGAGAGGCGAGGAATATAAAGTCGTCCGGATTCTGAATCTTTTACCCGAAGACTTCACTCTCGGCAAGGAAATCTTTGACAGCCTTAAAAAGAAGAATTTCGCTCTCAATTTAGGAGAACGCCTCGAATGTTTCAGGGGTTTGGATGACAGTGATGCGCTTACGTACATTGAAAATAACCAAATACAATTATTCCTCGATCAGTTTGCCTCATTCTCACTCACGGAGGAGTTCTTGCAGCGCACGGATATCCACGACCTGTGCCTCGAAGAGTTTAATTCGATGATACTCTCACGGAGCACCCATGGCCTCAATAAGGCCAAAAAACTCGTCGAAGATATACCTATCCCTCAGGAGAAAATTGATGCGATACTGATGAAGGTCATTCGAAGTTGTTTAGGGGAGAAGCCTCAGTGGCATAGTCCTCATGAGCTCGTAGAAATATTTCCCCATTTGAGAAGTTTTCTTGGAACGGAGGAGTTTCAAAGTCTGGCAAAAACCGAGATCATGAACGCGGAACACCTTTTCGATTTCTGTAAAGTACTCGAAACGATTCCATTGCCCGATACCGTGCTAAAGGGCAGGGATATTCTCGAGAGAGTTATGAACGCTTTACGAAAGAGCATACTCAAGGTGAATGAGAAAGATTCTTTCGATATTCTGTATCGCATATGCGATGAAATAGTACGAATAGCAAGATTTGTTCCTTTGCCCCTCGATCCTCAAAGAATACGCGCGGCAATTGAGGTGATAGAAAAATTACCCCAGAGTATAATGATACGACAAGAATACTCTCGGAGAATCTGTGTCTCCGAAGATCCGGAAAATGCGCTGAAAAAAATGCTTGACTTGCAAGTCGAATTCGAGAACAACAAAAGCATTGCTTCCAATGAGAAATTTCTTCTTTTGTATGTCTCACAGTTTTTTTCTGGAGGCACCCAAGAAGAGAAAGAAGCCTTTGCCGGCAGAATTATGAAGGATATTTCTCTTCTCTCAAAAAATCAGCCCATAAGTTCTGAAAACAAAGAATACTATGAAGGTCTCCTGAAGGAAGTTTACCCTCAAAGAAACTATAATACTTATGAATACCTAGATCAGTATGAGGATCGTTCTCAGGATCTTGCTGCGTATAAATTTGAGAGGAATGGGTACGATTTCCACCTTTCCGGCGTTCTCGGGTATCGGATTAAAGCAGACACAATTCCTGATGCGGTGCTGATCAAAGAGTTCTCGGATCGCATAGCATCTATAAAAAGCATTGCGACGGAGGAATCACTTTCCATGTACCTGAGCGACGAAGTTCCTGATTCACAGGCCAAGACGCTTGAAGGGAAGATACTTGATTATTTCAAGGCCAAGGGATATACGGTGGACACCATGAATGTACTGCTTGCGTATCAGCTTCTCGGTTCGTATGATTCATTTGTCGCCAGCAGTATTGATCGAGTGAATCTCGAAGAAAATGAGGTTTCCAAGAATTATATTCTGCTCGATGAACTGGTGAATCAGTATGGGGACAACATGAAAGAGACGATAAAAGCTATTCAGGAGCGGGTAGCACAGAGCGAGGATCGAGCGCTTTTCTCCGAAACATTCCAAGAAAAATATGAGAAGAAATATGCTGATGCGCTTCTCACCATCACAAAGGACCTCGCTAAAATTCCGAGAGACAAACTCACCACGCCGCTCATACAAAAAAAGATCGCCAAGACGCTCACCAATGTATTTCAAGGACTGCCGGAAATTCAAAAGTCAGCAGGCGATTTTGCACTGCTCTTCAGCGTGAACGACTTCGATACCTTCGAAGATGTATGGCAAAAGCATATCGACCAGTTCTTTACTGTCGACGCGGGCGGTCGAATTGATACGGTAAAAGTAGAGAAACTCCAATCCTCAGTCTACATTCGCCTGCAAAACGAGATCGGCAAATACGAAGAGATCAAAGAAGTTGATACAGCGCGAAATCAGGAGAAGCTGTCAAAAGACAGGCTCATAAAGGGTTACTTTTCTAAGAATAGGGAGAATGCCCATGCTCGGATGGTGGCCGATATCTGCCTGGCAGCTGATCCGAATATGCTCAAAAATAATAAATACTTCGAGTTCGTTCTCTTCGATGAAGAAAGGGAGAGATGCGTCGGTACAACGATGCTTCTTGAAATGAATGAACCCGAGGAAGGGAAAAAGTATCTCCTCTATTGTCCGAATCCATCAGTCGGGTTAGTATCTGAAGTTTCAGCGAAACGATTCTATCAAATGCTTACCAAACAAGCAGTGCAATTTGCGAATGAGAACGGTTTCGATGCCTTACTTGTCGATAAGCGGCATGGTCATTCGACAAATCGAGCTGGATTATTTCAGCAAAGCCTCGAGCAGTCTTGTTTGAAAGATCCGGCCGGAAAGGAACGCTCAATTTCACTCAAAAACAGCCATACGCTCAGCGGTGGGTATACCTATCAAAAGAACTTGCAGCTTGTTTGGGAGCGGTAGCGCACACGGTTTTAAGGGTCGTTTGCAAATTTCTTTACCGTAGTGTTTCAGAACACCATATGCTAAGGTGATGACCCAGAAGAGGGGCTTGAAAGTGCACTCTAGACAATTTTTTTTGGGCATGAGATAATTAGTCCACGGTAAGATGTATAACTAATTCTATAACTAACTGAAAACTATGAGTCTGGAACTACCACAACAACTCACAAAAGAGGAGCTCGCAGCATGTCAAAGATTGGCTGAGAAGAAGAGTCTTGACGAATACTCATTACAGCTATTACAGGAGAGCTACCGAGGACGAAAGCAACAGGCTGACGCTCTAATGAGGCAGTTGCCGAGTCTTGACTTCAACAACCAAGAGAAGATTCTTGACTGGCTTTGTGCATTTGTAGTTCCATGTAACGTTGTAGAAGATCTGCAAGAAGTAATTGGCATATTCACGAGTCACGGGTACGAGGCTGGCGTGAATGCAGGCGAAGCGTACAATGGCGAAGACAAGGACAATGTTGCTCGTTACATTGTCGGTCAAGCACTTTCTTCTATGAGAGATGAGGGTTTTGTGCCTCAAGTTATCGAAGGTTTCATGACGGACTGGAAAACGAAGTTTGCATCTTGATCTATTCGCTGTTCACACAGTTTTTCGTAGAGATCAAGTCAGTCAATTCCCCGGATAGAGTGTTTCAGAACACCATATGCTGATGTTATAGTCTCGTCCGTGGAATGGCCATTTTTGCGGTTAAAAGAGTGAAATCTACCAGATATGGTGGTTTTTGGTGTCGGAATGACACCTTTTTTGTTTTCAGGTGTTTAACACTATGCAGAGGAAAAGGGGCTTTCTTGGGAGCCGCTTTTTCTTCTCTCTTTGAGAACTCACCCGTTTGGCGAACTTCTGCGTTGCGGAGCCTCTGTTCCGACTCCAGCGTAGCTAGAGTACGCTTCCGTCGTCACTTTCTCCGCGCCTTGAATTTCATCCAAACGTGGGAGTTCTCCCTAACTATCTTAAATTAAAACAAAAAGACGCGCTTATGCCCATATACAAAGTGCAGAAACGGAGCGGGGGGATCGTCGACTTCAATCTCTCGAAGATTGAACAGGCCATCGAGAAGGCAGCCGAAGCGGTGGAACAGAAGGATGTCATCGCGGCCCAGGTGCTCTCGGGAGACGTCTATGCCCAGCTGGAGGAGCAATTTGAGGATGGGATACCGAACGTCGAAGAAGTCCAGGATATCGTCGAAAGTACGCTCATCCAGTATGGCTATGCTGATATCGCCAAGGCGTATATCTTGTACCGCGAGAAGCGCCGCGAGATGCGCGAGGGCAAAAATGTCGTCGTCCAAGTGGAGAAAGCGGTCAAAGAATATCTGGAAAAGCTCGACTGGAGGGTCAATGCCAATTCCAACCAGGGCTATTCTCTGGGAGGGATGATTTTGAACACGGCCGGCAGTGTCATCGCCAATTATTGGTTATCGCATATTTATCCCAAGAATGTCGGCGATGCCCATCGGAACGCCGATATCCATATCCATGACTTGGATATGTTTTCCGGGTATTGCGCCGGATGGAGCTTGCGAGCTCTTCTGGAAGAGGGGTTCAACGGCGTTTCGAACAAGATAGAATCCGCACCGCCGAAACATCTGGTCTCCGCCGTGTCGCAGATGGTAAATTTTCTGGGTACATTGCAAAATGAATGGGCTGGCGCACAAGCGTTTTCCAGCTTCGATACGTATATGGCGCCGTTCGTGAAGAAGTATGAGATGGAGCAGTATGCCACGATCAAGAAGTATGGCATAAAGTTCGCCTCGAAGAAAGCCAAAGAAAAGTATGTAAAAGAGAAGACGTATGCATACGTCTATCAGAACATCCAGTCCTTCGTGTTCAACTTGAACATTCCTTCGCGCTGGGGGACGCAGACGCCGTTCACCAATATCACGCTGGACTGGGACTGTCCGGAAGATATGAAGAAGAAGAGCCTGCTTCTCGGCGGCCAGCCGTTTGAATATACCTTCGGCGAACTGCAGCCTGAAATGGATATCGTCAATCGGGCCTTCATCGAAGTGATGTCGAAAGGCGATGCCAGGGGGCGGACCTTCACCTTCCCGATCCCGACCTATAATGTGACCAAGGATTTCGATTGGGAGGATCCGAAAAATCTGGCGCTTTTCGAGATGACTGCCAAGTATGGAACCCCGTATTTCCAGAACTTCATGAATTCCGATCTCAATCCGAGCGATGTGCGTTCTATGTGCTGTCGGCTCCAGCTCGATCTGAGAGAACTGCGCAAGCGCGGCGGGGGGCTCTTCGGTTCGGCGGAGATGACCGGCTCCATCGGCGTGGTGACCATCAATGCGGCGCGCATCGGGTATCTGGCAAAAGGCGACAAGGAAAAATTCTTCAAGCGCATCAAACACCTGATGGAACTCAGCAAGACATCGCTCGAAATCAAGCGCAAAGAAGTCCAGAAGTGGATCGATCGCGGATTATTTCCTTACACCAAGCGTTACCTCGGGTATCTCAAGAATCATTTTTCCACCATCGGCATCAACGGCATCAATGAAGCCATCCGCAACTTTACAAATGACGAAGAGAATATCACGACGCCAGAGGGGCATCAATTCGCTCTGGAGATTCTTGATTTTATGCGCGAACGGATCAAGGACTTTCAGGAAGAAACGGGCAATTTTTATAATCTCGAGGCCACGCCGGCTGAAGGGACGACGTATCGCTTCGCCAAGGAAGATCAGAAGCGTTTCTCAGATATCTTGCAGGCCGGTACGGCGGAGGCGCCCTATTATACGAATTCTTCGCAGATACCGGTCGGCTACACGGATGATGTATTCGAGGTGTTGGAACTGCAAGACAGCCTGCAGACCAGATATACCGGCGGGACGGTGCTCCATTGCTATATGAATGAAAAGGTCAGTTCCGGCCAAGCCTGCCGCAATCTGGTGCGGAGTATCCTTTCCAATTTCCGCTTGCCCTATATCACCATCACTCCGACCTTCTCGATCTGTCCGAAACACGGCTATCTCGAGGGAGAGTATGATTATTGCCCCAAGTGCGA
>LCLH01000034.1 GCA_001001925.1 Candidatus Magasanikbacteria bacterium GW2011_GWC2_45_8
CAAGCCGCGACAGTATCGCTGCCGCATTGGAACAGCTTTACTCCACCGACTTTCAAGTGAGCTTGCGCCAAATTACCAGTCCTTATGGTGAGGGTGGCGCAAGTGCGGCAATCATCTCGACTATCAAGACTGTTTCGCTCGATGGCTTACTCAAAAAACGATTTTATGATGCTAGTAACTCATGCGCATAGTATTCATAGGTACTGTTGAGTTTTCCTTGCGCGCCCTAGAGCGCTTGGTGGCTCTGGATGCGGAAATTGTGGGGGTATGCACCTTACAAGAATCGAAATTCAACGCTGATCATGTTGATCTCAGTCGTGTTAGTGCGGCGCATGGAATACCTTGCTTTTATGCTGACGATATCAATTCAACCGCGGCCTTGAGTTGGATCCAGAGTAAAGCGCCTGATGTCATTTTTTGTTTTGGATGGTCAAGGTTGCTAAAGCAAGACTTACTAGGCTTGGCGCCTTTGGGCGTGATTGGCTTTCATCCAGCGGCGTTGCCGTCCAACCGAGGACGGCATCCGCTCATTTGGTCGTTGGTTCTCGGGCTTGATAAGACAGCCTCCACATTTTTTTTTATGGACGTTGGTGCCGATAGCGGCGATATTCTTTCTCAGCGAGAAATCCAGATTGTTGATCAAGACGACGCACTTACTTTGTATGAAAAGGTGACACAAACCGCATTGGCGCAAATTGAAGCATTCTTGCCGCAGCTCGCTACTGGTACGTTTCAGCGCATTAAACAGAATGAGCAGCATGCGAATACGTGGCGCAAGCGGGGCAGGGCAGACGGGATAATTGATTGGCGTATGTCTGCGCAATCCATTCATAATTTGGTGCGTGGTCTCACTACGCCTTATATCGGAGCGCATTTTTTGGTGGATGGAAAAGAAATTAAAGTCTGGAAAACTGCTATTCATAAGGATGCTGCAAATAATATTGAGCCAGGCAAAGTTTTGCTGCAATCAAGTACCGGCCCCGTTGTGAAATGTGGTGAAGGTGCAATATGTCTCCTGGTTACCGAACCAGCATTTGAACCAAGCGTAGGCAGCTATCTATGAAAACCATTGTTATCGCCCCACACCCAGACGACGAAGTACTCGGCGCTGGCGGCACGCTGTTGCGCCGCAAAACCGAGGGTGCAACAGTGGCCTGGCTCATTGTGACGGGCATCACGACCGGGACTGGTTGGAGCGAAGAGAAAATCAAACAACGCGCCGACGAAATTAAGCGCATCACCGCATTGTTCGGCTTCGATTCAGTATTTGAGCTCAATTTTCCAACGACCCAACTCGATCAAGTGCCGATGAGCGATTTAGTGGCCGCAGTTTCAAATGTTTTCAAGACATTCGAGCCGGAAGAAGTGCTTGTACCCCATCCATCGGATGTCCACACCGACCACCGCATGGTGTTCGATGCGGTGGCAAGTTGCACAAAATGGTTTCGCTATCCATCGATAAAGCGTGTGCTGGCCTACGAAACACTCTCCGAAACAGATTTTGGCTTGGGTACCGAGCAAGGTTTTCGGGCGAATGTGTTTGTCAATATCGAGCCGTACCTAGACAATAAATTACGGGCAATGGACATTTATGCGTCAGAACTGGGGGCGTTCCCATTCCCACGCAGCCATGAGTCAATTCGCGCACTGGCTACCTTGCGCGGCGCGGCGTCTGGTTTCAAAGCCGCCGAGGCTTTTGAGTTGTTGCGGGAAAGGTTGTAAAGATGAACCAATTCGAACAACGCTGGCGAAAGGCCATCCTGCCCACCAATCAAGATCGTTTTGGTGATCAATAAAGCTGGCGTGCTGGAAGGCACAATCTCCGACGGCGATATCCGGCGTGGCTTGCTCAAAGGGTTGGATCTCAATAGCCCGATCGCAAGCGTCATCCATCGCAATGCGCTGGTGGTGCCGCCTGAGATGGGGCGCGACATGGTCATGCAGCTCATGGTCGCGAATAAAATCCAGCAGATCCCCGTAGTCGATGAACACCGCCATGTCGTTGGCTTGCATCTCTGGGATGAAATCACCACGCCACCAACGCGTTCCAACTTGATGGTCATCATGGTCGGCGGGATGGGTACGCGGCTTCGCCCGCACACGGAAAGCTGCCCTAAACCCTTGTTACCCATCGCAGGCAAACCGATGCTGGAGCACATCATTGAGCGCGCCAAGTTGGAGGGTTTCAGCCATTTTGTGCTGGCCATTCATTATCTGGGCCACATGATTGAGGAGCAATTTGGCAATGGAGAGCGTCTGCAGGTACGGATCGATTACCTTCGCGAGCAGTCCCCCTTGGGTACGGCTGGTGCACTGGGGTTGCTCAATCCACGACCAGACGCCTCGTTTGTGGTCACTAACGGCGATGTCATTACCGATATCCGCTACGGCGAACTGCTCGATTTTCATATTCGCCACGAAGCTGCAGCTACCATGGCTGTGCGCGTGCACGAATGGCAGCACCCCTTTGGCGTAGTGCAAACTCAAGGCGTCGAAATTGTCGGCTTCGAGGAAAAACCTGTGGCTCGTAGCCACATCAATGCCGGTGTATATGCGCTTGACCCTGACGCATTGAGCGTTTTGAGCGCAGATGCTCATTGTGATATGCCTACTCTGTTTGAACGCCTGCAGGCGAAAGCCAAACGCACGGTGGCTTATCCGATGCATGAGCCGTGGTTGGATGTGGGTAGGCCTGTGGATTTGGTGGCAGCCAACAGTCAGGGCAACAACATAATTAAGAGCGGCAGGCAATGATCAACGGAAAAACTGTTATTGCCATTATTCCAGCACGGAGTGGCTCAAAGGGGTTGCCAGGAAAAAATATCAAAGAGCTTTGCGGTAAGCCACTCATTGCCTGGAGTATTGAAGCGGGGCTTGACAGTATGTACATTGACGAAGTGATGGTTACTACCGATAGCGAGGGAATCGCAAACATTGCACGCCAATTTGGCGCATCCGTGCCCTTTCTTAGACCAGCTGAATTGGCGAGTGATACAGCAACTACTATTGATACTGTAAAACATGTAATCGGCTTTTATGAACGTGAGTTGCAAAAGAAGTTTGATTACGTCGTTTTATTGGAGCCAACCTCCCCTTTGCGTGAAGAAAGTGATCTTGATGGAATGATTGAAAAGATCAGTTCGCTGGACGAAGAGTTTGACGCCATTGTCAGTTTGGGCGAAGTGCATGAACACCCTTCAATCATGAAAAAAATCGTGGGTAACGAAATTGAGCCATATTGCAAAGAACTGGTAATGACTACTCGCAGACAAGACAATGAAGCTGCGTATTTTCCTTATGGTGTTGCCTACATCGTCAAAACGAAAACGCTGCTTGAAGAAGAAACGTTCTACGCACGCCGCACGACGCATTATTTGATCCAGCGGTATCAGTGCTATGAGATTGATGACGTGTATGATTTTTTGACGATTGAAAAAATTATGGAACATCAGAGGGGCTTGCAATGAAATATTTAGTAATCGGTCTTGGCTCAATGGGCAAGAGAAGGGTGCGCAACCTTCAAGCATTGGGAATAAAGGACGTTGCGGGGTTTGATACACGTTCGGATAGAAGGCTGGAATCTCATGAAAAATACGGTATTCCAGTTTTTGATAATTTGGATTCCGCCTTGCAGGTATATGGGCCGCAAGTATTTGTAGTTTCGACTCCGCCCGATCTGCACATGCACTATGCTTACTACGCTTTTGAACGGGGCATTAGCTGTTTCATTGAAGCGTCAGTGGTCGACGCTGAAAAAATAAAAGAATTAAGTGAAAAAATCAAAAGTGGACATATCGTCATGGCTCCATCCTGCACGATGCGTTATTTTCCAGGCCCCAAAAAAGTTAAAGAACTTATTCAAACGAACGCCATTGGTAAAGTGTTAAACGTAAACTATCAGACAGGTCAATATCTTCCCGACTGGCACCCATGGGAAAAAATGGAAGATTTTTACGTGTCCAAGCGCGAAACAGGCGCGGCTCGCGAAATTGTGCCGTTTGAGTTGACGTGGCTAAATGATATTTTTGGTGCGGCAAAAGCAGCCGCCTGTGTCAAAGCAAAGCTGACGGACATGCCTGCGGACATTGACGATATTTATCACTGCCTGCTTCGTTACGACGACAATGTGCTTGTAAATCTGACTGTAGAAGTCATCTCGCGACCTAAATCAACACGTGATATGCGGGTCCTTGGCAGCGAGGGTGCAATTGTATTTAGCACGGATTCGAATAGTGTCCGCTATATAAATACGTCAATGGAAGAATGGAAGGAATACAAGCTTGATGTAGGTACGGTGGAAAGTCAGTACATTAATCCAGAAGAACCCTACATTGCCGAGATGAAGGATTTTGTTGCTGCCGTTCAAGCAAAAGATCAATCGTTGTACCCCAACTCGTTGGAGGACGATTATGCGATCCTCCAGACTTTATATGCGCTTGAGCAAATGACCAGAGGCTGAACATGAATTATCAAGAACGATTATTAAAAGTCATCCCCGGCGGTGCGCATACCTATTCGCGTGGTTACGACCAGTACCCCTTGAATGCACCGCAAATCCTGACACGCGGGAAAGGTGCATATATTTACGATTCCGAGAGTAACAAATATCTTGACTATGGCATGGCATTGCGTGCTGTTAATCTTGGTTACGCCGAAGATGAAATTGACGCAGCAGCCATTGAACAGATAAAGAATGGTAACAACCTGACGCGCCCTTCAATGATTGAATTGGAGGCGGCTGAATTGCTGGTCGAATTGATCGATTCTGTTGATATGGTGAAATTCACCAAGAACGGCTCCACAGCTGTTTCTGCTGCAGTCAAGCTTGCGCGTGCATATACCGGAAGAGAGTTAGTGGCTCGTTGCGCAGAACACCCATTTTTTTCCTATGATGATTGGTTCATCGGTTCGACGTCGCTCACGCGTGGTATTCCGCAAGATACTATCGAAAAGACCAAGATGTTTAAGTACAACGACATTGCCTCTTTGGAGGCATTGATAGCCGAGCACTCTGGGAAATTCGCTTGTGTAGTGTTGGAGCCTGTCACCACCGAAGAACCTAAGGATGATTTCTTGCAAAAAGTACAAGCCTTATGCCGTGCAAACGGCATCGTTTTCGTTTTAGACGAAATGATCACCGGTTTTCGCTGGCACATGAAAGGTGCGCAGCATACTTATGGCATTACTCCAGACCTATGTACCTTTGGCAAAGCAATGGCCAACGGTTTTTCGGTTGCGTGCATTGCGGGGAAGCGCGAAATCATGGAACTTGGCTCTATTGAATTCGAAGGAAGAGAGCGGGTATTTCTACTGTCCACAACACATGGCGCCGAAATGTGCGGCTTGGGTGCTTTTGTCGCTACGGTAAAATTCATGCAGCAACACAATGTAGTCGAGCATCTGTGGAGCTATGGACGGAAACTCACTGCCATGATGCAGCGCAAAGCCGAGGAACATGGCATTGGACAGAGTTTTAAAGTCGGTGGTATCCCCTGCTCTCCCTTTTACCTAACTTTGGATTCGTCTGGCGTAAATTCGTTAGGATTGCGTACTTTGTTTTCGCAAGAAATGATCAATAACGGTGTTCTCATGCCTTGGATTGCATTGTCCTACCGGCATGGTGAAGGAGAGCTCATCGCAACTGAGCATGCCATTGATGCAAGCTTTGGAATCTATCGCCAAGCGTTGAATGAAGGTGTCGAGAAATATCTCAATGGTCCTGTAATCAAACCTGTTTTCAGGAAGCATAATTAAAGGAAACATCATGTCTGATTATGCAAAAGCAATGCGGCTTGATTCGAAAGAAAGTGCCGAATATTATGATTTCTCCCTAAGCAAAAAAACTGAGCAACAGCGGGTGCTTGAGAAAATTCTTATAGACAGAGGCGCCGCACCACAGACTATTGCTGATATCGCTTGCGGGGGAGGTGGGGCAAGCGTGCATCTTGCAGAGCTTTATCCCCAGAGTAAATTCACATTGATTGACGCAAATGAGGATGCAATTTCTCTCGCTCGTCAAGCTACTAAAAAATTTAACACCACATGTAACGTTGGCGATATTTACAATTTGACTTTGGGCTCTGATAGTTATGATCTGGTTATTTGTTGGCAGACTCTTTCATGGCTTGACAAGCCAGAAGCCGCATTGCGCGAACTGGTTCGCATCTGCAAACCGGGCGGCGTGATATTGGCCTCTTCGCTATTTAATCTTAACCATGATGTAGATATTTATTCAAAGGTCATCGATCATACAAGAGCATCTACCGCGCAGGGAATGAATTATAGCTACAACACATATTCTCTATACACGGTGCGTGAATGGCTGGCTGGATTAGTGGCAAATTTCAAAATTCATGAATTTTCTCTTCCGATTGATCTGGAACAAGACAGACGAGGCATCGGAACGTACACAGTTCAAACGAAAACTGGCGAGCGCCTTCAAATGTCAGCAGGAATGCTGTTGAATTGGGGAATACTTGAGATAAGGAAATAATTAACGCCAATATAGCAGTCGCCATTCAGTGTATTCAAAATCTATTCAGGAAGCACAATTAATGCGTGTTGTTTTAGTGTCTCTAAATCAGGTTTGGGAAAACAAAGGCGATAACTTTCAAGCCTGCCGCTCTTTTATTCAAAAAGCAAAAGCACAAGGTGCGGAGTTGGTCTTGTTTCCTGAAATGACCTTGACTGCTTTTTCCATGAATGCCGGCGACACTGAGGAAGATCGTGTTGCATCGGCGACAGTGGCGTTGTTCAAAGAACTTGCCAAAGAATTCCAAATTGCGATTGTCTTTGGTGTGGTTTTTCGGGACGATGATAAAGCAACCAACAATGCTGTCTTGGTTGATGCCAATGGGACTGTTCTGGGAAGCTATAGCAAAATTCACCCCTTCAGCTTTGCGGGTGAAGATAGGGTTTTCAATGGCGGCAATGAAATTTGTGTTGCCAAACTAAAGTCGATGACTATTGGCATTACCATTTGCTATGACTTAAGATTTCCTGAGATTTACAGTGCCCTTGGCAAGCAATGCGATCTGATTATCAATATTGCAAATTGGCCGGCCCAACGAGTTGATCACTGGAACACGCTCCTCAAAGCAAGGGCAATTGAAAACCAGCTATTTATGGTTGGCGTAAATCGAACTGGTGTAGATGGCAAAGGACATGCGTACGCAAGAAGTTCCCAAGTTATCAATCCAAACGGTGAATCGCTTAGTCCTGCAATGACGGATGAGGAAATGGATATTTTTGATATTGAACTAGCGTACATCAATAGATTCAGGCAAACGTTTTCCACAACACAGGATCGCAAACTTGCGCTATATAAATCTATTTTGTGAAAAATGCTGCACAACGCCCAGAAATGTTTAAAGAGGCCTTAGAAACCATGAACACGATTAAAGAGCTCATAAACCTTAAAGGGCGCCGCGCCCTGATCACTGGTGCGGCAGGTGGATTAGGCAAGGTGATGGCCGATACCTTGGCTGAACTCGGCGCTGATTTAGTCTTGGTTGACCGACCAGGATCAGATTTCGAGAACCTTACCGAAACACTGGCCCATCGTTGGGGCATTAAAATTCAGCATCGTATCTGTGATCTGGAACAACAAGCACAACGCACTGAATTGATAGACTGGCTAAAGAATGGCGAAAAAGGACTCAACATCCTCATCAATAATGCCGCCTTCGTGGGCACCTCGGAATTACAAGGATGGGCTGTTCCGTTTGAAGAGCAAACCGTCGAAACCTGGCGCCGTGCGCTAGAAGTCAACCTCACTGCCTCGTTTGATTTATGCCAGCGTTTAACCCCTCTACTCAAGGTAGCTGAAGGCGCGAGTATTATTAATATTGCCTCGATCTACGGCGAATACGGCCCTGACTGGAGCTTGTACGAAGGTACAAACATGAGTAACCCGGCAGCGTATGGGGCATCAAAAGGTGGACTGA
>LCLH01000035.1 GCA_001001925.1 Candidatus Magasanikbacteria bacterium GW2011_GWC2_45_8
GTTGTAATAGAAATTGTATTGGGCAACAGGTCTGGATTCTGATACAATAAGGGCACGCGATTAAGCCTGCTTTTATGTCATTAACACTAGAATCCAAAGACATTTCTCGTCCGCTCGCGGATCGCATGCGTCCCGTTGTTTTGGCGGATATTGTGGGGCAAGATCATATTCTTGGCATGGAAAAGATGTTGCGGCGCGCCATAGAAGATGATCGCGTGCCTTCTTTGATGTTGTGGGGTCCTCCCGGTACGGGGAAGACCACCATTGCCCAAGTGATCGCGCGCGCAACAGGTGCGGCATTTGTTCAGCTTTCCGCGGTGGAAAACGGTGTCAAAGACATTCGCGCGGTGTTGGAGGCGGCGCGCACGCGCAGCACCGCAAGCCTTAACAAGGGCCAGCAAGACGCCCTTTTGTCCGCCGTTGAAAACGGCACGATCATTTTGATTGGCGCCACCACGGAAAATCCAAGTTTTTCTTTGAACGCGGCGTTGATATCACGTTGCCGCGTTTTTGTTCTCAACGCCTTGGAGCCCGAACATATCAAAATTCTTTTGGGACGCGCCGTACATGACGTGGAATGTGGTTTGGGTTTTGAATCGGCACAGATAGAAGATGGCGCGCTGGAATTTTTGGCAACCATGTCAAACGGCGACGCTCGTGTTGCATTGAACGCGCTCCAGCTTGCCGGTGAGACCGCGAGCGCGCAAACCGGTGCCACGCCGCGTATTACGCTTTCCGCGGTCAAAGAATCTTTACAACGCACGCATTTGTTGTATGATAAGAGCGGAGAAGAACATTACAATATTATCTCGGCGTTGCATAAATCCATGCGTGGAGGCGACGCAAGCGCCGCGCTGTATTGGCTTGGTCGCATGCTGGAAGCGGGGGAGGATCCGCTCTATATCGCGCGCCGGATTATACGTTTTGCGTCAGAAGATATTGGCATAGCCAACTCGCTCGCGCTTTCGCAGGCGGTCGCGGCGTATCAGGCGTGTTCGTATATCGGCATGCCGGAGTGCGGAGTCAATTTGGCGCAAGCAGTGGTGTATATGGCAAAATCCAAAAAAAGCATCGCGCTTTATACCGCTTATTTGGATATTCAAAAAGATATTTGCGAGCTTCCCAATGAGCCGGTACCTATTCATTTATGTAACGCTCCCACCAAACTCATGAAAACGCTTGGCTACGGCAAGGGCTACAAATATACGCCGGAATTTGCCCGAGCAGAAGACGCCGCGCAAGATTTTTTGCCGGAAAAAATGAAACATAAAAAATATATTGAGTAACATGCGCGTGAAAGAATCTTTTTTTAAATCGCAGATTATCCCTCTTGTTTTGACTGTTGTCGTGTGTGCCGGTCTGGTTTTTGCGCTGTGGGGGGAAATTCACGCGTTGAATATTTTTACATCAAGTGATATTTCTTTGAAAGTTTTTTGGATTGATATTTTGATTGGATTAACTATTTATCTCAAAACCTCAATTGATTTTGCCATATATATCGGCAATTTGATGAGTAAAAATAGCGGGTGGAAAAGCCGTGTTGCCATAGAAATAGGCACTGCGTTGGGCAATGCCGCGGGCACCATGGTCATTTTGTTGGTCTGGACTTTTTTTAAGGAAATTCGTTGGCTTTTGGCGCTGATGATAGCCCTTGCGGCGCTCGTATTGTTTAAGCTCGCGGAAGGCGGGCTCGAGCACGCAAAGGTTGAAGACGCGCGGTATCCCCGATGGTTTAAAAAAACAGTTAGTTTGTTTGAGCGTGTTTTGGATCGCGTGAACGCGCTTTTCGCGCCCGTATTGCGATTTATTCTTCCGGATTTGCGCGTGCGCGTTGGCGCGCCACTTCGCTTTTGGCCATTGCTTGCGCTATCATTTACCATTCCGTTTATACTCGGTCTTGACGATTTTGCAGGGTATGTTCCGCTGTTTAATATTGTTAATGTGTTTGGGTTTGCCATTGGTGTGTTTGTGGGGCACATGATTTTAAATATACTATTATATCTTTCACCTTCATACACCATCCGCGCGGTAAAAAATCCGGTGATTTCTTTTTTGGGAAGTGTTGCTTTTGTGGGACTTGGCGTATGGGGGTTGGTTGAAGTGGCACATTTAATTGGAATTTAATTTAAATCATAATTGAGGTGCAGAGGTATTCTATGAGCAACATATGCTTCGTAATATATTTTAAGTATATATGAACAACAAAAAGCAAACGCCTCCATACGGCTTGCCGCCAAACGCTAAAAAAGTTTTTAGCGGTCTGATTTGGGACGTTTATCAATGGCCGCAAAAAATGTTTGACGGCACCACGCATACATTTGAATGCCTTAAACGGGTCAATACGGCGGTTATTATTCCTATGGTGGGGGATAAAATTTTGATCCAACGCCAACTACAACCGCATTGGGAGCGTGAATTGGTTTCGTTGCCAGCGGGGAGATTTGATGGCGAAGAAGAACCGCTTGACTGCGCTCAACGCGAACTTTTGGAAGAGACAGGTTATGTGTCCGATAACTGGGAGCTATTTGAAAAGGGGTATCCCTACCGTTCAATGATTTGGGAGCGATTTGTTTTTATTGCTCGTGATTGCAAAAAAATATCTGAACAACATCTTGACGCGGGCGAGCGAATTGTTTTGGAGACGGTTTCATTTGATAAGTTTTTGAATTTGGCGGACCATCCTGATTGGCGCGAGACAGGCATGTCTATACTTATGTATCAATGTCGTTTGTATCCGGAAAAACGCCGCGCATTGGAGGAGAAATTGTTTAATAAAATTTAAATGCGAAATGTCATTGAGGCAAGAGCCCCCGAGGGGGCTTGCGGAGCGCGACGGCGCGAGCAGGAGGGAAAATGCTTCAGGCATTTTACCCGTACCCCTTGGGGGCTCTTGCCGAAAAAAGGCATTTCGCATTTAGCTTTTTCGATCGTTTTCAGGTACAATAGGAGCATGCAGTCAGAAGGAGGATTCACTCAACAAAAAGGTTTTACTTTAATAGAAGTGGTGGTTAGCATCGCGCTTTTTGCCATGTTCGCGGTGGGCGTTTATTCCGCGGTTTCATATATTTTGCAATCTTCATATGTTTCGCGCGTACAATTCCAACAAATTGAAGTTGCCAATGAGCAATTAGAGTTGGCGCGTAACCTCCCGTACGATCAAGTGGGAGTAGTGGGAGGCATTCCTGCCGGCGTTTTGCCGCAGAGTAAAACAATTACCAAAAGCGGCACCACATTTTTGGTGAAAAATTATGTGCGCAACATTGATGATCCATTTGATGGCACGCTCGGCGGCTCGCCCAATGATACGTCTCCGGCAGACTACAAAAAAGTTCAGATAGAAGTCACCTGCCTCAAGTGCGTCATTGCGCCAAAAAATCCCGCCATCATTTCCACCAATATCGCGCCAAAAGGGCTTGAATCAGCTTCCACTAACGGCGCTATCTTTATAACCGTGTTTGACGCGGCGGGTTTGCCTATTTCCGGCGCCACGGTTCATATTACCAATCCAACATTGGCGCCAAATCTGGATCTTGCCGATGTTACTGATACAAATGGCAAACTGCAATTGCTTGATATGCCCCCCGCGGTTGAAAGCTATCATATAGAAGCGACCAAATCAGGATATTCCACAGACGGTACCATAACCCCTGGTGGCGCTATTACCAATCCAATTAAACCGGATGCCACGGTAAGCGCGCAAACCGTTACCAACATTTCTTTCAACATTGATAAGGTTGGAAGTATTCCCTTAACAAGCATTAATACTTTGTGTGTTCCCAAATCAAATGTAGAATTTTCTGTGAAGGGCAATAAATTGATTGGCAAGGATCCTGACGTTCTTAAATTTAATCAATTAATTACCACAGACGCAACCGGGAAATTTACCTTGAGCGGGTTAGAATGGGATACCTATCAATTTGTTTTATTCGGCACTACCTATGATATTGCAGGCACTATTCCCACTCTGCCTATTACACTTGCCCCCGCCGCGACACAAAATCTATCAATAATTCTTGCCGCTCATACCGCCAACAATTTTTTGGTTATCGTTAAAGACAATGGCACTAAGCTACCACTCACCGGTGCCGTCGTAACAATCGCCAAAAGCTCATTTTCCGCGCAGGTTATCACTGGAAATGGATACGCACGCCAGACCGATTGGTCCGGCGGAAGCGGGCAAGCGACGTACACGGATGAAACAAAATATTTTAGTCAAGACGGAAGTATAAGCGATTCGGGCACGCCGGGAGATTTGTTTTTGAAAAAAATAGGGAATAATTATTTGTGGAGCGGTGAGCTCATTTCCTCCACAATAGATTTTGGCGCGCCGAGCAATTTTACAAACATTGAATGGCTTCCGCTGGCGCAACCACCGCAAACAGGAGCGGACTCGCTCAAATTCCAGATTGCCTCTTCACCTGTTTTGGATCCCGCGCAATGGATTTTTTTGGGGCCTGACGGCACTCCTAATACGTATTACACGGCAAGCATTACCAATATCAACAGCGTACATGACAATAACAGGTATCTGCGTTATAAGGTGTTTATGAGCACTATCAACAATAAATACACGCCTCAATTATCAGAAATCGCGGTCAGTTTTACCTCCGGTTGCACGCCTCCGGGTCAAGCCTTTTTTAGTAGTTTGAGTTCTGGCACGTATGATATTACCGTTTCTCTCTCCGGCTACCAAGATGTTATTACGCAGGTTGATGTAAATGGTGCTTCCACCGCGGAAATTTTTATGGCACCATGACCAATAAATTATGAGCAATTTTGAGCTGTCTAGGAACAGCGAAGTAAACACAGAATTTTTGCGTGCCCCAAAAAGTGGTTGCTTCGCTGTTCCTTATCGCGATGGTTTTACGCTTTTGGAAGTTCTTGTTGCCTTAGGCCTGTTCACGATGATTTTCACAGGTCTCATGCTCTTTATCACCATCACCTTTAAATCAAACGACGTGATCTACAATCAGCTTTCCGCGCAAAAAGACGCGCGCGCCGCGCTTTCCGCCATTGTCAAAGAAGCGCGTAATGCAGGATCGTCTAGTATTGGATCTTACATTATAGATACAGCCGCAAGTTCAACACTTGCTTTTTACAGCGATCTCAACAATGACACGTTTCGCGAGCGCGTACGGTATTTTGTATCAGGCAATCTGCTCAAAAAAGGGGTGATAGCACCAAGCGGTTCGCCTCTTTCATACAACCCAGCAAATGAGGTGGTTACGGTTGTCTCACGCGATTTAATCCCCAACAGTGAACCATTTCAATATTTTGATGAAACCTATAACGGAAATGGCACGGGGCTCATCGCGCAATCAGTCAATGTGGTCAAGGTGCGCTATATTCGCATTACCATAGTCATTGATCAAAAACCAAACGTGGCGCCGGTGCCTCTTACCGCGAGCACTGAAGTGGAAATCCGTAATTTAAAAGTGTATTGATGTTATGAATTTTAAATTTGTTTTATTTATGGCACGGAAAATGTTTGGCGCACAGGTTCAGCGCGGAAACATTTTATTGGTGGTAATGGTGTTTGGCGCGCTCGCCATCACCACGCTTGTTATGGGCATGAGTAATTTTGCAGTGATGGAAAACCGCGCCGCTCGAGCAAAAAATCAAAATGAAATTGCATTCCAGATTGCCGAGGCGGGGATAAATTATTATCGCTGGCATTTGGCGCATAATCCCGCGGATCTGCAAGACGGCACAGGCGCGCCGGGCCCGTATGTGCATGATTATAAAGATAAAAACGGTACTGCGGTGGGAAAATTTAGTTTGGATATTTCCGCTCCACCAAACGGTTCTAGTATCATCACCATCAAATCTACAGGGTATTCTCTTGCCAATATCAAAAACAAACGCACGCTGAAAGTTCGCATTGGGTTTCCCTCTTTGAGCGACTACGGTTTTTTGACCAACAGCGATGTATGGATTGGGGACACGGAAGTCATCCATGGCAAACTGCACGCAAACGGCGGCATACGGTTTGACGGTCAAGCGGACGCGCCCATCACCAGTGCAAAATCAACATATCAGTGCCAGTCAATGCACGGATCCGGATGCAATAACACTACCAAACCCGGCGTATGGGGATCCGGCGGTCCGCAGAATTTTTGGAAATTTCCTGTTCCCGGACAGAGTATCACGGCGGAATTTTGTGCCGATAACACAGGTTTCGGGGCAGAGGCCTGTCACAGCGGTATCGACATAGGTACAGCTAGTAATAGAAATGCAGACATTCTGTCTGCCGGATCCGGAGTGGTTACAAAAGTCCAGAAGAACTGGGCCGGGTTCCGAAACGGTAATGTTTGTGTATTCCATGGATGGGATGCCAAAGGCAATCCCATAACCACCCATTACGGGCATGTTCGTGGTCCTGACTCCGGTGGTGTCCTGGGCGGTGATGATGACCTCCTTCACACCCGCCTCGGTCAGACGCCGGGCCTCCTTGAGTATGTCCTCTATGGGCCGGCTTCTTGCCTTGCCCCTGAGGGCCGGGATGATGCAGTAGGAGCAATAATTCGAGCAGCCCTCGGCGATTTTCAGATAGGCGCTGTAAAAAGG
>LCLH01000036.1 GCA_001001925.1 Candidatus Magasanikbacteria bacterium GW2011_GWC2_45_8
AAAAACTTCCATGCGCTGTGACGCGCGCGCAATTCTTGCAAAACCGCCACCAACGGCATAACCGGCCCCAAAGTGCCGCCTCCGGAAAAAATAATGTGTTTTGTCTCCTCCTTCATAAGTTTTAAGTGCGCGCGTAACTTGAAATATTCGCTACAATCCCCAGCGATAAAAGCATCATAAACATGGTGGTGCCTCCGTGAGACACCAATGGCAAAGGCACTCCGGTGAGTGGCATAATGCCAAGCATAGTTGCCATATTTATAAATGACTGCCCCACAAGCCACGCCGCGACTCCCACGGTAATAAGCATGCCAAAACGATCCGGCGAAGCGCGCGCAATGCGCATCATGCGGAAAAAAATGAAAAGCAAAAATATAACAAACGCGCCGGAGCCCGCAAACCCCAGCTCCTCGGCCATAATGGGAAATATCGCGTCAGCTTGCACCTGTGGCAGATACTGAAATTTTTGGCGCGACTTTCCCCACCCCGCTCCAAAAAATCCTCCGGACCCCACCGCGACATACGACTGATGAATCTGCCAACTTGCGCCAAGCGGGTCAACTTCCGGATACGCAAAAACTTTTAAACGCTGGACAATGTGGGATTGCGGCTTGAAAATAATCAAAATTAAAACCGCAATGACCGCTATGGCCACCATGCCAAGCATGTAACGCCACTGCCCTCCCCCTACAATAAAAAGAGACAACGCAATACAGCTTATCAAAAGCAATGAACCAACATCCGGCTGCGCAAACAATAATCCTCCAATGAGCCCAAGAGGCACAATAAAAGGCAAAAAACCGGTTTGCCAATTTTGCAAATCGCTTGGTTTAGTGCGTGAAAGCCAATGCGCCAAAAAAATAATCAACGCGACTTTTGCCAATTCCACCGGCTGGAATGAAAGCCCGAAAAGCTTAATCCAACTGCGCGCAAATGTATCTTGCGTGCTTCCAATGCCCGGAATGAGCACGAGCAACAGCAGAATTATGCTCCCCCCAAACACCCAGAAAGAAAGCGAACGCAAACGCGTGTAGGGGGTGCGCATCATAAACCAAAACGCCACCGAGCCGGGAATAATTCCCAGCATCACTTGGCGCTTCACAAAAAAATACGTATCATTGGGCACCAACAGCGAGGTTGCGCTCAAAAGCGCGAGCACTCCAAAAAATACCAAACCAATAATACTGCCTACAAAAATATAATCGGGGTGAGCGGTGCGCATGGAAGTAAACAATAAAATGTGCGCCGGAGACGCGTGTGCTATTACACGCGGTCAAGCAAAAATATAATCAAACCGATGAAGGCGGAGATGCCGGCAATGAGCCAGAAACGCATGGTCACCTGATATGCCGGCCAGCCCTTGGCTTCAAAATGATGATGCAGCGGCGCCACCAAAAAAATCTTTTTTTTCAAAAAACGCTTGGAGGCAAACTGTAATGAAACTGACGCTATCTCCACGCAAAGCACAAACGCAAATATGGGAAGCAGTAACACGGTATTAGTGAGAAACGCCACTACAGAAAGAGTGGTAGTGAGCCCCAAAATTCCGGTTTCTCCCATATAAAACTTTGCAGGCGGAATGTTATGCCACAGAAATGCCACCAGCGTTCCGGAAACCGCGCCGCAAAACGCCGCCAATTGATATTGTCCGCGGATAAACGCAATCGCGGCAAATGTGCCGAACAAAATGGCAAAAATTCCACCGGCAAGACCATCAAGGCCATCCACAATACTCCCGCTAAACAGCGTAATCATGACAAAAATAAAAAATGGAATATACCAGAACCCTAAAATCCAATCTCCCACAAACGGTACATGAATAGTATCCCAACCGAGTTTTGTGTAAAACCACCACGCACCCACAAGCCCTATGAGCGCAACCACAAGCAAGCGATGGCGAAATCGTATGCCGCCACCTTTTTCCAACGGACCCAAGCCCGTTACCACCATCCAGTCGTCAATCAATCCCAAAAGCGACGCGGCGACCAAGGTGAAAAGAGGAATCCATGTTTGGGAACGATTGATAAAGTGCAAACCGCCCACCCATGAATTGGGAGCAAGCGTATGCACAATCCAAAATATAAATGCCAGCCCTGCCACGGTCACCCATATCAAAACACCCGCCATGCGCGGCGTGTTGATTTCTTTATTTTTATGCAATGCGTTAAAAATGGGAGTACCTGTTCCATCCGCGGAAACAGTACGCGCCTTTTTCTTCCAACATTTATAACGATATAAAAAGCGCGTCAAAAAAGGCGTCCACGCTGTTGCCACCAAAAACGAAATAGTGGTGAGAGCGAGTACGTAAACTGCTGATGGTATAAGATTCATTTGATTAATTGATGATAAACAAAGCCACTGCGCTCACGATAAGGAACCCGCAGAGCACCACCTGCGAAACAAGCACCAGCCGTGCCAATTCTTTAAATTGCCCATACAGCCAATACCCTAATCCCGTATGCACCACTATTATCAACAAGCCCAACGCGGGCAAAAGCAAAAGGCGCGTCCACGCGCCAATAAAGTCAACTCCAAAATGAATGGTATAATGCAAAAAAGCCAGATCGCCAAATGTGCGTGCGCGCAGAGGAATATATAACCACAAAAACACATCGGCGAGGATTGCGGCTATAATGCCACCCGCCGCGTAATAGTCCTTAAAAAATAGCTTGAGAGGATACCTCTGCATATCCCCTATGATACAAGACTATTTGACAAAATTCAAGCATTTGAGTATACTTATGAACACTATCTAACTTGAAATACACTTAATTTTTCTATGGCAACAAAAAAGGCTTCCGGCTCTACAGCCCTCGGGCGCGATTCCCAACCAAAACATCTTGGCGTTAAACGCCACGACGGTCAAGCCGTTCTTTCCGGCAATATTTTGGTTCGCCAGCGAGGCACCAAATTCCGCGCCGGTAAAAATGTCAAACGCACCGGTGACGACACCCTCATTGCGCTCATCAAAGGCAAAGTCAAATTCACCACTCGCAAAGTTCGCCTCTTTAACGGTAAACTTTCAAGTCGCAAATTTGTGAACGTGGTACCGGCTTAAATCCTCAAAATCAAAATACGCCCCGTAAAAGGGCGTATTTTTTATATCTGCTTATTTCTTCTTCACGCACGCGCCAATAAAATCTTTAAAAAGCGGATGCGGACGCAGGGGGCGAGATTGAAATTCCGGATGAAACTGCACGCCCACAAACCACGGGTGAACGCTTGTTGGCAGTTCAACTATCTCCACCAGATCGCGTTCCGTGTTGACCCCTGAAACAACCAGCCCTTTTTCTTTAAACAGATCGCGATATTGATTATTCACTTCATACCGGTGACGATGTCGTTCAGAAATTTCCGGCGCGCCATATGCCTTGAGCGCCAAACTCTTGGTTTTTGTGCGCGAGATTTTTCTTTTGTTCAGGCAAAATATGCACTACCGGATTGCTTGTCTTGGGGTTCACTTCCGCCGTGTTGGCGTCTTTGAGCCCGCACAAGTGTCGCGCGAATTCTATAACTGCCATCTGCAAACCATAGCATAAACCAAAATACGGAATACCATGCTCGCGCACATATTGTACTGCCATAATCTTGCCTTCAACACCACGTGTGCCAAACCCGCCCGGGATTACCACGCCATCGTATTTGCTTAATTCTTTAAGTTGTGCAGGTTCTTTTTCATAATCTTCAGAATTCAACCAATGCAATACAGGTTTGACCTTGTGCGCCCAAGAACCGTGCTTTAAAGCTTCTATGACTGAAATATATGAATCAGACAGCACAAAATTGCCTGTGGAAAAATATTTGCCCACCACCGCAATGTTGACCTCGCGTGTCGCATTTTGAATGGTGTTAAATAATGCGCGCCATTCCTGAAGGTCTTGTTTTTTAACGCGCAAACCCACCTTTTTTAAAATACGCTCCGCGATATGCTGGGATTCCAATAAAAGCGGCACTTCGTATACGGAAGAAACGTCCTGCGCGGCAATTATATCTTCCGGCGCCATGTTGCAAAATATAGCGAGCTTCTGTTTGCGAGGAACGTCTATGGGAACATCGCTTCTGCATACTACCAAATCCGGCTGAATGCCCGCGGAGTTGAGCGTGCGTACCGCGTACTGTGTTGGTTTTGTTTTCATTTCGCCTATTTTTGCGGGTACAGGCAAATAACTCACCAACACGAACAAAACGTTTTTGGGACGGCGGAGCTTCATCATGCGCGCCGCTTCCAAAAAGAGAATGTTTTGATACTCACCCACCGTGCCGCCAATTTCTATGAGCACAAAATCCGCTTTTGCTTTTTTGCCCGCGCGCTCTATGCGGCGGATAATTTCTTCCGGCACGTGCGGCACCACTTCCACACACTTGCCCTTATATTCCAAATTGCGCTCGCGGTCTATTACGCTCTGATATACCCTGCCCGTGGTCATGTAATTATCGGACAAAATGTTGATATCCAAAAAACGCTCATAGTTGCCCAAGTCTTGATCGGTTTCGTCGCCATCAACCGTTACAAAAACCTCCCCGTGCTCGGTTGGATTCATGGTTCCGGCATCTAAATTGATGTAGGGATCAATCTTGACCGCGGTTACCGTATATCCCTTTGACTTGAGTAAAAGCCCGATTGAAGCGGTTGTGGTGCCCTTTCCCACGCCGGACATGACCCCGCCTACAACAAAAATATAGCGCGCCATAGATTTTTGAGCGTTTTTGAAGAAGTAAAATGAAAATAACAAAATCAATGCACGCGCGCTTGTTTGCCGCTCCATGCTCTTTTGTTTTCCACAAGATAGTATACCATGATTGTGTATGCGCCTACAAATTCCTGTATTTCTTCAAAACTTCCCCAAATCAAGCTCACTCGTGAAAATAATTTCTTTTACAAAATCAGGCATATGGCTGATGAGAATAATCGCACCTTGAAACCCCTGTATTGCTTTGACAATAACCGGAATATGGCGAAAATTGATATGATTGGTAGGCTCGTCCAAAACCAAAAGGCCCGGTCTCATCAACACGAGCCGCGCAAAAGACAACAAACCTTTTTGGCCTTCTGACAAATGAGAAATTTTATGACCCATTAGCTCGCCGGTAATCAAAAAACCGGCGGCAACGGAACGCATACTTTGAATATCTTCTCCTTCCATGAGCGCGTTTTTTAAAGAATCAAAAACCGTCTGATCATAATCCAATGTGGCAAAATCCTGGCTGTAATACCCCACGCGCGTGTCTTTTAAAATTGTCGCGTCCTCGCTCGCACCGCTCACCAAAGAGCGCAACAATGTGCTTTTGCCAATTCCGTTTGGTCCGGAAATCAACAATCTATCTCTTTGTCGCAACACAATATCCACTTTTTTCACCACAGGTTCATGATTTTTTATTATTTTTATTGATGTTATGGTCACCACATTGCCCACTATTCCTTGCACTGGAATGGTGAACTCCCTAATAGTTTTGTCCTCTCGCCGTACGTCAACTTTGTTTTCTTCCAGTTCCTGAACTTCTTCTCTCAACTTACTCGCGAGTCTTCGCATCTTGCCGCCTTTGTTGGCAAAAAAATTTACCTTTTCTTTATTATCTAATATCTCCTTTTCCAATTGAGCGTTCTTTTTTATTTCTCGCTCAATACGCGCGGCAATTTCTTCCACCACGGAAAAATAATCACCAACATACGTTTCTATTTTCTTGGTAAACACATCAAGATACACTACGCCTTCCGTAAAACAATTTAAAAAATCCGCATCATGGGAAATGACTATCACTGTTTTGTCGTACATGACCAAAAATTCTATTAAATGGTCAATACCCGCTTTGTCCAAATTATTGGTAGGCTCATCCAAAAGTAAAATGTCCGGATTTTGAATAAGCGCGTACGCCAATAAAATCCGCGCCTGCTGGCCGCCGGACAAATCCCCCACTTTTCTCTCCAACGGGACGGCCAAATTGACCACGTTCATTACTTTATTGATCTGGCCTTTGATATTGCACGGAACATTCACAAACGCTTTTGAAAAATACTCCTCAAGCGTCAAATCCAAATCTTGTTTGTCAACCATTTGCGCCGCCGTGGCAATGGAAGCATTGTTGGTGATAAACACATCGCCCTTAACAGGTTTCAATTCCCCTTTTATCAATTTAAAAATAGTGCTTTTTCCGGCACCATTTTGCCCCATCAATGTTATTTTTGCGCCTTTACGTACACCAAAAGAGACCTCATCAAGCACCGGTCTTTTTTCTACGTACTCAAAGGTAACATTGTCAAATCTTAATAGTACATTTTCCGCCATACAAATTCCTTAAATGAATAACGAGCCCTCAAAAAGGTTCGTTATACATGAATAATCTCATATTTTCCACAAAACGTCAACATATTGACTTTTTCCGGCATTTCATGTATACTGTCCTTACAGAATTTTCCGTAGAAACCTCGTCGACTTTCTTCAACGGAATACAATATTTTGTAATTATTTACTAGTCATTCAGCTATGAAAGGTACCATTAAAACGGTAATCTACGAGAAGCACTTTGGCTTCATTACCCCTGAAGACGGCTCAAAAGATGTTTTCTTCCATGAAAGCAATCTCACAGGCGCTCAATTCTCTGAATTGAAATCCGGTGATGCTGTCACCTTTGAAGTAGAACAATCAGAAAAAGGCCCGCGCGCAATCAACGTTGCTCGCGCCTAACTTCATCAAAAAACATCCGGAGCAATCCGGATGTTTTTTTAAAAGACCTGTTACCATATAATGACATCATCACGTGGGCGGGACAGTTTCAGGTTCCACTTCTTGAAATCTATTTAAAAACGCTACAGACACGGTGCGTACATCTCCCCAGCTCCAACCGCGCACTTTCATAACCGCGGGAGAAGGCACATAGTGTCGTTTGCCATCTTCAATCCAATACACACGCAATTCTCCTTGCGCGCGGGCTAGCATTGGTTTTTGAAATTTCGTTTCTGCCACCAGTGGATTATATCCAGCCGCCACCTCTTTGCCATCATTGAATCCATCATCGTCTGTGTCCGCGAGATACAAATTGGTGCCGCGCGCGATTTCATCTTTTTTGGAAAGCCCATCATTATCCGCGTCGCTCTCTGCTGTCATGTCTGCCATGGGTGAAGTAAATATCATTACTTTTGAGCGTTCACCCTCAAGATCCGGCACCCAATCCATGTTAGCGCGCATCAATACATCCATTGCGTATCTAAAATTCTTTCCATGGCGCGTAGCAGGATCATTGGTGATAAATTCTTTGCGCGCGTCGTCATACCCCACAATCACCACTACATGATACAAAGGTCCCGGATTCCTAAAATACGGATTGGGTAGTAATCTGCCATTTGCCGGCACAAGCACCAACCGCATGGCATCTATTTCGCCCTTAATCATTGATATGGTAGGTTTGTCCACCACACGCGCTTCAAACGGAAAAAAATCATTGATTATTTTGACCATTACCTCCGTGTTGGTATCTTTGCTGAATCCAAATACTCTATCTTCCAAATCTACTAAAGATAAAATTTTCTTGATGGTGTCTTTTTTGTCTTTAAACCCGCTATGACGATAAAACGCGTCTACCATAAGAAGCGATGTCTCTTCACACGCGTCTTTAAACGGCTGAACCCACTTGCCATTGGGAATTTGTATAGAAAAAGGCACTTCTAAAAACGTACTCGCTTGAACAGGTGCCGGACGCGTTAATGTTATTATTAAAAATATGCTCAAAATGAGCACATATTTTCCATACGTACTGTTTAACTTTCTCTGTTTCATATAAAAAATTATACCACGACACGCTCAATAAAAAAAGACCCTGGTTTGAAGGTCTTTAAAATGAAAATTGGTTGGTAGTGAGTGGAACTTCAGCGCAATGCGGCGATCATTCCGATTACCGCCACCACCGGTATGATGAGGTTGTCATCAAGACCAATACGACGCGCGTTTGCTTCGGCCAAGGCGGCAAAGAAAGCCCCCACGCCAATGCAGAAAACCAATCGTAGCACGGAGATGTTGAATGTTGCTGGCGAGATTATCGCCAAAATACACATTCCGGCGCCAGCGCTCACAAAAAACGCGGCCAAGAATCCGCCTACGCTCTTATTGCCCCATTCCGGTATAGGCAATACCGGCCACCGCAAGCCAAAGGTGCGCGCAATAGGGTCCGCAATCCCTTGGAAAAGAATTGCAAACCCTGCGAGCCACGGTCTGCCAATCACGGAAGCGATCCCATAACTTACAATCATCCCAAGAAAGTACCAGACACCGGAAGAAATTTTCCCCATCTCACTTGGATGATACAGACGGGTCAGAAGCGGTTCATAGAACCTCTCAAAGTTCTTCAAGAACTGCTCGTCCCGCAAAAAGGTGTGCCGACGATTCTGTTTGGCTTGGCGAATGCTTGTAACCCGAGGCCAGACGTAGTAGGCGCGGAACAAATCCAAAACAATGATGGGTGTTCCAATGCCTAGACCAAGGTACCACATAAAGGGCACATCCACCCGAACCACCAAAATGAGCCACGCCCCTATAAGAGCTATGACCATATGGAGGATCATGCGGGCGGCAAGATCTCTATCACGTTCCATGTTTATTCTCCTGCCTCGCGGAAACTCCTCCCGCAGTTTGGCTATATATACATTATAAAAAATGATTTAAAAAAGCAACCCCCTCGCTTTAACAGGAGGGGTTTGCATACATATTTTAAAAAAATCTTTGAAACCACTTAAGAGCCCCTTGATCCCATGCCACGCGATGCGTAGTGCCGGTTGTGCCTTCTATATCTTGATAATGCTGAAGATACCACCGGTACGCGTTAATGAGTGCCTCGGCATTACTACGCGTCGCATGCCAGCCCAATTGTTGTTTGATTTTGTCTACGGACACAAATGAATCTCTATCAGCGGTTCCATACACCCATTTATACAAAGGAGATAATTTCAACATTTCCAAAATTTGCAATACGGGTTTGACCAGCCAGGAAGGAATCCCCATAGGTCGCGCATCATACCCCGCATACGCGCAAAGCGCGCCGACATCTTTATTGACGGTGTCAAATATTTCCGCGCCGACATTAAATGTATCGTTTGCCTTGTCGGAGGGAGCGGTGGCGGCTAATAAAATCGCTTCCACCAAATCTTCCACTTCCAATAATTGATAACGATTATTGCCGGATCCTATGACCGGAATTTTTTTGCCCTTGCGTACCCATTCAAACAAAATTTGAAATACCCCAAGCCGCTCAATGCCAATGAAAGTTTTTGGACGAACAATGGGGACGCAAAGCCCACGTGCGCGAAACTCCGCACATATCCCTTCTGCCGCTATTTTGCTCTCTCCATACGGCCCTACGCCAATCATTGGGTCAATTTCAAAAATCGGATGTTTTTCCGGAACGCCGTATACCGCGGTGGACGAAATGTAAACCATGCGTTTAATCCCCGCCTTTTCCACTTCTTCCAGCACTATCCGCGTACCATCTACAGTCACACTGCGAATTTCTTTTGCCGATTCAAGCGGCAATGCGGCCGCGGCGTGAATGACCACTTTGCGCGATCACGCACATCCCCTTGCACATACACAGTCCCGGGCGGATAGGTTGAAAGGTCTGCAGGCGCAATGTCATATAAAATCGCTTTGCCGCCTCGTTTGGCAACGCCGCGCGCAGTATGAAAACCTAAAAATCCGGCACCGCCGGTTATAAGATAGAGGCAAGAGGATTCAGACATAAGACTCTTTTAAGCGCGATAAAAATACAAAAATTACAAAGAAAATGGCCAAGGCATTGTAATCATAAGAGCCATTAAAGTAGCGCCTACGAGTGCCATATTTTTATTAAAATTAATCATATTCATCATTTTCATATTTGCGTCAGTATCTTTCCAAAACGCGTGCATCATAAATGACACCGGCACCAAAAATAACACGAGTGTCGCAACCGCCAACTGCACATACACGCCCAAAATAATTCCCAATCCCCCAATTAAAAGTAATAATCCGGTGAAAAGCACCGCAAACTTGCCCGATTTAACGCCTTTTGACACAGCGTATCCTGCCAGCATGTCTGTCTTAGAAAAATGTTTGAACGCACTCATGACAAAAAATCCGCCAAATAAAATGCGACCAAGTAAAAAGAGGAGCGAAATATATTCCATAGAACATTTTTAAAATTACTAATTAGTGGGAAACGTAATCAAAATAGATTAATAAAAACT
>LCLH01000037.1 GCA_001001925.1 Candidatus Magasanikbacteria bacterium GW2011_GWC2_45_8
TCTTATGCAACTTGGATTTATAGACCGTACACAGCGCGGACGCATTGCTACTCCTTCCGCGTACGCGCATCTTGGCAAACAACCCCCCGCCAACACCAGATCACTTTTTAATTCTTCTTTATGACATTTCCTTTATATTTAGTCTTATTCCCTTACTATTTTTTCCTCGCAATTTTTGCCATCATGGCGCTCATTGATGTCTACCATTTGGCGCGTTTCAGTTCCGTAAATTTTGGAAGTTTTTTAGCAACCTTTTTATTTTTGAGTGGCACCATATACATTTTGTATTGGACGTTCTCCGTACTCTCTCCGATTGATTTTCAACAAATTGTTACCACATTCCAAAATTTCACTCTTAATCCGCCTCTTTATTAATCCTTATGAACTATTCAACCATTATCAGACAAAAAAGCTATGAACATATTATTTATGTTCTGCGCCAAAGCCCTTGGATGCTCGCGCCGCGCGTTATTGTTTTGATTATTCTTATGGCGGTTGGTTATGGCGTATTTTTTTTGCTCAAACTTGTAACGCCTGACGTTTTCTTCCACCCGCTGTGGGGAGTGTTGCTTTTACTGCTCGGAAGCATTTACGCGCTCACCGTTTGGTTATTTTTTTATACCTCGCTTATTAATTATTTCTTGGACTTGTGGATTATAACCAACGACCGCATAGTGAGCATTGACCAGCGCGGACTTTTTTCCCGTACCATGTCAGAACTTGATTTGTATCGCATCCAAGACGTCACCTCTGAAAGCCACGGACTTTTCGCAACAATATTTTATTACGGAAAATTAACCGCGCAGACCGCGGCGGCGAAAGATTTTTTTATTTTTGACAATGTTCAAAATCCGCATCACATGCGAGAAGAAATAATACGGCTCGCGGATGAAGACAGAAAATATCACGCGCAAGCGGCGCAAATGTAAATTACCACATCTTCTGCACCTCCGTGCCGCGATAATAATAGTTTAAAATTTCCTCCGCGCTCGTGCCTTTTTTGGCGCGTATGAGCGCGTCGTGCGTGGACATTCCCACACCGTGCCCCAAGCGTTTATGTCCTTTGTCATACGGTGTTTTAACAGAGACAAGCCACGCGCGCGTACCGCGCCACACCTCGCTCCACGCGCGCGTGCGGCCAGAGGACTGCGCAAAATACGGCGTGGTAACAGGTTCGTCTTTGTATGTAACAACCACGCCGCGCGTTTCCTCCACGGCTTTAACCCATGAAGGGTTTGCATTCTCTCGCACCACACCTTTATAAATTTGATCATACTCCGCATCCACATGAAATCGTGCACGAGAATGTTTTATTGGATTTTGTATCGCTTCATAAGCAAAACTTCGCGTCGCAATGGAAAGCGCTTTCAAAAATTCCACCGGCACGCCTTCACCAGCTTCCGCGAGTCCATTTAAATATGCTTCAATGGGAAGTTCGTTGATGACCCAGACATGCCCTGTGGAATAGCGTATTTCCAACGCACCTCTGAACCGATTGTAATTAACTTTTGTGTTGCGCGCTTGAAAATTTTTAAGGTTACTTAAGGTAAATACGCTTGCTGACTGAACACGCGGAGAAAGACGCAACAGCAGAGCACTCTCTGCATATCCCGTATCATTTTGCGCACTATACATCTTTCGCGCGTCATTATAAAAAAGCATAATTGATTGCCCCGCCGGAATCTGACCATGTAGCACGCCCTCTGCATCGCGCAATTCATAATCATTGTCAGAAACAAATTCAATCGGTTCACTCGTGCGATATAAACCAACACGAATACTCGGTGTGCTTGTCGCATTGAGAATTTCTGATGCGACGGTTGAGGTTACCGTGTTCGTGGCAGACAAAATTATAAGGCTCTCATCATTCCAAAGATTGGTGGGGAGACCCGTGCGCGCGTCTGGAGTGCTTGTTGCAGAAAGTTCATTATTAGTTTGAGGCGTAACGATTTTTTCTTTGACCACCCGCACTGTTACGGTAGCCTCTCCCTCATTTATCCATGCGGTATTTTCCGCGGCAAGTTGAAATTTAACCGCATACGTTCCAATTTTTTTTGGCGCCCGTATATAAAATTCAACAAACCCAGCGCGTCCGGGACCAACCAACGCGTCGGCAATTCGCACTACTTGTTTTGTACTCATCCATGACGCATCATAAAAAAAATTTGACGCGCTCTTTGCCGTGCGTGCGTAGAGAGAAATAAAACTGCGGCCTTCTCGCCGCCAGTTGTATGATCCTTCGTTTGTATATTTGAGCCGTATCAGTTGCCGCTCGCCCGACAAAAGCTCTATGTCAGGAGGCGCGGTGGCAAGATTGGCGGCATACTCCGCGGTTGCGGCGTTTGCCGTTTCAACGCCCAACACAGTGCGCGCGCCAAGAGCTACATATTGCAAAACAGCATCACGTAAAAGACCCGATGCGGGTACAATAAAAGAGGATACTCCATTGACCGCCGAGCCTTGTGTTGCGGCATCTTGATCTATAACACGCATTTCAATGAATGCAGGCGCAAACGCGTAACGAATATTCATGGTGCGTTTGAGCGATTGTTCCGCCACGCGAAAACTCGTCGCCGCTGCCACAACAATAAAAAAAGCCACTGTCAAACTAAGAAAAATTCCTTGCTTGGCACTGGCTGTTTTTGCTTTGTGGTGATCTCGCGCGCGGCCGTACAATTCCGCATATACTTCCAACGGCCGACCGAATTCGCTCCAATAGTTCTTAAAAAACTGTTCCATGGCTTTTATTTTTGTTTTTAAATGAGTGTATTTTTGCTCATTTATGTATATAGTATAGCAAATTTAAGCGTTTTTGTCAATTTTAAATTCTTGTATAATGAGCACAAAACTGCTACCATACCACTCGTATGTCCTTCCCTCACGCACTGCGTAATACCATCTATCAACTCTTAGGCCGAGCCCTCTCGGTGCTTTTTGGCATCTTCGCACTGGGAATTCTGACCCGCTATCTTGGAACGGAACAATTTGGCTGGTACACCACCGTCATGACCTTTTTGCAATTCTTTGCCATTATCGCTGACTTTGGACTCACGCTCATTACTACGCAGATGATCTCGGAGCCTAACGCACAAGAAAACCATTTAATCAACAACATTTTTACTCTGCGCTTGGTAATTTCAATCGTGTTGTTTGGGTCGGCCTGCGCGCTTATTTGGTTTATGCCATATAACAATGAAATCAAATGGGGCGTGCTTGCGGCGAGCGGCGCTATCTTTTTCATTTCCTTGCAAAATATCCTCCAAGGGCTTTTTCAAAAACATTTGCATATGGAAAAAGTCGCACTTGGCGACGTGCTTGGACGCGCTATTATCTTTGCGGGATTTGTTGTTGCCGTGCTTCTCAAGATGAATCTCATGACAATCTTTCTTGTACATGTGGCGGCAAACGCTCTGCAATTTTTTCTTCTTTACTTTTTTACTGCGCGTTACATAACTCTGCATTTTGCATGGCACGCGCCCACCATCAAAAAAATATGCACGCGCAGCTGGCCAATTGCCATTTCCATGGTATTTAATCTTATTTATTTAAAAGCCGATACACTGATTTTGTCGCTTTCACACACGCAAACAGAGGTTGGTTTGTACGGTGCGGCGTATCGCGTCATTGAAGTTTTGAGTGCCATTCCGGTAATGTTTATGGGTATTGTTTTGCCACTTTTAACGTATCATTGGAGCGCAAATAAAATGGAATTCAAATCATATTTCCAAAATACGTTTGATGCAATGACGCTTATGGGATTGCCTGTAGTGGTGGGAGGTATTATGGTAGCTACACCGCTCATGAGTACCTTTGCGGGCGCTGCTTTTGCCCCTTCTGGCGCGTATTTGCAAATACTTCTACTTGCCCTTCTTGCAATATTTTTTGGCGCGCTCTCGGGGCATACCATCGTCGCACTCAACAAACAACGTGTCATGGTATGGGGATATGTCATTGACGCGATTATTTCTTTTATTTTGTATCTGATTTTAATACCGCGTTTTGGCGCGCGCGCGGCGGCGTGGATTACCGTATTTTCCGAAGTATTTATTTTATTCATGACGTGGTATGTGGTGTGGCGCGAGAGCCATTTAGTGCCGCGTGGCAAAACATTTGCTAAAATTATTGCGTCATGCACAGCAATGGGAATCATATTATACGTTACCCGTGCGATTCCTCTTTTTGTTCAAATCAGCGCAGGAGCAGGCACGTACATTGGCATGATATTCGCAACCAAAGCACTCACTCCGACAGGCGTTCGCGCCTTATTTAAGCACACATCCCACGCCGTATGACACTTCTTGTCCTCGTGTTTGCGCTACTCCTTGGCTACCTAACCGCCCGCCGCACGGTATATGGCGTGTATGCCGTTCTCGCGCTTTTACCCTCTTATCTTATACGGTTCACCATTGGTAAAATACCCTCCACTTTGCTTGAAGTTTCAATCCTCGCCGTTGCGCTTGTATGGTTTTGTAAACTGCCACATAAAAAAATTTATAACCCCGCACAAACGCGCAAACTTTTTTTGCATAGTGGCGTACTAACCGTGTGGTGGTATCTCACGCTTTTTTTTATTCTTGCTACTACTCTTGCCGCATTCATCTCACCCTCCCATGTTGCCGCGCTTGGTATTTGGAAAGCATATTTTATTGAGCCACTCATATTTTTTTCAGTATGCATTAGCACAATGCGAACGCGCACAGAATTGCGCACGGCGCTTGATTTTCTTTTCATTGGCGTTGCTTGTGCCGCCACCATATCAATCATACAAAAATTTACCGGCTGGTGGATACCCAATACTTTTTGGCAAGCTGTGCTCACGCGGCGCACAACAAGCGTATATGGATACCCCAATGCTTTCCCCTTAATTGCGGCGCCACTCATACCATTTATATTTTTTCAAATCCGCGAACATTCTTCCCATATTGCGCGCTCGCTCTACATATTACTCGGTCTAAGCATGCTACTTGCTATACTTTTTACAAAATCAGATGGAGCACTTGCGGGTCTTGGGGCGGGGCTTCTTGTTGCGGGAGTGTGGTACAAACCAACGCGCCCCTACATTGCGTTATTTACATTCCTTACGGCGCTCACTATTTTCTTCATTCCTCCACTCAAAGAATTGTTTGCTTCACATTTTCTTTTTCAAAAATTCTCCGGGCAATTACGGCTTTCCATGTGGCAAGAAACATTGGAAATGCTCAAAACGCACCCGCTACAGGGCGGCGGATTGGCAAATTATCAAAGTGCAGTTTTCCCCTACCATACGCTTCAATGGGCGGAAATTTATCTCTATCCGCACAACATTTTCCTTAACTTCTGGACTGAAACGGGATTGCTTGGGCTTTTGAGTTTTCTGACTCTTGTTGTGTTTTTCTTTGTACGCGCAGTAGCATTATGGCTCAAAAATCATTCATTCACTGTCAAAACCGCGGTCATTGCCATGATTATACTGCTTGTGCACGGACTTGTTGATGTACCCTACTTTAAAAATGATTTATCTGTTGTTTTTTGGCTTATTATAGCGATTATTGTGCTGGAAGAAAAAAGAATTCTCCTCCAAAGCCAGGCATCTTGAATAACTTTAAACAACTTGCTATACTACAATCTGTTAAATGCGGGTATCGTATAATGGCTATTATGAGTCCTTGCCAAGGACTAGAAACGGGTTCGATTCCCGTTACCCGCTCCAAACAATA
>LCLH01000038.1:0-818 GCA_001001925.1 Candidatus Magasanikbacteria bacterium GW2011_GWC2_45_8
TCGCGCCGCGTTTCTTCCGGCACTTTTTCATCGCTCACAATATGCCCGTCATGAATTTTTATAATGCGCGCCGCGTGTTCAGCGGTATATTTTTCATGGGTTACCAAAATGATGGTGTGTCCTTGTTCGTTCAATGCGCGGAAGATATTCATCACTTGAGCGCCTGATTTGGAATCCAAATTACCGGTTGGCTCGTCCGCAAAAATAACCGATGGATCATTAACCAATGAACGTGCAATGGCGACGCGCTGTTTTTCCCCTCCTGAAATTTTGTTGGAAGCGTAGCTCATGCGATGCTCAAGACCAACTGACCGCAATGCTTTTTCAGCAAGCATGCGATGCTCGGCAACAGGCACCGTGCTGTAGATCAAGGGGAGCATTACATTGTCCACCACGCTCGTGCGCGGCAATAAATAAAAAGATTGGAAGACAAACCCAATTTTTTTATTGCGCGTATGAGCGCGTTCTTCGTCGCTCAAACCGGTTACGTCGCGGCCTTCAAATTCATAGATACCGCCGGTAGGGCGGTCTAGTAATCCCAAAATATGCATGAGTGTTGATTTGCCGGATCCGGACGGCCCCATAATTGAGACAAATTCCCCGGCGGCGATAGTAAAAGAAACATGTTCCAGTACATGTGTTATCAAACCTTCGTCAAGGTATTCTTTTTCCAGATCCCCCACGCGAATAAGAGCGCCATTGTCGCTCGATGCCGGATTTTTCAATGAGTTGTCTTGGTGCGGCATATAATTAAGCGGGCTTCAAGAACGTTATAATCTGATCACCGTCATGGAGCCCATCGATTATTTCAATTTGCG
>LCLH01000038.1:893-6507 GCA_001001925.1 Candidatus Magasanikbacteria bacterium GW2011_GWC2_45_8
CCTTGTACGCGGTTGAAATGGTAACGTTTGCGGTCATCCCGGGTCTAATCTCTTTAAGGTCATCGGCGGAAACGACCATATCTACGGTTTTATCCTGCCGATATTTCCCTTCAATTTGCAAGGTTACCTTATAATACACCACGTCAGAGATAACAGTTTGAGCGGGGTCAATGGCAGTTACCTCGGCAGAAAAAATACGATCTTGTCCAAGCGCGTCCAGCGTAATTTGCGCCGGCTGTTTGAGATGCGTCCTTGCAATATCATTTTCAGATATATTCACCTCAATGCGCCTGAATTCGTTGTCGGCAAAAAGGCTTGCAAACGATTTGGTAAGATTGGTTTGTTCTCCTAATTTATAATTTATCGCGGTCACGGTGCCGTCAAACGGCGCACGCAAAAACGCCTTTTCTTTATTGGCAACGGAATTATTGTAGGTCCCCTGTGCCTCTGTTACCGTCGCTCTCAACGAACCAATATCAACTTCGCGCGGCTTGGCTTCTTTTTGCGCCAGCGCGGCTTTTGCGGCGGTTAATGCCGCTTCATAAATTTTTGCATTCGCTTCCGCTTGCGCCACAGAAGAAACATTTTGCGTACCGGCAGTGGATCCAAAATTTAACTTGGCGGAAATCAATTTTTGTTCTTGCGTTAATACGGCGGATAACTTTGTATTTACAGAACTACGATCCGTATCAATGGTGGTTTTTGAAGCACTGACTGTTGTAGCGGTCAAACCCGACACGCCCAAATCCAATTTATCCAACACCGTCCATACGTCATTTAACGCGGTTGCGGTTATTACCAGCGCATCTTTGGCGGGAGCAATCGCCGCGTCAATGTCGCTTTGTTTTGAAATGCCCAAAACCAATCCATTCACAAGTATTTTTGCGGCACTCAATTTTGTGCGCGCGCTTGCAAAATCGCTCTTGGCCGTTGAGACATAGGTTGAGCGATTGTCCAAATCGGTAACTCCTTTTTTGTATGTTTCCCCTGCCGTGGTATTTACCACACCCAGAATCGTATCAATATCATTTGCCGAGGTTTCAAGCGGCGCAAGAGCGCCCTGCAAACTTGAAATTGTATTCACGTTTGCATCGTCCAATGACTGCCCTGTGCTTGCCTTGGCGTTTTCCAAATCAACTCGCGCTTTATTCAAGTTGGCTTGAGCTTTTTCAACATCAGCGCGATATTGATCCAAAATTTCCACCGTACTCCCCGCCAACACCTGATCCAGATTGGCTTGCGCGCGCTTTAAAGTGCCCGCCGACTGCGTTACCACAGCATCCAAGTTTTCTGTTTTGAGCTGTGCAATGAGCTGATCTTTTTTAATATGATCCCCTACCTTTGCGGGCAGTTTTGCCACCGTGCCGGTAATTTCAAAATTCAAATTTGCGTCCGTGGCGGCAGTTACCGTCCCCGAACCTTCCACACGCTGTTCAAGCGTGCCGCGCGTAACAGCGGCGGAAGTAAATTCCGGTTTCTTGGTTTGCCGCGCACGCCACCAAAAAATCCCCACCAATAATACAACGATTATAATACCAATCCACACAATCTTTTTTTTCATATTACATGTTTTTTTTAAAAAATTGTTCTATTATTGTGTGAGGGTCGCCATTACTCTTGACTAACCGCTTGATCAATTTCAAAAGCGGTAAACTGCCACTATACCCTTTTAGCACGCGATCTATTACTTCCAAGGTTTTAACGCCTTCAACCACTTGTCCTACGGACTGCAATGCCTTATCAATTGATTTTTCCTTACACAGTGCTTGTCCAAAACGGCGATTTCTGCTTTGCTCGCCAAAACAGGTGGTTACCAAATCTCCCAGCCCCGCCAAGCCATAGACCGTCTCTCGTTTTCCGCCAAGATGCTCAACTACTTCCGCCATTTCTTGAATGGCTTTGGTGATAAACGCGGATTTTGTGTTCCACCCATACGACAAACCCGCAAGAATTCCCATAAACACCGCGTAAATATTTTTGAGCGCGCCGCAAGCCTCTGCTCCCACAACATCATCAGTTTCCTGTACGCGGAACACGGGGCTTTGCAACACGTCAATGAATACGCCGCGCTCTCCGACATTTGCGCCGGCCAAAATCGCCGCGCATGGCACGCCTGCCGCTATTTCATTGGCAAAAAGCGGCCCCATAAGCGCCGCCACACGCACGCGCGGAGCAATATGCCGGATGCGCCTGCACACCGTCTCGCCTGTGTCTTTTACAAACCCCTTTGAAACACTCAACAGGAGATGCGCGGCGGTAAAATTTTGAACATAATTTTTAACAACGGAGGCAACCACTTGAGTTGGCAATGCGGAAATAACAAGATTAGTTTGTTTGAGAGCTGGTGCAATGTCCCCGGTTGCGCGCACTCCCGCAGGCAATTCTATCTTTGGCAGATATTTATGATTATGATGCTCATTATTGATGATTTTGACCACGTCCGGCTCAATGGTCCATATTGTCGCCTTGTGGCCATTCTGCGCCACAAGCGCAGAGAGCGCCGTGCCCATGTTCCCTCCACCTAAAATTAATACGTGTTGTTTTGGCATAAAGTTGTGAATTACGATCCGTTAGCCCTCTCAAGGGATTTACCTCAACGGCATTTCATAATTCAAAAAAATTATCTAAAAAAAGTTAAAAACGTCCCAGCCAAAAACGCAGCCAAGACCGCGGTTGAAAGCAGAAGCGCGTGATGCAGTTGAAACGACCGCGCCGGCATATCTCCTTTTTCACGCGCGCGCCAATACATAATGATGAAGAGAATTGTATTAATGGTGCCAAATACGGCACCCACCATGCTCAAAGTTTTAATAAAATCACGAGCGGCAAAAATAAATAATACGAGCGGTGTAACACACGTTATCGCCCATGCGCTAGTGCGCCCCATACGGTAATCACGCGTAAAAACGCGTTTAGTTGCAATTCCGATATTTAAAAATCCTCCCAGCATTGCGCATAATGCAAATACATTACCCAAAACTACCACTGTGCCGCCAAGCGCATTACCCAAACCAACAGTCGCAACTTCTGTTGTGCCTATGCCGGTTACACCCACCGTAACGGTCACAAACAGAGCGTACACGATTGCCACAATAATTCCCGCGGTCATAATAACGCGTTTGAAAGCAACTTGCCTGCTTGCCACAATCTCTTCAACCTGCGGTATTGCCGAGGCGCCCATGAGTGCGAACAAAAATGACCCATACGGCAAAAATAAATAAGCGACATTCATGGAACGCAAATTTTCAACATGCACAAAACGAGCTCCCAAAACCGCGATACACACAATAACAAGCACAACACCCATGCTCAAAAAGACATCAATGTGACTTACGAGTTTAAGTCCAAAAAACAAAATAACGGAACAAAAAAACCAAAAAATGATGCTCCACATCATTTCTGTCCCTCCAAATAATGCCTTTAAAACAGCGCCCTCACCGATAATATATACCAACAAGACACCGAATGAACCCAAAAACAGAGAAACACCCATGATTATTTTGCCAACACGCCCCATATACTTTCCCGCCAGGCCTACGAGCTGAAGAGGCTCACGGGTGCGCACGGCTACCTCGCCTATCATAAGATGAAGACCTGTCACTAACACGCTCAAACAGATTAAATAAAGCATTCCTATGCCCCAGCCGGCATGGGCGGCAACATAGGGCAACCCCAACACTCCGGCACCAATTATGGTGCCCAGTTCAACCGCAAGCGCGCGTATAAATGTAGTTATTTTTTTCTGCATAAAGCAGTTGTATGATACCAAAAAAACAGCCCCGCGTAAAGGCTGCCTGTTTTAACAATTGCTATATCAAATGCATGCTTCTAATTGAACAAACTCTTCTTTTTCAACAAGCGCGTGGCGTTTGAGTAAATTTAAAACACCACGTCTAAATTCTTGATCACGTTCAACACGGCGATTGATTTTTGCCTCTATTTCTACCCCTAAATCTGAAAATTTGTTGTCTCCTATTTTAGTTTCTTTATCCATATTTTTATAATTCCGCAATTCATAATACCACACCCGTAAAAATCTGACAAATAAAATGGTGCTCTGAAACCTTGACTATTCCGACGGCTTTCTCGCACACCCTATTTCCTCTTAATCAAGACTACCAGCCACAGAAACATTGCGGCGGTAATTGCCATGCCGAGCCGCCCAAGCAATATCGCAAACGATCCCCCGCTTTCTTCCAAGCGCAATATAATAGCCGAACCCACAAAAAGCGCAACCACTAAAAGCGCCAATACGCGCACGTCGTTTTGCCGGTCAAATTCTTGCGTCAATTCGCGCAGTTCCGAAGTATCAATTTTGACAGACACTTGCCCCTGCTCAATTTTTTGCAATAATTTTTCCGTGCGTGCCGGCAATTCCGTGAGCAAAGAAATATACTCCAAACTCACTCGTTTCAACGTTTTACCCACCACTGCGGGGGACAGTACGCGCGACTCTGTCTGTTTAATTAAATCCCCCATCACATCTTTAAAATCAAACGAGGGTTCAATCTGCCTGCCAACAGATTCAATAGTCAAAAGCGCCTTTGCCAAAAGAACCAGTTCGGTTTTAAAAACAATGCTGTAATTGGCACCGGAAATAACCACATGATAAAACGCCTCGGTGATATGAAAATTTTTCAAAGAAGTGTCGCTGTAAAAAAGCCGGTTCATTATATCCCACGCGGCGTGTTTGAATGTTTCCACGTCGCTGTCCGCGTCAACATGCGCGAAACGCAAGAGATGTTCAGTAAACTCAAATACCTCGCGATTGTTAAGCGCCACAAACGCGGCGAGCAAAGTGCGGCGCGCGTCTTCTGCAAGCGTTCCTACTTGCCCAAAATCATACAAAGCAAGCCGGTCGGGCGGCATAATAATGATATTGCCCGGATGCGGGTCGCTGTGGAAAAACCCGTCCAAAAAAACTTCTTGAAAAAACATCTCCGCGCCAAGGCGTGCAAGTTCAGCGCGTTCTACGCGGCGTTTGCTTTTGCGCAATTCAGTTACTTTTACCCCTTGCACATACTCCATGGTGAGTACGGTTGGCTTGGTAAAATTCCAAAATATCTCCGGAATATGCACACGCTCGTTCTCGCGGAAATTATAACGAAAATGATCCGCGTGCGAGCCTTCGGCGGTAAAATCAATCTCGCGCATCATGCTATGTGAAAATTCTTTGACCACCTCAACGGGTTTAAACGCACGCGCTTGCGGCCAATATGCCGCCAAAAGGTGCGCAATGTACAAAAGAATATGCACATCCGCCAAAACCAACTCCTTAACACGCGGGCGCTGAACCTTGACCACAGCAGACTCCCCTGTTTTGAGCGTTGCGCGATGCACTTGTGCAAGCGAGGCTGATGCCAACGGAGTTTTTTCAAACGTCTTAAACAAATTCTGCGGTGATTGTCCAAATGCCTGCTGAATAACTTTGTGCACCTCGCTGTACGGCATCGGCCGCGCGTGATCCTGCAATTTTTTGAGCTCTTGCGTGTACTCCGCGCCAATCAAATCTTCACGCAATGACAGCATTTGCCCGAGTTTTACAAAGGTGGGTCCCAATTTTTCAAATGCCTCGCGCAAAGCCTGTGGCGGCGGAACCAGCGTGGTGCGACCT
>LCLH01000039.1 GCA_001001925.1 Candidatus Magasanikbacteria bacterium GW2011_GWC2_45_8
ACATTCAATACCTCATCCCAATCACTTTCAACAGTGTTCACTAACAGAGCATCTTTTCTAATTCCCGCATTATTAACTAGCACATCAAGTCTTCCGAAACGCTTTTTTATAATATCAAACATTTTTTTAACGTCTTTTGATTTACTGACATCCGCTCTTACCGCGACAATATTCTCGTGTAACTTTTTTAGATCGTCAACAACGCGTTTCATCTCGGCTTCGTTTTCGCGATAATTTAACACAACACAGGCCCCCGCAGAAGCAGCTGCGTGGGCAATTGCGCGCCCGATCCCCCTACCGGCACCGGTCACAAGCACCACTTTGTCTTGTAAAAAATTATTTTCCACACTCAATCATTATTATTAATAATTTCCGTTATAACCACGTCTAACCATTTGCCATTTCTTAATGTATACTCACTATATTTGCCGACCTCTTTAAACCCTAGTTTTTTGTGAATATAAAGTATTGGGTTGGTGGCAAATGTACTGCCGCGCAAAGAGTGCAGTTTAAACACATCAAAGGCAAGCTTGATTATAGTTTGGAACAACAAAAAACCTATACCGATATTTTTACTATGCGGATCAGTGTAGGCTCCGAAGTAACAATGTTTATTTTTAAAATCAACGTCATGCAGGGCAACTACAGCAATAAACTTTTTATCTTTTTCAACCAACCAACAAAAGTGATCTAGACTTTGTTTGAGTTTTTCAACAAAACCGGCGTGTTCTGTTTTTGTTATAACATGATTAGCCAGCATTTGGCTTCTCACGTCCTTATGATTTCTCCAATTAAGAACAAGTTTTTTCTCGTCGTCATTTAAATTGACAAAATTAATAAGCGTTAATCCGCCGACTTTGAAATCTTTACGAAAATTTTTATATGCACGGATCATGCTTTTTCAAAGTGTTCTTTTGAGATGTAAAAAATGATAATTTGCCTACCAAATCAGAGCTTCGCAAGTACGACAAATGATCGTTTTTCCCCTTAATTAACAAGCAAATTAGTCAGTAACTCCAACGAAACTTTATCATACGCTCAAGCACACTGTCAAGCCAAATAACGCCAAATTATTGATCTGATCAAGAGTATTTATAGGTTCCTGACTTGATTGCTGCGACCCCCTTTTTTTCCAGCTGTATCCGTCGCTGCATTGCTGCACTCACGTAAGCTTTATGAATTGTGTTGGCCCATTTTTTAGGGTATTTATGCAATACTATCTTTTCCGCTGAGAAGGCTCTGGCATTGCGTAAAATGTAATTCAAAGCTCTAATACGGTGCATCATTACCCTGATTCTTGGCAAATGATACTCGTTAGAAACAACGAAAACCTTGTTATACTTTCCACGCTTTACAATGCCGCCTAAAGCAGAAAGTTGTTCAAAAGTAGTCCCAGATCTTGTCTCAACAATGATCTTCTTAGCCGGCACTCCCAGCTTGATTAATTCTTGTTTGATTACACGTGCTACAGCCGGAACACCCGGGGTGTTCCCCAGCTGGCCTTTACCGCCCAAAACTACAATCTTAGCCTCAGGATATTTTATAAAAATTATACTTGTTGCTATCACTCTCAACCTGTCTCCCAAGGCTCCGTGCTGATCATTCTCATTAAAATTTGTGGTACGCCACTCGCCCGCCCGGTCTTTCACCAATCCGCCACCAAGAAGCGCTATAGCAAGCGAAGGTTTCACCATATCGTTGCTTATTTAACAAACAAAAAATCCAATTATTTGTCTCCCCAGGCCAAGATCGGCCAACGCTTGGTACAATGCAATGGTTTTATCGACAGAAATTCTATGTAGCACATTTTCTATCTCTACTCTCGCTCGGTGGCAAGCTTTCCCTTTGGTGGGGTCAGCAATATAATTTGCCGAACTATTGATCAGATTAAAATCGATGGGAAAATCGCCCATAACCTTCTCGCACTTCCATTGTGCATCTTTGGCAAGTGCGACCAAACCATCTTTGTTAAAATAAGACAGGTGATCAGGTAGGGCCACCCAGGATTCCTTCTCAATATACCCCTTCTCTAAGGCGTACTCTTGAATCAACGAAAAATCGTTCGGCACTTCTACCACTAATACCCCTCCGTCGCTAACCAATTTTCTGCACAGTTGCAACAGAGATAGAGGGTCAACGACATGTTCCAGCACGTTATCCAACCAAATGACGTCAAATACAGCTTTTGTATTAACTAAAGAACGCAGGTTATCATACAAATCTTCCCCTGCTCTAACATAACCAAGACAGTCGGGATTAAATTTTTTACAGCCAAACTCGCTAAAATCAACGCCCGCGATCTTCCACCCTTTTTCCTTAAAAAAACGTAGTGCCCAGCCTTCGCCTGAACCTACGTCTAAAAGCGACTTGCAGGCGCGGTCTGACGAAAAAAAAATTTTCTTAATAACCTGGTATTTTTGTTCGGTTTTATTCTTAAAATAAGCAACCTCGTCGGCCGAATATTCTTGTTGATAGCCGCCATTAGCTTCCTGATAATATTTCTCTGAATAATACTTTTTTAACTCTTCTTTGGTTGGTTTCTGCGCAAGTTCATAATAACCATATTTATTACGTACGACTTGGCTGTCTTTTAGTCTGGAAAACATACAGAAGGCGGTTACTGTCCTAAATAATCTACTTAGATACATCATCACGGGAAAGTGGCGTGCCACTCTTAATGGTTTTTGCGGCGACGCTGCCAATGATTACATCATAATTAAGAGGTGATAAACCTACACCGGGGCGAAGACTGCGGACATTCTCAACCGTGAACTTTTCCCCCGCCGTAATATCTTTTACCGCCCAGAGGGAGCGCCGTCCAAGCAATCGTTCGGCCAGCTCTTTTTCGGTCGGCTTTTTTTCAGGTAATCCTAAGGCAGATTCGGTATCGCGGATCGCCACCACCATTTGCTTTAATTCAAGCGGATTTAGAGAAAATTTATCATCCACCGTGGCGACACCATCGTCAAGCATAAAATGTTTTTCAATAACGCAGGCGCCGAGCGCGGCAGCGGCGATAGGAATGGTGATTCCCAAAGAATGATCGGAGTAACCAACGGGGTAATCAAAGGCTTCGGCAATCGCCTGCATAGCTCTCAAACCAACGTCTGCCATCGGCAAGGGGTAGGTGCTGCGGCAATGTAGTATGACAATTTGATCGTTTCCGGCCTGACGCAAGACTTCGAGCGCTTGCCCGATTTCGGCGATATCGGACATGCCGGTAGAAATGATAATTGGTTTCTTGGTGGCGGCAACATGACGTAGGAGCGGCACATCCAACATTTCATAACTCGCTATCTTATACAACGGCGTATTGACCGATTCAAGCAGATCAACCGCGGCGTTATCAAAAGGAGTCGCTAAAAATAAAATACCTTTGGCGATGGCATAGCGCGCGAGCTCAGCCACCCACTCGCGGGGAAATTCATTAGCTCGATATAAATCAATGAGCTTGGTGTCTTTGGTAACAAACACGGCCTTTTCCTTAGCTCGTACCACGGCCCGTGGATCAGCGGTATCAGCGGCAATATCTTCAGCTTTAAACAATTGAAACTTTACGGCGTCAGCGCCGGCCTTCGCAGCTACATCAATCATCTGCTTGGCACGAGCCAGATCTCGGCCGTGGTTGGAGCTGGCTTCCGCAATGATAAAACAAGACTCGCCGGGGCCGACGATTCGTTTTCCTTGTGGCGTTATAATCTCAATCGTTTTCATAGTTTGCTTATACCGATGTTAGCACTTCTTTAACCTTGCTAATCACATAGTCCTGCTCGGAATCTTCCAGACCGGGATAGAGCGGCAAAGAAATGATTGAATCATAAAATGCCTCGGCCACGGGACACAAGCCGCGTGAAAACCCTAGAGATTGATAATAAGGATGAAGATACGCCGGCATATGATGTACCTGAACGCCTATCCCCGCCTCGCGCAATTTTTTAAATATATGGGCGCGTTTCAGAACCAACCTATCCGCTAACCTCATAACATAGAGATGCCAGGCGGACTCTTCTCCATCTCTCTCCGGTGGCGGCACACTGATGGCGTCGGGACCCTTGAAAGCCTCGTTATATTTAGCAACAATACTACGTCGACGAGCCAAAAAGGTATCAATGCGGCTGAGCTGGCTTATTCCTAAAGCACATTGTAAATCAGTTAACCTGTAGTTCATCCCTAACATCTGCATTTCAAAATACCACTCGCCGTGAGACGGATAAACAAAATCTTTTTTCGTTATTCCATGAGTAACGAACACCTTCATCTTTTTATAAAGATCTTCTCGGTCAGTTAAAATAGCACCACCTTCGCCGGTGGCAATAGTTTTTACCGGGTGAAAACTAAAAACGGTAAGGTCACTCAACGAACCTATTTTTTTACCTCTATAAATGGCTCCCAAAGCCTGACAGGCGTCTTCAACGATAAGAAGATTATGTTTGTCCGCTATCCGCCTGATTGCTTCAAAGTCAACCGGTCGGCCGGTGTAATCGATGGGCGCGATAAGTTTGGTTTTTTTGGTAATTTTTTCTTCAATCAAGCTGGGATTAATATTCCCATCCCGTTCGTCGACATCCACAAATACCGGTTTGGCTCCTTGCCACAAACCGGCGTTGGCGGTCGCGACAAACGTAAGCGGAGACGTAATAAATTCGTCACCAGTGTTCAAACCGGCCGCAACATAGGCCGCATGCAAAGCGGCGGTGCCATTGGATACCACTACAGCGTACTTGACACCACAGTAGGTCGCAAGCGCGCTCTCAAATTCTTCTACCTTAGGCCCCTGGGTGAGCCAATCGGTTTTAAGAACGTTAACAACCGCTTCAATGTCTAGCGGGTCAATTTGTTGGTGGCCGTAGGGAATCATATTTGCGCAATTAACCTTTTGAGAGAGGCTTCATCAAACCACTCTGTATTGGTGTGGCTGGCATAGTGAAAACCTTCCGAGAGATTATTTCCATCCTGATATTTTTCCTGATGATGCCACCATGTATGCTCAGGAAAAATTACATAATAGTTAGCGTATTCTTTAGTGTGCTTAGCTTCTTCGGGTGTGACCAAAACTTCATGCAATTTTTCGCCGGGACGAATACCAATAATTTTTATTGCACACCCCGGCGCCATAATAGTAAAAAAATCTTTCATCTTTATGCTGGGAACTTTGGGAACAAAAATTTCTCCGGCTTGCATTTTTTCCAGAGATAGCGCAACCAACTCAACACCTTGGTCCAAAGTAATCAAAAATCGCGTCATATCTTCATGAGTCAGTGTTAAAACCCCACCCTTTCTTTGTTCGGCTATGACTTGCGCGATGCTACCACGGCTACCAATGACATTACCATAGCGGACAGCGGCAAACCTTGTTCGACCCCCCGCATAGGCATTACTACTTATCATGAGACGTTCGGCGCACAATTTGGTGGCGCCATAAAGATTGGCGGGGTTGGCCGCTTTATCGGTTGAAACCAATACAACTTTTTCCACGCCCCGTTCAATCGCGGCGGTGATAACGTTTTGAGTACCTAGGATATTAGTCTTAACCG
>LCLH01000040.1 GCA_001001925.1 Candidatus Magasanikbacteria bacterium GW2011_GWC2_45_8
TAATTCCGCGAGCGATCCGAATGAGTCGGCCGTTAGCAGCCCCGCCGACGATCGTCTCTCCCACTCCGCTTGAGACCGAAATGACATAGTAGCCGTCGGCCTTGGCGAGATCATGTGAGAAGATGACACCGCTCATATCAGCCTCGATCATTTCCTGAACGATGACCGATATACCAGACTCGGTGAGTACCAAACCTCGTTGTTCGGCGTAATGAGCTACGACTTCCTTTTTCTCTACTCCGGAATAACGCACTTCATCAGCCGCAGCGTGGATCGCTTGTTCGGTAGCCTGAACACGAAGTTTCGTGGTGTACATTCCGGCGAACGATGCGCCGGAAGAATCTTCTTGATCCGCACTACTGCGAACCGCAACTGTGTTTCCACGATTCTTTGTTAAGAAGTCGCGGATAACTTCAATTTGCTCGGTCTCAGGCATGCCTGGACGTAGAACGACAAACGGGGGAACGTTGACTCCGTAGATCGTTAAGAGAATGCCGAGATTTTCAGCTTTACCATTTTTCATGATTACCTCCTTTTTTGATTGTGAAAGAACAACTCAGCACGATGTTCGTGCTGGTGGCTATACATTTTTTGATAAAAATATCCAGCCATCAACACAAACGAAAAACTCCTCTCGCGAAGTCCGAGAGGAGTTTTGATGGCTAGGTTTAAGAATATATATTAGACCAAAGCAAAACTAGGACTTTGCGAGTAAGTTTGCAAAGCCCACCACCAATTCAATGAAATTATACTTTGGTTGGATTTCATAGGTTATATTTGAATTTTAGCAAATCCTAGTTTTAAAGTCAATAGCTTAGCTGTGTATAATTTGCGCCAAGCAGTTTGAAGCGAGCGGGCAAAAAGTGGAGCGGGTAGGGGGAATCGAACCCCCGTCTTCAGCTTGGAAAGCTGTCATAATACCATTATACTATACCCGCAAGTGAGGAGTGGAATGGACAAACGTGTTGAGGTGTGGATTGGCAAGCTCGCGTGGATATAATAATTGATTTTGACATATTTGGCAAGAGTTTGCGGTATAAAAAAGCCTCCCATAAACAGGAGGCTTTTTTGAGAGGTAATAATTAGAGCAATGTGTCAATTACTTGTTTAAGCGATTCAAACGGTACCGCGCCAGGAATTAGCTTGGTCTTGCCGTCTTTGGTCCAGATAAGGTTGCCAGGAGTGCCGTTGACTCCCGCGGCGGTGCCTTCGGTGATATCTTTTTGCACTTTGGACGCAAATTTTCCGCTGTTCAAACAATCTTTAAACTTTGTCTCGTTCAAACCAATTTCTTTGGCAAGCGGTGCCAATGCGTCCAATGCAAATCCGGTACCATTTGAAGTGGTGCGTTCGTATACTGTATTGGTAAATTTCCAGAACGCGGTATTACCGCCTTGGTCCGCGGCGCATTCGCTTGCTTCAGCTTCTTTTTGTGCATTGGCATGGAATGAAAGCGGGAAATGGCGGTAAACCCATGCAACTTTGCCTTTGTACGCATCAACAACTTGTTTACCTGTGGGGTGAAAGCGTTTGCAGAAGGGACATTCAAAATCAGAATATTCAATCAAAAATACTTTTGCATCTTTATTGCCATTGATATGATCCGCGTCAGACACAGCCTTGACGGTTCCCGCTTGTGGTTCCGGAGAAGGTGCTTGTGCAGCTGAAGGAGATGGAGAAGGGGATGGCGCGGTAGCGACGGAGTCAGAAGGTTTGACGGAGACGCCGCCGAAAGAACCTCCTTTGAGGAATATGCTTAACAAAATGACGAAACCAATAGTGGATAAAACTAAAATTCCTCCAACAAGACCAACCCAAAAAGCGATTTTGGGAGGCAATGATTCAAAAATATTCGGCATACATTTTGTTGATAATTAATTTAGTAGGATTGTATTATATTCTATTTTTTGAAAAAAGACAATGTCTTGATTGGTCGGGGTGACAGGACTCGAACCTGCGACCCTCTGCTCCCAAAGCAGATGCTCTAGCCAACTGAGCTACACCCCGATAGTTTAGTAGTGGTATGGTACTATAAGTAGAAGAAAAGTTCAAGGAGGTAGCATAAAACATAAAAAACTCCTCTTACGAGAAGTTTTTTATGGTGCCGCGGGTCAGAATCGAACTGACTACGCCTGCCTCTTCAGGGCAGCGCTCTACCAATGAGCTACCGCGGCATTTAAAGCGATGGAGCTATTATAGCCATACTTAAACATTTATGCAAGGTTTTGGGCTACCTTGACCCTTTGTATTTTAAACGTTATACTTAAGGCCGTAGTGATGTCCGCAGTACGCTGCGTTAGAGCATACATGCGGCTATAATCAACTTGGTAACCCAAGTTAGTCGGAGAATTATTGAAGAAACCTTTGATCATTCACCGTACCAACAGTTCTAGTCTGCTATGTGGTGTTCGTACGCAGCGTATTGCTTGCATACACAATCCCTTCCACGCGGAGGGATTGTTTTGTAGCCTAAAGGTTATACTTTATGCTATAATAAAGTGCGTATTGTGGATAGCCACAGTGAAGACTCAAATTTTTTATGCCTGTTAAAAAAATGCCTGTTTCACGCCAAAGAGAACCTCAACACACCAAAATGCGAACCCGCCACAAGGAGACACCCTCATCCTTCAATCCTCATTTATTACGGAGTCTTTGGGTGGTGGCCACTTTTATTTTTTCATTGATTTTAATTTTAAGTTATTTTCATTTGGGCGGCCGCGCGGGACCCTGGCTGGACGGCATGCTTGCCGAGCTTTTTGGCGCCTCGCGTTTGATTGTGCCTATCATACTCGCGTATAGCGCGTTTACTCTTGAGTTTCAAAAAGATGGTGTACGCTCTGCGACGCGTGTGATTGCGCTCGTACTCTTGCTCATTGCAGTCAATGGTCTTATGCATCTATCCGCCGGTGCCGAAGATTTATGGACATTGGCGCGCATGGGCGGCGGCGGGGGCTTGCTCGGATACAGTATTGCGTATCCATTGGTTTCATTATTCAGCATTTGGGTCGCTTTGATATTGCTTGGTGGCATGGGCATTATCGGTTTGATATTTTTGTTCAATACTTCTTTGAATTCTTTAATGAGTTGGCCGCGGCGTGCCATGAGCGGGTTTCTGCTTTCATGGCAAAACATAAAGTACAAAAGCACAGCCGATGCGCGCAACGAAAATGGCGGCGTTGTGTTTGGCGGGCAAGAAGTGCGTGCGGCCGCTTTGGACGATGAGAACGCCGATGACGAAGAAAAGGGAGACCGCACGGCAACACAAAAAGAACCGGTGATTGTTACGTCGCGGTCTGTTCTCATGAGTCCCACTACGGTTTCCAGCAAGGAATATCGCAAAGATTTGCCGCGATTGAGTTTGTTGCATAGTTCAAAAAGCGAACCAACGTCAGGAGATATCAAGGGTAATTTGTACACCATAAAAAAAACATTTGAGAGTTTTGGCATCCAAGTGGAAATGGGCGAGGTGCGCGTGGGGCCGACTGTCACGCAATATAGTTTGAAGCCCGCAGAAGGAGTAAAACTTTCGCGCATCACTGCGCTTCATAACAATTTGGCCTACGCGCTTGCGGCTCACCCTATTCGTATTGAAGCGCCTATACCAGGTCAATCATTGGTGGGTATTGAGGTCCCCAATCAAAAAGTTGCCATGGTAAGTTTGCGTGAACTGCTTGAAGCGTCTGAATATAGAGGCAAGGGGGCTGAATTGGCCATTGCGCTTGGTAAAGATGTGTCCGGCAAGCCGTATGTCGCGGATTTGAACAAACTGCCCCATTTGTTGGTTGCGGGAGCTACCGGTTCCGGAAAAACCGTATGTATCAACGCTCTCATTTTGAGTTTACTCTTTCAGCATACGCCGCGCACGTTGCGTTTTATCATGGTAGATCCTAAGCGTGTGGAATTGCCGCTCTACAACGGCATACCGCATTTGCTTACGCCGGTTATTACCGATACACAAAAGACGGTCAACGCTCTCAAATGGACAATCGGAGAAATGGAACGTAGATTTGAAATTTTATCAAAAGTAGGAAAGCGCGATATATGGTCATATAATAAAATCATGGAAGAAAAAATGCCCTATGTTGTTTTTATTGTTGACGAACTTGCGGATCTCATGTCAACCGCGGGCCCGGAAATTGAAGGCGGCATTATTCGCTTGGCACAAATGGCGCGCGCGGTGGGCATTCATTTGGTACTTGCCACACAACGGCCTTCCGTGGATGTTATTACCGGTTTGATCAAAGCAAATATTCCTGCACGCATTGCATTTTCAGTTGCATCACAGATGGATTCGCGAACTATTTTAGACACATCAGGCGCGGAAAAATTATTGGGACGCGGCGATATGTTGTGGAGTCCGCCGGACATGTCGCACTCAAAACGTTTGCAAGGAGCGTTTGTGTCTGAAGAAGACATCAAAGCAGTTGTGCGATATTACAAAGAAGACGACGCGCCTCATTATATTGACGAAGTTACCGCGCGCCAACAAGGGGCAATGGTGTTTGGCGGCTCATCGGACACGAGTGCTGATGACCCGCTCTATAATGACGCAAAAGAAGTCATTATGCAGGCAGGCAAAGGTTCTGCTTCACTTTTGCAGAGGCGCCTCAAAGTTGGGTATGCGCGTGCGGCTCGTTTGCTTGATATTTTAGAGGAAAAAGGAGTAATCGGCCCGGGGGACGGAGCCAAACCGCGAGAAGTCTTGATAGGCAAACATAATTTTGATACAATACCAACACCTGACAGTGGCGCTGAAGACGAGCCAAGCAAACAGCAAGAGAGCGCGGAAGAACCCCTTGCGGAAACAGAAGAAGAAAGTGGTGAAAATTCCAATGAGGGTTTGGATGTTTCATATACCGGCCACGGAGATGAAGAAGATGAAGATACATCTTTGTAAATAGTATGGTTTCTTTCAAAGGGAAATTACTTTCACAAGAGGATAGAATAGGAGACGTATTGCGCGCGTATCGTAAGCGGCGCGGTTTTTCTATCAAGGATATCGCGTTTCGGCTTGGGCTTGCGCCCCATTTCATTGATTGTTTAGAATCTTGCAAATATCATAAATTACCCGGTGAGGTGTACGCAAAAAATTTTGTAAGACGATATGCTCGGTTGGTTGGGATCAATGAACAAGAAGCTTGTGAACAATATACCAAAGAACGCCCCTTGCGCCAGACAGACAAAAAAGTGCGTCAAAGTTTGAGAAAGCGTTTAGCCACATGGTGGCATCCTGCGCTTTTGACACGCTTGGCAGGTATTGCGGTTCTGATTATAGTAGTTGGTTATGTGGGGTTGCAGGCACGGAACATTTTTTCTGCGCCGCCATTAGCAATAGATAGTCCATCAGACGGCATGGTAAGCAAAGTTGCAATCGTGCAAATGTTTGGTCATTCGTTACCGGAAACAAAAATTCAGATAAATGGCAGAGAAATCATAACAGGTACGAGTGGCGATTTTGTTGAATTTCTTGATTTGGCTCCCGGTATGAATACATTTACTATCGTCGCCATAAAAAAGCACGGAAGTGAGTGTAGTTCCAACATCCGGAGTCAGTCTGCATTGATCTTGTTTTCTTAATTATTAAAAGGGGAGAAGTTAGAAACCTCTTCTTAATGTATCTAAAATAAATTCTATGGCAAAAGGATCGTCGGTTCAGAGTGAGAAAAATAAGGCAGTAGAAGAGGCTATCAGTCAGATAAAAGAGCGGTTTGGAGATGGCTCAATTATGCGCCTTGGTGAGGCAAAGAGAATGCAGGTGGAAGCGGTTCCAACAGGTTGTGTTTCTCTTGACTTGGCGCTTGGAGTTGGAGGTGTGCCAAGAGGACGCGTGATTGAAGTTTTTGGTCCAGAGGCGTCCGGAAAGACAACTCTTACATTACATGTGATTGCGGAATTGCAAAAGGTGGGCGGCGTGGCGGCTTTTGTGGACGCGGAACATGCTCTTGATCCGGATTACGCGCAAAAAATAGGCGTTCGAACAAAAGAGCTTTTGATTTCTCAACCGGATACAGGAGAACAGGCTCTTGAAATTGTGGAAACATTGGTGCGATCCAACGCAATCGATGTGATTGTGGTGGATTCGGTGGCGGCTTTGGTGCCAAAAAATGAAATTGAAGGAGATATGGGGCAACAGCATATGGGTTTGCAAGCTCGTCTCATGAGTCAGGCACTCCGCAAACTCACCGGCATCATCAGTAAAACAAAAACCGTGTTGATTTTTATCAATCAAACACGTTTCAAGATTGGCGTGGTGTTTGGCAATCCAGAGACCACCACTGGTGGAACCGCATTGAAATTTTATTCTTCAATGCGCATAGAAGTGCGCCGCGCCGCGCAAATTAAGTTGGCGGAAAAAATTATTGGCAACAGGGTTAAGGTGAAAGTGGTAAAAAACAAAGTGGCGGCGCCGTTCCGCACTTGTGAATTTGATATTATGTACAATGAAGGCATTTCTGTATCGGGGGATATTTTGGATGTTGGTGTGGCAGAGCAAATTATCAATAAAAGTGGCAATAGCTACGCGTATGGAGAGATAAAATTGGGTGTTGGCCGTGAGACTGCAAAAATGTTTTTGAGAGAGCATCCGGAATTGGTTCAAGAAGTGCGTGAAAGAATTTTTGAAGAGGTGCGCAAGAAAGAAAATCCGGAAATATTGGAGGCAAGCGGAGCGAGTAAAAACGCGGATGAGGAAGTCCCGCCGCTTGAAGAGGAGGAATAGAAAAATTAAAAAAGAGGGCGTTCTCTTGAGTGGCATAGCTTACACTGCACAGCCGCGAAAGAGAACGCCCTCTTTTTATTAATGAAATGTTTAAGCTCTCTCCACGTACTGCCCTGTCTCTGTATTGACAATAATATTTTCTCCTTCCTTAATGAAAAGCGGCACGCGAATTTCAAGACCATTTTCCAGTGTTACAGGCTTTGTCACATTGCCTCCTGCAGTGTCGCCTTTTACTCCCGGCTCTGATTGCGTAACTTTGTAGGTGATTTTACGCGGGAGCTCCATTGTAACAGGGGCGTTTTCAAAAAATACCACCATTACTTCTATACCATCTTTAAGAAATTTTTTTTTGCCTTCAAGCATTGAGCTGTTGATTTCAATTTGTTCATAAGAGCTATTATCCATGAAGGCATACATGGTGCCATCATCGTACAGATATTGCATTTTTCTGCGTTCCACCTGTACCAAATCAATGGTTTCATTGGACTTGAATGTTTGTTCCATAGTCTTGTCGGTTTTCAATTGTTTGAGTCGTGTGCGGACAAACGCCGCTCCTTTGCCCGGGTTGACATGCTGAAAATCAGTAACTAAATACAATTCACCATTGAGTCGCATTACTACGTCTTTTGAGACATCGTTAATTGAGGCCATACAGGTAAAACTTAGATAAATAAATCCGACGCGGGGAAATATATAACATCATCAATTGATGCCGCATCAGTAAATAGCATGACGAGTCGGTCGACACCAATAGAATAGCCGGCGGAAGGAGGGATGCCGGATTTTAGTGCGTCAATAAAGTCAGTGTCTATAGTATACACGTTTTTACCCAATTGCCTACGCTTAGCTTGATCTATTTCAAACCGTTGTTGCTGTATATTTGCGTCCACTAGTTCGGAATATCCATTTCCTATTTCTATGCCGCCAATATACAATTCAAATCGTTCCGCGTAGCGCGGGTCTTCTTGCTTGGCGCGCGCAAGTGCCGCAAGTTGGATAGGATAATCATAAAGAATGAGTGGAATATCTTTTTGTAATTGCGGTTCAATGTACGTAAGAAAAATTTTAAAAAAAAGATCATCAAACTCGTCGTCGGGTGCGACGGTGAGCCCCATGGCGCGCACCGTTTCCGCCATGCGTTCCGTGGTAAGCATTTCATCCAAGTTAAGTTTTGTATATTGGTTCCACGCGTCTTTGACAGATAATTTTTTCCATGGCGCGGAAAGATTGATTTTTCTGCCCCGGTAGGTCAGCCACCCATCATAGGGAACAT
>LCLH01000041.1 GCA_001001925.1 Candidatus Magasanikbacteria bacterium GW2011_GWC2_45_8
TTCGCGCATAATCACCCGTCCGGAGACACTGAACCTTCAAGCGATGACTTATTGATTACAAAAAGATTGGTGGAAGCAGGAAAAATAATGGGAATTGAAGTGGCGGATCATATCGTCGTTACTCAAAATACGTTTTTTAGCTTCAAAGACAAAGGTCTGATTTAATCAAAAGTATTTTGATAGAGCAGGTATGATACATACTTGGATTATTACAGTTGGGTTATTGCTGGATTTAATTGGGGCACTCGTTTTAATCATTTATAAACTTAGAATTAGATCTCACGTTGATGATGATTTAATTCTTAAAGATCATGGATATGGGTGGTATACTCAAGTTAAGCATGTAAGACAGAGGAAGCAAACCGTAGTTGGGTTTATTGTTTTGGGCGCAGGTTTCATTTTACAGGGCATCGGAGGCAATACTATGTTATACAATTTGACATCGAAATTAAATGATCCTCAAATATTAGGATTGCTGGTTTCATTTGTAGGGGCTTTTCATATTTCAGCGGCAGTTTTTTTAATGCGGTATAAAGATTTGCGCAAGATATGTTACGGAGACAATGAAGGATTGTCTGAGGATTTAATACGTTTTATTTTTAGACAAAGCAGAAAGACATTTGTTGGTTTTGTGGTTTTTTCTGTCGGAATTTTATTGCAGATAATCGATTATTTTTTTCTCGGTTTTTCAATTCCCATTATAGCCGTAATTCTAATTTTGATATTAGCAATTGCATTGCCCGCTATTGTTGCACCTTTTTTATGGAATGATAGTAAAATGAAAGATTTGGAAAAAAAAGCGAATGATGAGGAAGTTGCAGCGGAACAAGAAAAAAAAGCGTAAAATAAATATGAAGATCACCAATGAAAAATTAGAGTTTGAGAAAATGAAATTGGAAGTTGAACGGTTAAGGAAGGAGTTGAGGAAGAAAAAGAAGTATGGTTTGGTTTGGGAAGATAAACCGGAGGATGTGGTGGAGATGTGCAAGGAAAAATTGCCGGTGCTTAAGGAAGTTAAGAGTAAAGAAATAATTACCGACAAAACCAAGCCGGTAAATTTACTTATTGAGGGCGATAATTATCATGCGCTGTCGGTTTTGAATTATACGCATAAAGGCAAGATTGATGTTATCTACATTGACCCGCCGTATAACACTGGTAACAAAGATTTTATTTATAATGACAGTTATGTAGAAAAAGAAGATTCCTATCGTCACAGTAAATGGATCTCCTTCATGGTTAAGAGGTTAAAATTAGCCAAGAATTTATTAAAAGATACAGGAGTGATTTTTATTTCGATTGATGACAATGAAATTGCTCAATTGAAGTTGTTAATGGATAATACTGATTTATTTGGAGAACAAAATTTTGTTGATTGTATTTCGTGGGAGAAGAAATCGTCTGCAAAAGGAGTGCCACCAAAAAATATGATAGTTAATGTACATGAGTACATTTTGGTCTACCAAAAGTCTAATAAATTTTCATTTGTTGGTGAGCCAAGAAGTGCAGAAGGTTTTAGTAATTCAGACCACGATCCACGAGGTCCATGGCGGAATACTAATATAAAAAGCACCGTAAAGGATAAATCGCATGCGTTTACGATTATTGACCCATTTACCGGTAATTCCTTTACGGACACTTGGGCTTTTAGTAAAGATGAACTTACTAGACTGATAAAAGAGAAGTATTTGATTTTCCCAAAAAATAAGAACGGACAAGTAAGAAAAAAAGAATTCTACAATGAATTTAAAAATGCAAATATCCCACTTAAATCATCTTGGGGGTTATTCGATAATCAAAGGAATACGGAGATGCTAAAGGAAATTCTCGGTGATGCATTATTTTTAAATCCTAAACCATTGGACCTGTTAATCTATTTACTGGAAAGTACAATGAATAAAAATTCGATTGTTTTAGATTTTATGGCAGGTAGCGGCACAACCGCGCATGCTTTACTAAAGATTAATAAAAAAGATAGTGGCAACCGAAAGTTCATTTTATGTACCAATAACGAAAATAATAACGGAAACGGTCATAAGATTGCTGAGGATATTTGCTATCCCAGAATTAAAAAAATTATTGAAGGATATAAAAATTCGAACGGTGAGAAGGTGGAAGGCCTAGGTGGCAACTTGAAGTACTTCAAAACTGGCTTTGTTGCGGCGGAGCCAAATGATACGAACAAAACAAAACTGACCAAAGAGGCAGTAGAAATGCTATGCATTAAAGAAGGGACTTTTGAAGCGGTCGTTGAAGAAACAGATTTAAAGATTTTCAAAAATCACGATCATCACTGCGCAATCATTTTTGACGAGGCAATGATACCGAAGTTTAAGCAAAAACTGAAAAAACTAGACGGCAAATGTAGTGTGTATATTTTCTCACTAGGCGACGATACATTTGATGATGAATTTGAGGATGTAAAAGGCAAAGTAAAACTATCCCCAATACCGGAGGCGATTTTGAGAGTGTATAGAAGGATATTTAAATAAGATAAAAATTATGGCTAGATTGAATTTTAATGCAATTTTTGCTCAACATCTTGACGATAATACACTTGAGCCAAAACAAAGGATCAGAGTGGGAGGGGTTGAGTTTGGGCCTGGTGTTAAATTTTCCCACGGTGTCGCGTTTGGCGGTGTTGATTTTTCACAATTTATCGGACGTGATCTTGAGGTAGAAACTCACGGCGATATTTTAGTGATCAAGGGGATATATTAGTTATGGCAAAAGAAGAACCACGGGTTAAAATTCCAGACCCAAGTGAAGAATTTAGTAAACGATTTGATCGTCTATTTTATCTTGTGATTGGTGCAATGTTCGCTTTTTGACGATTTAGGCGATCGGAAAATTGATGAGAATGAGATTTTGTTTTTCAATTGGGAAAGTATCAACAAAAAGGACAATGTGTATATTCGTGAGAGTGAGCAATAAAATAACTTGTCGCATATTTTAGAGCGAACGCGCGGGGAGGGTCGGAAGGTATTGCTCATTATTGATGAGAGCCATTACAGCGCCGGACAAATGGACGAGAAAGAAAAATCCGCGGCCACACGATTGCGCGATGATATTGGCGCGGATTTGACGATTGAAGTCTCGGCAACACCGCTCCTTAGCGGCGATGAATCGGTGAATGTGCAAATTGAAGATGTAAAAGCGGAAGGAGTTATTAAAAAGGGCGTTGTGCTTAATGAGAATTTTAAAAATACCCTTGAAAATGGAAAAATAAAAACTGATTTGGCTGGCGGTAACGAGGCATTGGTTCTTGGATAGGCACTGAAAAAACGCGCCGAATTAATGAAGGCATATAAACGAGATGGTGTGGACATTAACCCCTTGGTGTTAATCCAGTTGCCTGATAGAAAGGGGAGTAGTGAGGATAGATTGCGCGAGCGAGTAGAGCGAATTTTGAAGGATGAGCACGGCATTACTACTGAAAAGGGAAATAATAAGTTGGCCGTATGGCTTTCCGGCGAGCATATTAACAAAGAAGATGTGGAGAGAAATGATAATAGCGTGGAAGTCTTGATTTTCAAACAAACGCCTGCCTTGGGCTGGGATTGTCCGCGAGCGCAGATTTTAGTGTTGTTTCGTGAATGGCATAGTCAAGTGTTTTCTATCCAGACCGTTGGTCGTATTATGCGTATGCCCGAGCCGGATAAAGGTTATTATGAAAATGATCCATTGAACTATGCCTATGTGTGTACAAACTTGAATGATATTGATATTCAAGAGGACATTGCACGCAAGTACATTACGATTTATACCAGTAGACGAAAGAAGCAGTACCAATCCATCAGCTTGACCTCGTATCATACTGTTCGCCATAGAGAAAAGACACGCTTATCTCCGGAGTTTACGGATATTTTTTTGAAGACGGCGGAAGACCTTGGGTTGGCTAAAAAAATAAATAAAAAAGAGGAGCATACTTCACAGACATTAATTTCTGACTGGCATACGGAGAATATTAATTTGGCAGGCGCGGGCATGGTGAAGGAAGCAACCACGCAATATGCGGTTGGGAATATAGACTTACAGCGCTACTTTGATTTTTTCGTTCGGCGGAGTTTGCGACATTTCTATCCAGAAGATCGTACTGTAGGAAGAGTCAAAACCACAATTTATAAATTTTTAAGCACGAACTAGAGATGGATTATGAGAAAGAATGGGAGCCGCTTGTGCGAATTATAATGTCCGAAAATAATGCCGAGCATATTGCACATACGATCGCCGAGAGCGAAAAGCGATATATTGAACGTGTTACTGATCGGGAAAAGAGCTTGAATTAACTGAAAAGTGGGAAATACCGGAGGCGATAAAATATGGCGATAAAAACATTGAACGAAATGCTGGAAAGTCAATCATGCAACCATTTTTTACGAGTTGGGATTCGGGAGCAGAGGAAAAACTCGTAGAATTTTTTGAAAAACGAAATAATCATGTTGAATGGTGGTTTAAAAACGGAGACCGAGATGCAACATTTTTTGCCGTGCCATATGAAGATGGCGATCAGAAGCCCTTTTATGTTGACTTTATAGTGAGGATGAAGGATGGAAGGATAGGCTTATTCGATCCTCACGGGACGCATTTGGGTGATTTTACCGCTAAGTCGGATGGCTTGCAGGCATATATCGCCGAGCAGAATAAAAAGGGAAAGAAATTATTCGGCGGAATGGTTTCTAACACCGACCCACGAAATTATACCGGGCGATGGGTCTACTTTGATAAACCCGGGAAGGAGTTTAAAAAGGATAGTTTTGGGAATTGGAAGGAGTTGGAATTATAGAACAAAACACAAAGAGTGCGCACTCTTTGTGTTTGCGAGGGAATTTTTTATGAGATTGTCTCCTCGCCTACAATTTTCCAGGCGCCTGGACCGGAAACACGCGCCATGGTTTGTCTGCCGTTGCCGCGAATAACTACCGGGCCATATGTTTCCTTTGCCCAGCCGTTGCCGGTGCCGATGATATCAACTACAGGACCTAGTGCGGATGGTACTTGATTCCATGCGTAGCGAATGTCACCAGTTATATCGCCTATGCCGCCAAAGATGCTAAATTCTGACATATGTGAGAAATTAATGCAATGTCGTCATAATCCTTGAACCAAGAATCGGCCTGAATCAAAAAGATTTTCTTGTGTCGGAAGTTCCGTCGCGCGCCGTCACATCCAGATCATGCCGCACTGTTAATCATCGCATAAGGTGTCGTACATGTCAAGGGCAATTTTCGTATTTTCTGTGGATAATTTTGCCTTGCAGCAAAAATTTGTTGTGGCGGCGGCGGAGATTGAAGCGCAGATGGAAAATCAAACCCGCGCCACGGGACGCATTGAAGAATTGTTTGAGTCGCTTTTGCTTATTTCCGAAAAATTTGTGGAGAAGGCGATTTTGAAACATCTTGATAAGAAGGGCTGGAATTATAATGTCAAGACAAAAGGTTTGCACGAGCGTGGGTGCGATATTGTGGTTACAGATTCGCGGAATAAGAACAAGGCGCGAAGATTTTATATTGAGTGCAAAGGAAAATCCTACGCAAAGTCAGCACGGGCCATCGCGGACACAATTTTTTTATTCGCACTCGGACAAGTGATTACGAGGATGAAAGTTGTCGCTAGGCACGCGTACAAATATGGGCTTGGCTTACCCGAAGTCAGCGCGAAAAAGGCGTTGCGCCGGATTCCGTGGCAAGCCGCGAGACATTTGTGCCTATACATTTTTTCCGTAGATGATAAAGGGCGCGTCACCGAATATTCGCCAAGGGATTTTAAGAAATCGCAAAGATCATAAAAACAGGAAAGATTGATTGTTCACAAAAATTCCTCGTCATCGGGTGATAAATGAGGGGGGTGCAACTACCATCCCACATCCAACCCACACTATCTATTCTGCAATTCTGCGGAATCGCAGAACGAGCAAAGTGGGTGGAAGGCGTGGAGGGTAGGCGGATATTATGGTATACTAAAAATGAACCTAAAATAAAATGCAGGCGCAATCCTA
>LCLH01000042.1 GCA_001001925.1 Candidatus Magasanikbacteria bacterium GW2011_GWC2_45_8
GCCGCGCGCGCCGAACTCAAAAAGTCGTCCAAACAAAAACCATCTGCGGAAGAAATTACGCGCTTACGCACGTTGGGGGAAAAGACGCAAAAAAAAGAAGGTTTTATTATTCGGCACCTTTGATGTGCTCCACCCTGGCCACGAAGCGTTATTTAAACAAGCACGTCGTTATGGTGCCAAGCTAACCGTAATTCTTGCCCGCGACCACACCATTAAAAAAATTAAAAAACACGAGCCTGTATACGGCGAACGTGCGCGAAAAAGAGCACTTGAAAAATCCGGTTTGGTGGATCATGTGGTTTTAGGATCATTACAGGATAAGTATCGCACGATTAAAAAAATAAAGCCGGACGTTATATGCCTTGGATACGATCAAACAAATTTTGTCGGCGCATTGGGAGAAAGAATCAAGTCATTCAAATTAAAAACGCGCATTGTGCGCCTTAAACCATTTAAGCCTAATCTTTATAAATCAACTATTTTAACGCGCTATGTTAGACATCAAATACATACGAGAGAACGTCGAGGAAATAAAACGCAATAACGCCTCACGAAACGTGAAGGTTGATATTGACCTTCTGCTCAAGCTGGACAAACAACGCCGCGACGCGCAGTTGGAGGTTGAAGCCGCGCGCGCCGAACTCAAAAAGTCGTCCAAACAAAAACCATCTGCGGAAGAAATTACGCGCTTACGCACGTTGGGGGAAAAGACGCAAAAAAAAGAAGGATGTTTCAAATTCCCAACCTTAATCATGAAAGCACGCCCGTAGGCAAAGATGATTCAGAAAACAAAGTGGCGCGTATGGTAGGAAAAAAACCTATTTTTGATTTTGAACCTCGTGAACATTTTGAGATTCCGGCTGTGGCTCAAAATCTTGATAGCGAGGCGGGGGCAGATGTCTCCGGCGCGCGGTTTTATTACCTCAAAGGCCAATTGGTTTTGCTGGAGCGCGCACTCATGGATTTTGCCCTTAAAAAAGCCATTGCCAGAGGGTTTATGCCCGTCTTACCGCCTCTGCTTGTCAAGGAACGAGCTATGTTTGGCACAGGGTTTTTCCCCGCGGAAAAAAATGAAATTTATACAGTCAACCCTCAAGAAGACAATCTTTATCTCATTGGCACCTCGGAAGTTCCTTTGGTTGCCATGCACGACGGCGAGCTGTTTGAAGCAAACAAATTGCCTAAAAAATATGTTGGGATTACGCCCTGTTTTCGCCGCGAGGCAGGATCATACGGCAAAGATCAGCGCGGTATCTTGCGCGTGCATCAATTTTATAAAGTGGAAGCCGTGGTATTTGCCACTCCGGAAAATTCTTGGAGCATCCACGAAGAAATACTCGCGCTGGAAGAAGAAATTTTAAACGATCTGGGGCTTCACTATCAGGTGGTGAACATTTGCAGTGGAGATTTGGGATATCCTGCCGCAAAAAAATACGACTGTGAAGCATGGATGCCGGGCCAAGCGCAATATCGCGAAATGACTTCAACAAGCAACACAACCGACTTTCAGGCGCGGCGGCTCGGTATCAAATATAAATTTCATAATCCGGAAACCAAAAAAACTGAAAATGTTTTAGTGCATACTTTGAACGGCACGATTGTTACCGACCGCGCCATGCTCGCGATCTTGGAAAACTATCAGACAAAAGAAGGGACTGTGCGCGTACCAAAAGTGCTCCAAGACTTAACAGGCTTTGCGGAAATCCGTTAATATGCTCACATGGGTTGAAATTTCCACGAGCGCGCTTGCGCACAACATATGCGTCTTCAAAAAACTCATCGGCAAAAAAAAACTGATGGCGGTGATCAAAAGCAACGCTTACGGCCATGGCATGGAAATTGTTGCAGACGTATGCGCGCGCAACGAGTCTGTTGATGCGTTTGGTGTTGCGAGTGTTTATGAAGCATTGGAACTCTTCAAACAGGGGATCCGAAAGACTATTATTGTTTTGAGTATTTTGGACGTTGAACAGGTTGCCAAAATGACGCAAGTACAACTCAACCTAATAAGCTTGCCGCTTTATGACATGGCGACCGGCCAGAAATTATTTACTGTACTCAAACAGCGAGGCCTCAAAGCGCAAGTGCATGTAAAAATTGATACAGGCACCACGCGCATTGGGTTCTTACCATCTCAAATTTCCGAACTTCTGATATTTCTCCAATCTGCAAAGAAATTTATTTTTCTTGAGGCGTTATATACTCATTTTGCCGACGCGGAAGATAACATAAGCTTTACTTTAAAACAGAATAAGATTTTATTGGAAACAAAAAACCTATTCAAAAAAGTGGGCTTTAAAAATTTTTATACTCACAGTGCTTGCACCGCTGCCACCATTCGTTTTGCAGACACGCACAGAGACATGATCCGCTTGGGGCTTGGCCTCTACGGACTCAATCCAAACAAAAAAACCGCCGCGCTTATACAAAAAAAAACCGGCAAAAAACTTCTGCCCGCACTATCTTGGCACAGCAAACTGACTCAAGTCAAAACAATCCCAAAAGGAAGCACTGTTGGTTATGGCCGTTCATTTAAAGCCCATAAAGCAGCAACCATAGGTGTTGTGCCTGTTGGTTACTTTGATGGCTATGACCGTAAGCTTTCTAATAAGGGACACGTGGTGATCCGTGGAACAACGTGTCCGATTGCAGGGCGCGTGAGCATGAATCTTACTATGATTGATTTAAGTAAAATTGCTAAAACTGTAAAAACAGGGGACACCGTTACATTAATTGATCGCCGCCGAGGCGCAAAAGTAAACGCAGATAGCATCGCGCAGTCTATTGAAACCATTAATTATGAAATAGTTACCAGAATCAATCCGCTCATTCCCCGTCTAAGACGCTCATAAAACTCTATGGCCATTCGACATTCTTCATCATTTACCGCTCATAGGCGAGCAGGGACGCTTCATTCCATACGATCCCCGCGTAAAAGTTTTTTTAGTCGTCTTTTTAATTTGAATACGTCATCACGACACTCAAAAGCCTTTCTACATAGAGATTATGTTCGTAAAACGTTTGTTAATCCTTATTTTCACAAATCTCTCATACCAAAGAGAACCAAAGCGAAAAAAACAAAAATTTTCTTATTTACATTGGCAATCGCCGGAATTGCGGCAGTATTTCTTTATCATCCATTTTTTAATTTGCACACCATACATGTAAAAGGGAATCAAAAAATCTCAACGGAAGATATTCAAGATATACTGCGGACTGTTCTTGATAGCAAAGGGATGTTGATTTTCAAACAAAAAAACTTTTTTGTGCTGAATACCCACCTTGTTGCTGAAGAACTCAAAAAACATTACGCCTTTGAAAAAATTACCGTTTCAAAATCTCCTTTCTCCACACTCACCGTAGAAGTTTCCGAGCGCGCACCGGCGGCGGTTGTCAAAAGTGGCACAAATTTTTATTACGCGGATAAGGATGGCTCATTTATAGGCCCTGCCGACGTTTTGGAAGTAACCAATACGAATCTCCTTAAAAGATTGCCACAAATATGGCTCTCTCAAGAAAAACAATTCACACTCAATGACCAAATTATTTTTCCAGCAACGATGCAATTTATTATTTCATTATTCAAAACGATTCCTGATCGCACAGGAATCGCATTACAAGGAGCAATACTTCAAGATGAAGAGGGGAGGCTTATACATGTGGTTACTGCGGAGGGGTGGAACATCTATGTTGATCGCCAAAATGATTGGGAAAAACAAATAACGGTTTTAAAAAATATTTTGAATATAAAATTCAAAGACAACAACCGCGCGGGATTACAATACATTGATGTGCGATATGAAAACCGCGTCTACATCAAGTAGGAGAGGGGCATTTAAGGAGTTAGAAACCCCTTTTGTTTAGGCTTATCTAGTGTCGTACAATATATCTTATACGACACTGGTAGAAATTTAAAAAGAAAGTGCTTCTGACGTTCCACATGCTTGCACGTAACAAATAAAATTTTATTTAGTTAGAAATCTCATTGGATCCACAGGCAAGCCATTTTCACGAACTTCAAAATGCAAATGCGCGCCGGTTGATAATCCCGCGCCTTGCATGCCAGACGCGCCTCCTGAATACCCAATTATATCGCCGCGCTTAACATAGTCCCCTTCTTTCACATTAAAATTTGATAAATGCGCGTAGATGGTGTTTACGTTAACCCTGTGTGCGATCATTATATTATTTCCATAAAATCGCGTGGTACGGACCCATGCAACAACCCCCGGCGCGGCCGCCGCAACAGGAGTTCCAACTTTGGTTGGCAAATCAATACCAGGATGTTCAAATAAATATCTAAACGGATATGAAGAATCGTGGAAGTAGGCGGAAATGCCCTTGATTGCAGGAATCGGCCAGCTCAAAACTAAAACGCCTTGTTCATTAACATCGCCGTGCGATAAAAGCCTTTCGCGTAATTTTCTATTCAAATCAAGTATCTCTTGGTCGGTGCGGGCGAACTCTCCGCGCAATTGCGCGAGCAATGTTCTAAACTTTGCCTCCGAAGATTTGGTATCGCGCAATAAAACCTCACGCGCTTTTTTTTGGTCATCAAGCGTCGCGCGTTTTTGCTCCAACGAAACTTCCAGATTCTTCAAAAGCTCCTGCTTGCGCGCCGTAATATCATGTTGTTCTTGCACGTCATCGCGCGCTTTCTCAATAGACCTGACCGATTGATCCAATTGATTATTCAGTTCGCCCAAATAAAATACTTGGTTAAAAAATTGGGAAAATGACGGTTCAGAAAGCAATATGTATAAATAATCTATTTTATCTTCTTGATGCAATGCGCGAACCAACCCAGCCAATAAATCTTGCTGGCGGCTAATACGGTCATTTTTTGAGCTGATTTCACCTGATAAAACTTTTATCTCAAGTTCCAGTTGTGCAATCTGCGCGGTTACCAGCTGTAAATCAAGTTCCGCTTTTGAAATCTGTGCGTCCAGAAGTCCTAATTGGTTTTTAAGAGACGTTGATTCTTTCTGTTTTTCAGCAATGCTCTTTTGATAATTATTAATTTGAGATTCCAACCGCTTGATAGTATCTTGTTTTTCTTTAATCTGTTGTTCAAGATCATCCGGTGCGGCGCTTTGAACACTCAAAGAAGTATCGTCTGCCCGCGCACCCGCAACAAAAAAACCTGATAAAACCAAGATGCTCAAAATTATGTGAATCCTCCTCATCATACGCATTTTAACCCAATAATTCAAAAGCTTTTTGAACGCGCGCGCTCACACGTTCTTTTCCTACTACGCGCGCAATCTCAAAGGGGCCAGGCGAAGCTTTTTTACCCGAAAGCGCAACACGTAATGGCCACAAAACGTCTCCATTACCCCATTGTTTTTCTTTAATAAACTCCAGGAGCACTTTTTCAAAAGAATCATCTTGCCACTCCCCTGTCCATGAATCAATAAATTCTTTCAGAGTTTGCAAATACACCCGGGTAGCTTCCGGAGTTGACTTTTTCCATACCAACAAAAGCGGATCGTAAAAAATATCTTTAAAAAATAAATCTGCAAGATCCACGATCTCCGCGAGTGTTTTCATGCGGTCTTTGCAAAGTGAAACAACCTCTTTCAAATATGCCTCATCATTAAAATCAGCAGGAATAAGCTCGGCGGAGACTAAATAAGGCTTCACGAGTTCAGCCAACTCCCCTGCTGATTTCTCTTTAATATATTGTGTATTGAACCAGTCCAACTTTTGAGTGCTAAAAATTGCGCCGCTTTTTTGCACTTTTTTCAAATCAAACTCCTTAACCAATTCTTCAAGGGTAAAAAGTTCTTTTTCAGTACCTGAATTCCACCCCAAAAGCGCAAGAAAATTTAGGAGCGCTTCGGGCAGATATCCTTTGCGCAAATAGTCTTCCGCCGCCACGTCTCCTTGACGCTTGCTCAACTTGCTTTTATCCGGATTA
>LCLH01000043.1:0-5188 GCA_001001925.1 Candidatus Magasanikbacteria bacterium GW2011_GWC2_45_8
GAAATCGGCGCCGACGCCCTCATCAACATCAGCGAAGAAATTTTCCCACGCCGCGCCTTGTTTAACCAAATCCTGCGCCTTTGGTATCTCGTCATAACCATCGTCAACAATAAGCGCGGTTGTCAGTTTGCGTTCAAAAAGCAATTCATTGAGATTCATTTGACTGACGCTCCTTCGGGCAGCTCAATTACGAACTCATGAAGACGCTTTGTATCCGAGTCCACTTTTGGCGAGAGTGCTAGGCGTCCACCCATGTAAGTGGCATTCTCTCGAGCAATATAAAGTCCCAACCCTCTTCTCTTGCTTTTTTCTTTTAGCGACCAGAAAGGTCGGAACACTTTTTCCTGATTCTCAATAGCAATACCACGACCGTTATCGCTAAAATGGATTACTACCGGGTCAGCCTCTATTTTTATAGATATTGTCGGAACGTATCTGCTTTCGCGCGAAGCGCGCATTTCCATCCAATACATGGAATTAGAAATCAGATTCTCAAATATTTGAATCAGCATTCCCTTCACTACACGTATCCGAACAGGAGAGCTAGGTGGCTTGAAGTTAAATTTCACGCCATGTCGCCTGAACTGCGCTGCATGGCCAATTTCGATCTCCTGTATCAGTTCTCCAAGATCAAATACCTCGGAGCGCTGCCGTCCAGATACACTAAGTTGATCAAGGACGCTAAGCCGCTTAGACACGCTTTTCATTTCAGTGCGTAGCGTATCTAGCTTGCTGCGCACTTCCGGCGGCATTTCTTTTCCACGAAGGGCTTCGATTGCTTCAAGTGCACTTTCGGACGCACGTGCTAATTCGTGAGCTACAACTTCAACCATAAGGCCGACACCTGCCATCTGAACCATCTGCCGCCCGTCAGCCTCCACCTCCTCAATACGTTGCTGTGCTCTTGCAGCCAAGTCTTGGAACTCGACAAAAGCCTGTTGCAACTCATCCACGGCATCCTCATGCCCCTTTGGCAATATCTTGCGAACCCGATTAAGAGCAACTTTGGCGCGTGACTCAAGTTTGACGACTTCCGACTTCACGTCACCCAAGTCAAGAGGCTGTTGCTTGTGTCGCCTATCAACATCTTTGATGAAGTCCCAAAACAGTACCTGAATGACATGCTGAAGCAAGGTGATGAACACCTGCTGCTCAGGTGTTGAGCGAAGGCCTTCGCGATTCGTCTGATCCAGGAGTTGAGGATTGTTGGTGCGAGTAATATTGATGCGGCCGACAAACTGCATTTTGTTGAGAGTATAACCAGAACGTCCCATTGCGCGGCGATCAAGTCCCAGCCAGTCGTCATCGTCATCGCCGTAAGGAAAGACTCGGAATCCATCACGAAACAATAGAATGCCTGACCATTTTTTCTGAAGTTCACGGACGGCTCGCTGATCCCCAATAGAGTCTATCCGTCCTAAGCGCTGCCGGTTGTACCAGTAAGCCTGGAAATCAAATTCGCCAACCGTGTTCAATGCCGTAACCGGGAAAGCTTCAGAAACTCCAATAACTGCGCCCTCAATATCGGGCAAAGTTAGGGTCGTTACATCAACCTCATGTGGGTGAGGAAAGCCAAGGTCAAAGGCTTCTAGCGTGATGCGCAAAACAGGCTCACCGTCGACTATACGATATGAGCCCTTGAATCCGGCATGAGCATGTTCCAGCAGATGCTTGTCCATCCACGGAATGTTAACGCGACTGCCATTCCAAATTAGCGCGATACGCGGTTTGTTTTTCTGATCAACAAAGGGATCAGTAATGCGAGCGAAATCAAAGTCTGCGTACATCTTCAAGCGGCTCTCTGTCCAATCCTCAGAGAGGTCACTAATGGTGAGAACCGTGCCAGACCAAGTAGGAGTTGGTTTCTGCCCCTCAACAGAAGCCTCAACTGGCACATCCTCTATCATCGCATCTAGATTCGAGAATTCGCGCCAGTCAATTTCCAGCCGATTCATCAAAGAATCGTTCTGCCTTGCAGTCTCCAACTTCAAGTGTTCGCCAAGCCGCATAGCAGACAAACGGCCAATACCCTTTTCCCCAAGGTACGGCGCCTTAACACTCTTTGCCCTAATCGCCTGATCGACTTCTCGCTTTCTAGATGGCGTGCCGATGACCAAGTAATTCTTTTTCAGCTCCTCAAGTGACATGCCAGAACCCGTATCGGCAATTTCAATTGTATTAAGAAGCCTATAACTCGCATCAAGATTCTTCAAGAAAACCTCGATCTCTTTCGGTGTTCCAAGGCCATCTTGGAACGCGCGCACTAATTCAGATCCTGCCGCTGAATCGAGTTGAGAAATGGTCAACTCCACGAGTTGCGCTACTGCGTCCGCTCGCTCTTTACGAGACCCATTTTTGTAATTTTCCGAGGCAGAAATTGATGTCGCTTTATGGCTAATGCGCAAATAGCTATTTCGACGTAGAACGATTTTGAATCTGACCTCAACGCCATTCTTAGACCTGGCATCAAATGCATTCTTTATCAACTCATAGAACGCAATAGTGTCTGAACTTATAAGTTCAGCTCCAAGCTCCAGGACGGTTCGCGCGGATATCTTAAACACTCTCGAATTCCCGGCTGATTACTCCAAGCGAAGGGGAAAAGCACAGCGGCACAAGGGCCTCTTCTACAACTCCACATACGTTCTCTACGTTGCAACACCAATTTTGTCGATGCATGAATATCCTCCGTCCGACTAACATTGTCCTTCATACGAAATTCACTAACAAGCAGCAAAACCGACAAATTCGACACACCAAGACTTCATTTATGACAAACCAAACAGGCTCCTCCGCCCTCCTCTACCAAGTAAAGGTCGTCAATATCAATGGGCTGAAGTGTTTGGGGGCGCAGTGGGTTTACCCTAATTCGCGCGAGTTCACGCTGCTTCCTGACTTCAAAATCAGCATGAATCTCAGCAATACGTTCTGGTTGCTCCAGTTCTGCTAGTGACTCTCCTTGTGTCCATGTAAAAGGGGAGCCGCTCTCAAGGGCCGTCTTTTCATATGCCTTCGCTTTTTCAAACTCGCCTGGATGTTTTTGAAGAAGCCGAGCCCACTCTATCTTCTGTTGAAAGAAACAAAATGTACAGCCACTACGAGAACGCCATTCATAATATTTCGGCATGCCAACACCAGAAGCATCTAGCAAATCATACACTCCAGGCTTATCAACCCCGTGTTCACGAAATGGTAATTTAACTTCTAGGTTTTGATGTTGAGATATTAGTCCTTCTCGATGGTCTTCATCAGCTCTAATGGCAACATAGCTATAAACCCTGTCGCCACGGTCTAGCCAAGGGCGAATCCAATTTTTAAAAGGCAAAAGCTTCAGCTGGCGCGTACACCAACGTGTTTTAGGGCTTGGTAAGAAATTCCCATATTCTCTGAGCCAAAAATCAAAATCACGCTGAGAATTGAGGCGCTCGATCTTCTTACCTAGAAACCCCTCAAGCTTCGCCAGAAAGTCATAGACTTCAGGCAATTCCTTTCCGGTATCAGTGAAAAAATATCGCATATTCAAATGCGGGTATTTTTGACGCATAAATATTGCCAACGCTGCACTATCTTTCCCTCCGGACAAACCCAGGACGTGATGCTCATTCATGGCCAGAGACTCCTTGTTCAGCGTTCAGATTCTCGAATATATTGGCGCCTACCTCGGCGATTGCAGCAAGGAATATTTCACGCTTCAAACTTCCGGTTGCCAACTTGGCCAGCAATTCGTTAGCAAGCGTTTGGATAGCAAGACTATCGCTCTCAGAGACATCGAACGTCCCTGTTACAGTTCTCTTGGAGCCGAATACCACTCCAATGGCGCGCCGTGTTGCCGGCCGACCACGAACCTGAGCCAACGATTCCAGTCTCCTGAACTCCATTGCCCAAGACAACAATTGAACTTCGCCAGCATCAATCTCGTGATCAGTCCAATCCTTGCTAGGCTTTCCTATCGCTAGCATTAGCAAACCTTCAATATCCTCAAGTGAACCAGTGTAGTCGGTAAACCGAGTTGCAAATGCGTCAAGCTTAAAATCGGCTCCTACGCCTGCTACCGTCTTACCTCGGACATTCAATCGGCTCAACTCGCCCTGATGATCAAGAGCGTCGAAAAGTCGCTTCTCAACCTTCCGCAAACGAGACTCAAAAGCCTCAGTTAATTCACCAATAATGGTAGCAATTATCTTTGCCAACTCTGCAGGCTTTCGAGTATTAAGAACTAGGGGCAAATCAGCAAATAGCACCTTATGAGGATCTGAAGCATGCAACAACAGACGACGAACGTTTTTGGCTTCATTGGACAGACTATCTGTACGTCTTGTCCACTGAGGCAATTGATATACTAGCGATACAAGTGCCCTCGCCGAATCAAGCGCGTCGGCAGCCACTGCTGTACCTAGTCGTTGACTAAGTGCAGCTGATAGAGCTTCCAGCATCTTTCGCTCTGTAGCCTCGATACGGACGTACCTCCAGCCAATGCGCGTTGGATCTTGCAACCACTCATCAATGTGAGCTTCAGTAACATCTGGAGTGAAAATACCTTCAACATATAACGCAAGCTGATTACGATGAGCAATGAAAAATGCGAGCGCGAATATTGGCAGAAGGCCAGCTTTGACACCAAAAGGCGGTTTTGACCACACATCGTAAAGCTCAGACAATTCAACGATCCTGTCAGAACCAATAACAAGCGCTATTGCCGCATCCCAAACCCCAACCATCGATTCACTGCTGGGTGTGCCGCTTGGGCTGGTGAATCTCCAAACTCCTTTTACCTCGTGATGCAGTCCTAGGGCTCGTACTACCGTATGATGAAGTCCGGCATCCGCTGAAAACGTCGTGTACCCCAAATTCTGGCGATCAGCGTTGGTAAGCATGGCGGGAAGCAATTCACGCTGTGCTTTAGCTGCATTGGTAGAAAGTGAATTGCGATTAACGAGTTCGCTATTCACATAAGGTGATTTGCTATAAATTGATTCGGCAACATCTGACGCGAGACGCGAGAGCCCTTCGCTCCCCATATTCTTTTTTGAATGGCCTTCGTAGTACCATGACGCGTTGTGGAAAGCATCGTTCAATTCGTCAGACAGGGAGGCGCGAATCGCCTGTAGTCGCGCGGTTATCTCTCTCATGGCGATGCTATCAGCATGCAATTTTTGGCTGTTTTGCCGGACGTACTCCAATGCCGCTA
>LCLH01000043.1:5210-8813 GCA_001001925.1 Candidatus Magasanikbacteria bacterium GW2011_GWC2_45_8
TCTTCAATTCTATCCGCGTTAGAAGGTATCCCGATCAGCAGCCCATTCCCAAGAGCAAGGGTAGAAAGCTTCTTTGCGGTGCGGTTGCGCGCAGCTATGTCAATTTGTTGATCCGCCAACACCAATATGAACTCACCGCATTGGCTACCTGTTGGTTTATAGTTTGCCACATATGAGCGTGCTTGGTCTTCATGAATAATGGCCCGAGAAAACCAACGCATCGCGCCCGTATTCCAATAGTGACGGCGTGCTGTTACCGGACCGAGATCAACGAGATCGCCAAGCGTTGAAAGATCGTGCGTACCTAAACGTACGGTAGCATCCCGAACTGCCGCCTCTATATCAAAATCACTTCCTGCATAAACACCCCAAGCATCTAGGTGCTTCCTGAAAATCAAGATAGATGCTGAAGAAAGTTCAGCAAGCGCAGTTTTAACTGATTCTGAAGTTGACTGTTCAATGCAGCATTTCAATAAATCATCTTCAGCGGCCAGGCCTGATCCATTGCGTAGTATTTCAATCAGGCCAACTGTTTTTACAAGTGCAACATGAAGAGGAGAAAAACGTGCTTCTGCACGCTCAACGGCTTCTGCGCAAGCAGCCCAACGATGTCCGTCAGAAGAAGCAAGAATTGCAGGCTCAAAGTTGGTTCGTAAATAATCCCAAAATTGACTCGGCCAGTAGTAGCTATTTTGGCCAACGTCCAACCCCTCAAGCACCTCAGTAAAACCTAGAGGCTCCGCAGAAGCCAAGAAACTAAAAACACTTCGCTCATTTTGTCCAAAGCGTTTTTTGGAGGCCGGACCAAGCATTGCTGCTGTAACCGGATGTAGTGGCCAACAAGCATCTAGTAGCTCCTTAATATTTGGAGCTGCACTTGGCCTGCGTTTTCGAATGACCTTCGCTACGCGCTCGGAGATTTTCGCCGAAGATGGATGCGAATAATTTACATGTAGCGCACGTCCAATCAGTGAAACTACTTCGTCAGACCCGGCGACCAAGGGAATGTCTACATATCGCCCTTGTACCTTCGCCCATTCTTGCTGAGCAGCTTGTCCAAGCCGCGAGGCATATTGTTCAAACGATTGATGCAAAACACCTATGATGACAAGATTACCTCTACACCGGCTCGCTGATTCCGCAATATCTTGATAGAAGCCTATGTCTTCACCAGTATGCGATGCATGCTCCAGAAACTTCCCTAACTCATCAATTATCAGCAGTACTCCACCAATATCGTCCCGCGTCTCTGCTGCGCGCACAAGCTCTGTCACGACATCCCGTCGACCATCCAGTTGTGGCTTTCTTCCTCTGCCCCCTCTTAGATTGCTATCGATAGCCGCACCAATTTCATCAACAACCGATACGCGCTTTCCGACAACAGGAATGATTACCCAAGGTTTCTTCCCACCAAAAAATTTCTGTATTCCGTCACTATTTGAGACTCCAAGAGCGGCGCGTGCTGCTTTGCGAATTGTAGGATCCCCGCCTGCGAACGATGCAAGCGCAAGCGCAAGCGAGGACTTCCCGCCGCCATACGGGCCAGTCCAAGTGAAAGCACGCTGCTGAGTGTTAAGGAGGTGATTTGCTGTTGTTTCTAACAAGTTCCGCGCTGATGGCTGAAGAATATAGCCTTGCATAGCGTCGACTCGTCCATAATCTGCATCAAGGCGAACCGAGCGTAAAAATTGACGGTTAACAGCAACGTATTGCGACAGTTTATTTGACATAGGCACCCCTCAATGTACGATTGATCGCTTCGTCCATTGTTCCTTTGCCAACTCGACTGACTTGGCGCACACCAGATGAATCTGTCCATTCCAAAAAGTTGCGGGTTATATCTGCAATTTTTGACAACCTATCACTCACTGAATCTTCATCCAATTTAAAAACACGTCCCGGCGAACCATATTCGTGGGCAATCATATTGAACGAGAGCGTTGACTGTGAAGTACCTGTAACTTGCTCCCATCGTTTCCAAAAATCGAGTAGCGCAAATGCAAATACCCCATCAGGCAATGAGTACTGTGGTCCTCGGTGGAAGTGATATGTATTGTTTCCGCCAGATGATAGCAAGCCCAAATCAGACAAAAGTGGTTCAGCGCTATCTTCGGTAGCACTTTTTAAAGCAACAGATGTATAGCAACGCAAACAAACCTCGACATCTCTTGTAAGAGTGGTGTCTGAACGTACTGATTTATTTGCTGTCGCGTACTCGGAAATTAGAGACACAATATCTTTCGACTGAAAAGATTGGCTCTGAACGTAGTTAAATACTACATACCAAGTCGCAGAACGTTTTGCTCGTCCCGCTAACAGCCAATGCACTAACCAAATGGTAGCGTCGCGCTCTAGATAGGGATCACATGCCTGTTCACCAAAAAGCAAACTGCCTATATTGCCGGGCTCAAAGCCATCAATATCTTTACTTTCGCGGATAACATCGCATGCAAGCGCCCAATGACGGATCGACGACACCATATTTTTACCGACACCGAATCGTTCAATAGCATCTTCATTAGAAAACACACCTTTAGGGGCAGCCTGCTTTCCATAGCGCTCGATTTCACAAAATGCTTTGCGCAACCAAAGCTGACGTAATGGAAATGTCTCATGTCCGGAAAACATCGGTTTTATATCAGAAGGGAAGCGTATCAATGTCATGGGCTGGAGGATTTCGCCAGTTGGTTAGAGAGACTGGCGAAGTCTACCAGTTTGCTAAAAAGTAGACTAGGTTGCCCATTAATATTGTTGGTAGGGATCGCTGTAAACGGCTTTAGTCAAAGGCGCCGTCTTGTAAACACAATTAGTTAAAGCTCGTATTGACTAATTGTGTTTACATACAATATTATCAATATAATAATCAATTTGTTATATCTATTTCACGTACACAAGATTAGTTAAGCGGACATATTGCGCGCCAAAAATCACCTCGATATTTGCATAAAACCGGAACCCTGATTTATCTTGAATTGTTCGAGTACATTCATTCCGAGCAAAACGTCATCCGACATATTGGGCATTACAGAAACTGAAACATTTTTTACCACCATACCGCCAAAAGTTATTTCGGAAGCCGTCGATATACAAGTTTTCACAGTTCCATTTGCAGTTCCTGAAATACCAGCAGATTGACATACAATCCCCGCCACCGTAGCAACTCGCTTATTTATAGCTGTATGTGTCGCGCCAGTATCAATCAAATGCACAACCGGCACCCCTTGAACAGTTCCGTTTATCTTGTACGAATTATTTGCCAGCGGAATGCGAACGCTGCTATTTTGCACCGACCCAGAAAACCACGGCGGCAGAAAACCCGTGTCGCACGGAGCGGACTGGATCACCAACCGCCCTCGTTCCCAGCACTCATAAAATGCAGCGCACGAGAACGAGCTCATTAACAACAAAAAAAACAAAAAGATTTTTTTCATTTTCTTACTCCTGCCGAGGTGACAATATGTTAATTTTCACTTCAAGTAAGCTGAATTAGTTATTTGGACAACGGTTTCAATTTTTTTGGTGTGCGTCATCTTCCAGCAAGTGCTCAATCAACGACCTGAGCTTGGCTGGTCTGACGGGTTTATGCAGTAAATGATGCCCGCT
>LCLH01000044.1 GCA_001001925.1 Candidatus Magasanikbacteria bacterium GW2011_GWC2_45_8
CTTCTTATATTCTGGTAATACTTGTCACGATCGGCATAGCTATCTTGATAATTAAAATATGAAAGAAGTAGCAACACAAAAAAATATTCCGAAAGGATGGCAAGAAAAAAAGCTTGGTGATGTTTGCGATATCGTAAATGGCTCAACTCCAAAAAGATCTGTCTCAGAATACTGGGAGAACGGCAACATTCCTTGGTTTACTGTAGATGACATTCGTAGCAATGGAAGAATTATCAGTAAGACAAATCAGAGCATCACGGACAAAGCATTGAAAGGTACTTCTGTAAAATTATTGCCGGAGGACTCAGTCCTTCTGTGCTGCACTGCCTCGCTTGGAGAAGTCGCACTCACAAAAATACCACTTACGACCAATCAACAATTTAATGGTTTAGTTAGTAAAGACAAGAAAAACCTTTTTCCTTATTATCTTTTTTACTCCGCACAAAAATTTGGTGAAAATCTCAAAAGTAAATCTGGAAAGACAACAATTAACTTTTTGAGCGTTGGTAGCTTGTCAAAAGAAAAAGTTTTGATTAATCGCTGAGATTTTAGGGACGGTGGATGAGGATGTTGCGAGAACACAGGAAGTGATTGAGACGACAGAAAAACTCAAGCGCGGGCTGATGCAGAGTATCCTAAGTTTTGGGAATAAGGAAAACGTGAAATATTTGGCTTTTGGCGATATTGGTAAAGTATCTATGTGTAAAAGGATTTTCAAAAAAGAAACATCAGATAATGGCGATATACCCTTTTACAAAATTGGCACTTTCGGAAAAGAACCAGATTCTTTTATATCTCAAGAAATATTTGATAATTATCGCAATAAATTTTCTTTTCCAAAAATTGGTGACATTCTTCTGTCAGCGTCGGGTACTATCGGCAGAAAGGTTATATATGATGGTAGGCCAGCATACTTTCAAGATTCCAATATTATTTGGTTAGAGCACGATGAAAGTAAGATTCTAAATAGTTTTCTTTTTCATTTATACGACACGATAAAGTGGCAAACAGAAGGAAGTACAATTAAAAGATTGTACAACGACATTTTTTTAAAAAAAATAATTCCTGTGCCTCCTATAGATAAACAAAAGCAAATCGTGGAGGTCTTGTCTGCCGTCGATGAAAAAATTTTGATCAATAAAAAGTTAAAAGCAAAACTTACCCTTCTCAAGAAAGGTCTAATGCAGGATTTATTGAGTGGGGAAGTAAGAGTAAAAATATGATTTACGAAGAAATAAAAAATACTTTTAAGGATATGTTTGGAGATTATGACGCTTATCTTTTGAGTTGCTTGAATGAAGGGCGTGATATTTCGGATGATTCTGGGTTTGATGCAAAAAAAGTTGGATCAAACTTTCTATCCTCAAAACTCTGTTTTTTGCATAATACAAATTTCAAAAAGACAATTGTGAAAGCTTTTCATATTGGTGATAGTAAGGGGAAAATCCATCACTACGATATTCACTTTGTCAGATTTCAGAGAAATAAAGTTTCAGAAGCTTGGCAACGAGTAGAGATTAAAGACTTAAAAGATAAGGAGGTCGAAAATTTGAATAGTTTCTTAGCTGAGCAAAATAAGTTAGTTGGCAAAGACAATAGTCATAAATACTGGAGGCTTATTGGCTCTGATGAACCTATAAGTATTGGTGATCTTTCCACAGCTATAAATCTTGCCTTAAAAAATAAAGATGTTGATTTTTCAAAGTTGACAGAGGGAGAAATAACCAATATCTCTGATTTAGTGGGAAAGATTATTGATGGTGGGAATGTTTTAGTAGAGAATAAGTTATATCAGAATCTGATTTCATCAAGGACTAGTCCTAAATCGATTACTGTCTACGAGAAGGATTTGATGGACTTTAAAAAACTTATAGCGGACAAAAAAACACTAGAAACTGATATGCAGGATTTTTTAAAAACCCGTGTTTGGTTTTTCGGTTTAAATTATTATCAGACACATCAGAAAAGTAAGCCAAAGTTCTCAACAACCTTAGGCAGTGAATACGATTTTCTCTTAGAAGGATTTAATCAAGTCTATGATATCGCAGAATTAAAAGGTCCTAATGATTTAATGTTTGACGAATATTCAAGTGGGGAAAGGAAGAATGCCTTCGATAAGAGAGTTGATTATAAATTTTCTGATAAGTTTAGTAGGGCTCTGCATCAAGTTATTTCTTACATGGACGAATTTGAAGAACATTTTGGGTTAATTAAGGAACATCAACCCTCAATTCAAGAATTTTTATACCCAAAGGGTGTGATTGTAATCTCAAAGCGAGATCTGTTCCCTAAGGATGGAAAGGATTCACAAAAATACTTGCATTTGACAAATAGACAATTTGCAAATATAGACATACTTACATACGACGATCTTGCTGATAGAGCAGAAATAATAATTAATTTCATGAAAGAGATACAGAATTGATTTATGAAATTTAACGAACAACACACGGTAGAAAATTACATCATCAAGTTTGCTAAAGACAAGCTTAATTATGAATACATAAAGCCGGAAGAATTCGCAAGACTCCGCGATCTTGAGAGTGAATACATCATAACTCCTCTTTTGGAGCGCGCGATTTCTGCCCTCAACCCCATTGCAAACGAGAGCGAGATCAAGAATGTGATTCGCGAAGTCAGGAAGATTGATAATAACGAGGCATTTTTGAAAGCACTGCGAGACGGCATTAATCTTAAGAACTCTGTGACGGGGAAAAAGCACGACTATAAACTGCTTGATTTTGATAACCCAGAGAATAACCAATTTGTCGTTACCAACCAATTCTATTTTGAAGGAGATACAGAGAATATCCGTCCTGATATTTTGATTTTTGTGAACGGACTGCCGCTCGTGGATATTGAAGCTAAAAGTCCGACTGCTTCAGAAAGCGTAAGTTTCGAAAATGGTATTGATCAGCTTAAGCGTTATGAAAAGGTCGCTCGCAAACTCTTCATTCCGAACTGCTTCAATATCTCAAGCGATGGGCTAAAAACGGTCTACGGTACGACAGGTGCGCCCAAACAATATTTTCTTCAGTGGCGGGACGAAGAAATCGAGAAAGAACTTGGTGGCGAGCTTGAGATGACGCTTTATTCTCTATTGTCAAAAGGAAACTTCTTGGATATTGTGCAGAACTTTATCTTGTTTGAGAAAGAAAAAGAAAAATTGGTAAAAAAAATGGCGCGTTATCAGCAAATGCGGGCAACGAATAAGATCGTGGAGCGAGTACTGTCGAAAGAGAAGCGGCAGGGGCTTATTTGGCACACCCAAGGGTCAGGCAAAACACTCACGATGTATTTTACGGCATGGAAATTGCGCTTCAATAAACAGCTGGCTAATCCAAAAATATTTATTTTGGTTGATCGAGTGGATTTGGACGACCAGATATTTGAGACATTTACCAATGCTGGAGGCAAAAACATCATCCGTGTTACTTCTCGCAAGGATTTGGAGGAAAAAATCCAATCACCAGAAAAAGGTATCTTTATCACGACTATTCAGAAGTTTTCCGAACTTGGCGAAAAAGTAGAGAGTCTTGATGAGAATGTGATTATTCTCTCGGACGAAGCGCACCGAGGCAACGAAGGTGTGTCGGGTATCAATATGCGCAATGCATTCAAAAAGGCATTCTTCTTTGGTTTCACCGGAACGCCAGTAGATAAGACGCATACGAACACGTTTCGAAATTATGAGGGCGAAGGACGGCGTTATCTTGATTATTACTCTATTCAGCAGTCTATTGATGACGGAGCGACAATTCCAGTGACGTACGAAGCCCGACTTTCCAAGTTTTCTATTGATGAGGAAAAGCTGGATCAGCAGTTTGAGGAAATTGCTGGAGATTTACCGGAGAAGCAAAAAACTGAACTGATAAAGAGATATGGCAAGAAAGCGGCGCTTGTGAAGCTCCCAAAACGCATGGAAGCTGTCGCCAGGGATATTGTAGAGCATTACAAACTTTATGTAGAGCCAAACGGATTTAAGGCACAAATTGTTGCATATGATCGTGAAGCGGTAGCGAATTATAAGAATCTGCTTGATAAACTTATACCTGCCGAATGGTCAGCGGTGGTATATTCGCCTGGAGACCCCAATAGTGATGCCGATGATTTGAAAGTGTACAATACAAGCAAACGCGAGCGTGAGCAGATTATCGAGAAATTCAAAGATCCAAAATCGTCTTTGAAATTCCTTTTGGTGTGCGACATGTTACTTACTGGTTTTGATGCGCCGATTGAACAAGTGATGTATCTCGATAAAGCACTCCGTGATCATAATCTTTTGCAGGCGATTGCGCGTACGAACCGCGTCTATAAAAACAAGGAAGCAGGAAAGATTATTGACTACTATGGAATCACACGGAACCTCTACGATGCGCTTGATTTTGATGAGGATGTTGTTGATTCGGCGATGATTGATATTGAACGAGTGAAAGAAAGATTTACGGATGTTTTGAATGACGTGATGAAAATATTTACTGGGGTAAATATTGAAGACCCATCAATGGATAATCTTCGTCGATGCTTGAAGATTTTTATTGATAATCAAGATAAGCAAAAATACTTTGTTGAGAAGTATACGAAGTTGAGAAGTTTGTTTGAGTTTCTTTCTCCCGACCCTTTCTTGAAACAATCTATACGGCCTTTTGAGTGGGTGACGAGTTTCTATTTGGCATATCTGAAGGAGTTTCGGAGTGAAGATGACCGTTACCTTTTAGAAGAGTATGGAGAGAAAGTCCGCGAGCTGATTCAAAAAAGCAATATTATTGATTACGAAGGCATTACCAAAAACTTTCGCGAACTTCGTGTGAATGACTTGTATACGCTTGAGCGTTTGAAGGGGATGGATGAGGAAGAGAAAGCACTGAATCTAGAGAAGATGCTCAAACAAGAGATTTCAATCAATCTTGATGAGAATCCGGCGTATCAAAAGTTTAGTGAGCGACTGAGTGCTATTCGTCGGGAATTTGAGCAGAATCAAATTGATCTTGCCGAACGTATTCGAAGGTATGAAGAACTGATGAAAGATATCAGGACAAAGGGAGATGAAGCCAAAGATTTAGGTTTTGATTTGAAAGAATACGCGCTCTATATTATTTCACAGGAATTTGTTGGTGGCGGAAAAGAAGGAATTATCAAGGAGTTTGTGAAGGAATTGCGAGTTCGTATTGAGGATGATCTCGATGCCGGGTGGCAGGAGTCTTCTAAACGAGATGTATTCATAAAGGATATCAAACAAACTTTGCAAGAGCTTATTTTGCGGGATTATAAAGGTCGTTTTGCTGTGAAAGATTTTCCGAAATTCTTGAATAGGTTGGTGGACATCATTGTCAAAAAATTCTAGAAGCTATGGAAAAGAAAATCTCTTATAAACTCAAAAGAAGCAGACGAGCGAAAAGGATGAGACTTGCGGTGTATTGCGATGGAACTGTGGTAGTGACGAGCCCATACGGTATTCAGCAATCAATTATTGAAAAGTTTATTGCTGACAAAAAGCAGTGGGTGTTGAGTAAAATACAATTTTTCAAAAGTATCTTGAGAACAAGGATAAGGCTTTTTCTCTTGTGTTTGAACGAGTTACATATTATAACAGAGTGTATGGCTTCTCGTTCAACAAAATCTTTATTAAAAATCAAAAGACTCGCTGGGGGAGTTGTTCTGGTAAGCAGAATCTAAATTTGAACTACAAGATCGTATTCTTACCACAGAAACATCAAGACTATATTATTGTGCATGAAATGTGTCATCTGAAAGAGTTCAACCATTCAAGAAAATTCTGGGTGCTGATTGAAAAGGCTCTTCCTAATTACTTAGATATCAAGAAAGAACTTCGTAATCACGAATTATTTTATAAGTAATTTTTTGGAAATGGATATTTCTTTACGGTTACGTAACAAATTACGTAATTCTGAAACTTTATTTTGACATTGAAAAGAAAAGGGGTCCCTCCAGAGGCGGGCGAGCAAAAAAGAAAAGAGGTCAGGTACCTTT
>LCLH01000045.1 GCA_001001925.1 Candidatus Magasanikbacteria bacterium GW2011_GWC2_45_8
CGCGACTCTCTTCGCTCTGGGCATATCACATGGGCATCTACGCTCGCGTTACCGGCGACTATTTTCTCGCAATGCAAAACCACACTCATTCGGCATATCTTGCTAGAGAAGCTGGGGACGCGCAAGGCGAGGCAATCTCCGGTTTCTGTGCGACCATGGAGCGTGTGAATTACGGACTGGTAACCATTCCGGAAAGTGTTCGTTCCATGCTCATTGAACTGCGAGAAGCAGGCAAACGGCTCTACGAGGCACTGGAAGGCAAGACAGACGACGCCGATGCCATTCGTTGGGCATACCTCAATGCGCCCGTTCATCTGCTCACCGCTCACTTCTGGGCAGGTGAAAAGTACGACAGCGCGGAGGATCGTCGCGCATGAGCTTTCCGAATTGCCTGCTCGCCCCTAACAACAGACAGTAAAAAGACACAACTACCCTAGGCTAACCTCTGGGTTTTTATTTACAATCAAGCTGATTTTTGATATACTGCTCCCACTATGCCAACAGATACAAATCAGCCAAATCAAGCGCAAATTCAGCCTGTTGTCCTCATCATTTGCGACGGCTGGGGTGTTGCGCCGCCCTCGGACGGCAACGCCATAACACAGGCAAAATTGCCGGTGTTTAATCGCCTGCTCAAAACTTACCCTGCCATGACTATCATTGCTTCCGGTAATGAGGTGGGGTTGGAGTGGGGGCAAATGGGCAATTCCGAGGTAGGGCATTTGAACATCGGCGCCGGGCGCGTATATTATCAAACATTGTTGCGCATCAATCAATCTATTTCCAGCGGCGCGTTTTTTAAAGACGAAACGCTTCTCAAGGCCACTGCGCATGTTAAAAAAAATAAATCACGATTGCATTTGATGGGCATGGTGAGCAACGGCAATGTGCACTCGGCAGAGGAGCATTTGTATGCGCTTTTAAAATTTGCCGCGGAACAAAAAATTAAAGAAGTGTACATTCACATGTTTTTGGACGGCCGCGACGCATTGTTTAACGGGGGAGGTGCGTCTTTGGAACGTCTGCAGGCAAAAATCAAAGAATACGGAGTTGGCCGCGTTGCCAGTTTGGCCGGGCGTTTTTATGCTTTGGATAGGGACAATCGTTGGGACAGAATAGAAAAAACATATCGCGCGATAGCAGAAGGCACGGGCGAGCAATCGTCAGACCCTGCGGAGGCTATCAAAGCATCCTACGCCAAAGAAGTATATGACGAGCAATTTGTTCCTGTAACCATCACAGACGGCGGCAAGCCGGTGGCAACGGTGGAAGATAATGACGCAGTGATATTTTTTAATTTTCGTCCGGACCGCGCGCGTGAATTGACCAAAGCGTTCGCGCTTCCCGGGTTTGATAAGTTCACGGCGCGCGCATACAAGAATTTATTGTTTGTTACCATGGCGGAGTTTGAAAAAAGTTTACCTGTTGAGGTGGTGTTTCCGCCGGATGTGATCAAAAATTGTTTGGCGGAAGTGGTTTCAAACGCGGGATTAAAACAATTTCATGTGGCGGAAACGGAAAAATACGCGCACATTACATTTTTTTTGAATGGCACCGTGGAAGAACCGTTCCCCGGAGAGGAGCGAGTGATTATTCCTTCGCCGCATGTGTCCGGTTACGATCAAAAGCCGGAAATGTCCGCTCCCCAAAGAAGTTCTGAAAGCGATTGAAAAAGGTGTGTATGGGCTTGTTGCGATTAATTTTGCCAACGCGGATATGGTGGGGCACACAGGGAATCTGCCGGCCGCGGTGAAAGGTCTGGAGGTAATAGACAAAGCGCTTGGACAAATTACGGATTTGGCGCTTGCCAAAGGATATGTGGCCGTGTTTACCGCGGATCATGGCAATGTGGAAGAAATGATCAATTTGAAAACAGGGGGGATTGATAAAGAGCACAGTACGTATCCGGTGCCGCTTATTATTATAGGCAAACAATGGGAGGGGCAGACCGGCCCCGGGGGTGATGCCATGGGAGGGGATTTGAGTTTGTCCGCGCCGGTGGGAATGCTTGCGGATGTTGCGCCGACCATTTTAAAAATTATGGGGCTTGAACAGCCGCCGGAAATGACCGGTCAGTCACTTATTTAATTTTTTTGGTAATTTTGTATGATGGAATTTCTGCGCGGATGGGATCACCAATTAACGATTGGTTTTAATCATTTTTTTGCTTCGCATGCGTGGAGCGTTGCGCTTGCGGTAGTTGCGGCCGATTATTTGATTTTTGTTTTGGCGTTGGCGGCGCTATGCGTTATTATGTATCGCGCGGGTTCAAAAATGGCGCGCATTGAAGCGCTCCGTAACCTTGTCACAAGCGTGATAGCGGTGTACTCGGTACAGTGGGTGATTGGATCGTTGTGGTTTCGTTTTCGTCCGTTCGTGGTGTTTCATGCGATCAAAAAATTAATCGCCACTCCTGTTACATTGCATTCATTTCCTTCAGGTCATGCCACGGTGGCGGCGGCGCTTGCGACCGTCGTATATATGTATGACAAAAAATGGGGGAAAATCGCGTGGTTTTTAGCTTTTGTGATTGCCATGGGACGTGTGGCGGCAGGTGTGCATTATTTCTCCGATGTCGCGGTGGGGTTAGCGCTTGGCTGGATTGGCACATGGATTATTGTTAGATTTTTTAAATCTATTTTTTAAACTTTTTTGGAATATGGCCTATACCTATAATCCAATTTATCATCATCTTAAAGGGAAAAATGTAACTCGTTCGGAGCTCGTTGAGCGTGGCATGATTGATATTATTTTAAAAAGCAAAATGCCCGACGCGGAACGTTCGTGGAGCAAGGTATTTGAACTAAAACACACCGCCTCAGTGACACAGATCGGCCGAATGCTCGCGCAAAAACGCGGGTTGGACACAGAGCTCGGCACAATCATCTGTGCGATGCATGATATATATGTATTTATGACCGGTCGCGCAACTAATCACGCGCACCTTGGAGCGCAAATGGCGGAACGTTTTTTGAAGAAGACTAAAAAATTTACCCCAAAAGAGATTAAAATTATCACGTCGGCAATTTTTAATCATAGCGATAAAAATATCATTTCAAAAGATCCTTATGTTGAGTTGGTTAAAGATGCTGACGTGTTAGATTGTGGCTTATGTGATGGTGTTCATGACGCGTATGTGTATGAGAAATCGCCGGCTAATTGTCGCGTGTATTTTGATCGCATTAAGAAAGTACGGAAAGAATTTGGACTTCCTAAAGATCCAAAATGGGATAGTATTGAATATGTAGAGCAAGCCAAAGGCTATGGTAAAAAACTCCATTATTAAATTACCATTTGATTCGCGAGGTAATATATTTCGCTGGGGTCCCGTGCCCGGGAAATTTTTATATACATCTGCTTTTGCAGAGGTGCATTATAAACACTTTCGTGAAAGGTATGGTGAAAATTGGCCGGAAACAGTATGGTTGTTTAAAGATGTTCGCAGTTTTTGGATTAATAATGCCCCGGATGTCAACGCGACCGGTGAAAGAATATTTGTGAAATACCTGTTGCCGAGAGTATCGCGGGAAAAAATATATAGGGAATGGCTTGACGATGTTAAAAGAATTCAGGATATTGAAAAAAAAATCAGCAAGATTAAACTTGCGGAAATAACAGATGCGGAACTGTTGATTTTGTGGACAGATTTATTAAAGTATTATATCAAATTTTGGATTACCGGTTCTATTCCCGAACTTGCCAATTATGGTTCAATTCATTATCTCACGGAACGGATAAAAAAATATATTACGGATGAGCGGAACATTACCGAAGTTCTTGAAATTTTGACTGCCCCAACTCGTTTGTCGTTTTATCAGGAAGAAGAAATCGCTTTGAGCCAAACAACAGATTTGGCAAACCATCAGCAACAGTTTTTTTGGCTTAAAAATAGTTACGCCGGTACGCAAGTCTTACCGGTTGAATTTTTTGTGGAGCGAAAAAAAGAATTGAAGCCGGAGATGGTGATTGAGATTAAGAAAAAAATGGCAGAAACAAAAATGCGCAAATTAGCAATCCGGAAACAGTTTTATATATCGGTTGAAGTGATGGATATTGCAGAAGCTATTAGCGAGGGTATTGGTTGGCAAGATGAGCGCAAGAAATATATTTTTATTATTCTGCATTATTTTGACGCATTAGTTCAAGAGGTTGGGCGACGATACGAGTATGCATTTGATGAGCTTCATAATTTAGGGCACCAAGAAATAACGGAGATTATCAAGGGCAAAGATTTACATGCAAAATTAATGGAGCGAGCCAAGGGGTTCGGGATACAATTTTTTCATGAGTGTAAAGAACTCAACGCTGAAGAAACTGAATATGTCTGGAATACTTATAGTAGTACGGAAGAAGCGGCAAGCGGTGCGAAAGAAGTGAAAGGAATTGTTGCGAGCAAGGGTATACATGGCACCGTGCGCGGGGAAATCCGTATTCTTTTGGATCCCTTGAAGGTAGAAATGTTCCGGGATGGAGAAATTTTAGTCGCGCCGATGACGAGTCCGGAATATATTTTTGCCATGAAAAAAGCTTGTGCTGTCATTACTGATACGGGTGGTTTAACATCCCATGCGGCTATAGTGAGTCGTGAGCTCGGTATTCCGTGCCTTGTAGGGACCAAAATTGCTACTACATTATTTAAAGATGGTGATTTGGTAGAAGTGAACCCCGCACAGGGGATTGCTCGGAAAGTTTAGGAGCATGCCTATTTATAATTTTATACTTACTTTATGAACGCGATAATTTTGTCCGGCGGTGGGGGCACTCGGCTTTGGCCAATGGGGCGGCATAAAAAACCCAAGCAATATTTCCCTATTGTGTCCACCAAGCCCATGATTGTGGAAACATACGAGCGGTTGCTTGCGGGATTCAAACCGGAACATATATTTTTTTCCACCAATAATTTGCAAGCAAAGGTTTTGAGAGGGCTTGTACCCACGTTGCAAGCCAGCCATGTTATTGTTGAACCGGAAAAACGCGACACGGCGCCGGCAATGATTTTTTCCGCATTGCATTTGCTTGAACGCGCGCCCAATGAGCCGTTTGTTTTTATCCCTTCAGACCACAGCATTGATTCCGTAAAACGTTTTATCGCCACGCTTTCAGCGGGCGGCGACTTGGTGCGGGAAACAGGCAAGCTTGTTGATATTGGAGTGCAGGCGTCATTTCCCAGTACCGCGCTTGGCTACACGCACATTGGTAAGCGCTGGAAAAGCGTGAACGGCATAGAAGTATATAAATTTTTGGGACACACGGAAAAACCCGACGCGGAAACGGCAACGCGATACATTAAGAGCGGGGAGTATCTGTGGCATGCGAATTATTATATGTGGACGCCGCGCAAATTTGTTGATGCGGTGGTGCGATGCGCACCGGAGCTTAAACCGGTAATTGAAGCGCTCCGCAGAGCTATTAAGGAGGGTTCTGCTCGTTCAATTAAAAAACTTTTTGCACAGCTACCCAAGATTTCCATTGACTATTTGTTGGCGGAAAAATTGGATCCGTCTGATGTTCTGGTGATTAAGGGGGATTTTGGGTGGAGCGACATTGGCGCGTGGGACGCGTTGTATGACCAGCTTCTAAACGCCATGACGCCGGACGGCAATATCGCGCGCGGGCAGGTTGAATTGCATGATACGCATAATTGTTTGGTATATGGCAGTGAGCGAAAAATTATCGCGACGATTGGGCTGGACAACATGATTGTGGTGGACACCAAAGACGCGCTGTTGATTTGCCCCAAGGGTCGTGCGCAGGATGTGAAAAAGATTGTAGCGGGGTTGGAGCAAAAAGGAAAGAAGAAGTTTTTGTAAATTACTTAGTATAAAATGCCATTGAGGCAATAACTTTTCGGGGCACACAAAAGTTCTGTTGAATTTTTGCTCAGACTCGCCGCCAGTCGCGGCTCGTAGTCCCCTCAAAGTCCTTACCTCAATGGCATTTCTCATTATTAGAAATTATGCGTAGAATCATTTACATAAATTTTATACTTTGGCTCTTCATAGCGGTGAGTTTTACTGTTTTTTTCTTTGGCCGCCGAGAGCGCATAATTGTGCCGCGTGAAGAAGTAACTATTACATTTGTGGAAGGGCGTACTTTGAAAGAATATGGCGCGTTACTGGCTGAACGAGGTTTGGTGCCTTCGGTGGAAGTGTGGGCGCGTGCGGTTGGCTCTGTGGCACCGCGCTATCGCGTGCTTTTCCCGGGATTATTTGCAGACGCTCCGGCAAACGCGGGGCTGGAGGGATATTTTTTTCCTGACACATACCGTTTTTTTAAAAACACCTCGGCGCGCAGTATAATTGAAAAAGCACTCCGCGAGATGGATGAAAAATTATCCACGGAGGCGCGCGCAAAAATTAAA
>LCLH01000046.1 GCA_001001925.1 Candidatus Magasanikbacteria bacterium GW2011_GWC2_45_8
AAAGAAACGGTACACACGCACGCCGTCTTCTTCCACGGGTTTGCTCGCACGATATCCGGAGCTACGCGGCGCGGCAGTGATGACGATAACCTCAAAACCGCGAGCCTTAAGACCCGCGATAGTGCTTGCCACCACACGTTCCGCTCCTCCGCGATGGTAGGGAGGGAATAAATTTGAGATAACGCAGACTTTCATATAAGACCGTTCTATTGTACAATCATATGGTGAAATCGTCCATAAAAAATGTTAATATCTATGAGTGTGAGCGTACCCTTTCGCAACTACGCGCGTAAGCTATGTTGTTAAAGGGAACACTCACACTCTGCTAAAACCTAATCATGTGTACTCTAAAACCACTCCCTCCAAATGCATATTGCTTTTTCTCATCATCCTCATTGTATATCTATTCAGTTCCAATCTCACCTCGGGGGACTCCAAGTGGACACTGTTTTCCGCTACGAGCATCATTAAAGAAAGAAACACCACTCTGGACGAATATCACTTGCTTTTTAAAGAAACCGATTTTCGCATAGAAAAAATCAACGGGCACTACTACAATATATTCCCTATCGGACCAACGCTTTTGTCCGTGCCATTTGTATGGAGCGCGGACGCACTCACCGGAAACGCATGGTTTCAATCTGTTTTTGAAACAGTCAAACACAAACAGGCGTCAACAGACTTGGTTTTGCATTATTATACGCGAATGGAGATGTATATTGCTTCCGTCATCACCGCGCTTTCCGCGTTATTTTTATTTTTGTGGCTTGCGCGGATTACTGAACCCAAAACATCTGCCCTTCTCACCCTCATCTACGCGTTTGGTACCGGCGCGTGGTCAACCGCAAGCCGCGCGCTCTGGCAACACGGACCATCACTTTTATTTATTACTCTCACTTTGTATCTCATTGAACGCGCACGCACGCGGCCACGATTACTTATGGGCGCGGGCACAGCTCTTGCCTTAACTTACCTTATGCGCCCCACCAACAGTTTGGTGATTATCGGGCTTACAGTATATGTACTCTATGCATTCCGCCATACAGCGTGGCAATTCTTTGCTGGTGCGGCGCCGGTGGCACTTGCGTTTTTTATCTACAACTTCTCAAAATACGGAACGCTTTTGCCTGCTTATTACCTCCCCACACGCCTCGGCACCAACGCACATTTTTTTGAAGCGCTCGCGGGCAACATTGTGAGCCCCGCACGCGGCATATTTATTTTCTCGCCGATTTTATTGTTTTCACTGTTCGGTGTGTACATTAAATACAAAGAAAAAAAATGGAACGCATTTGACACTGCGTGTGCCGGAATCATTATAGCTCACTGGCTTTCTATTTCTTCATTCATCCACTGGTGGGGCGGACATTCGTATGGTTCACGTTTCTTTACGGATATGATGCCTTTTTTCATCTATTTCCTCGTGCCGGCGATTGCGTATATTTCCGCCGCGCATGCACGCAAAAAAATTATACTCACTACGCTGTTTTCCGCCGCGCTCATGACGAGTTTTTTCATTCATGGCGTGGGCGCAAACATCTGGAGCGCGGTACTCTGGAACGCGACGCCGGTGAGCGTTGACGAGGCACCCGCGCGCCTCTGGGACTGGCGAGACCTTCAATTTTTGCGATGGTAAAAAGCCACGCACCGACCCATTTTTTCACCGCCAACAGCGTTGCGCTCCTGTTCATAAACTGTGGAGGAGCGTGACTTGAAAGTGATGTGCGGAAGGGGTAAGATACATAAGAATCAAAAAGACATTTTGTCTTCTATATAATAATTTTATGCCCGACGAACTCGCTCGCACTCCTCCTCACAACATAGAAGCAGAGCAATCGCTCTTAGGCTCAATCTTTTTGGATAAGGACGCCATGTTTAAAATTTCAGACGTGGCGGGCGCAGAAGATTTCTACAAAGATGCGCACCGATATATTTATGAAATCATGATTGAACTCCACGATCGGCACGAGCCCATTGATATTTTGACGGTCGGAAGCAGGCTCGAAGAAAAAAAACAACTTGAAGCTGTTGGAGGAAGAAGTTATCTCATTACCCTCACCAACATCGTGCCATCTTCATACAATATTGTACACTACGCGCAGATTGTGCACAAAAAAGCAACACTCCGACGGCTCATTGGCGCGGCAGGAGACATTACGCGCATTGGATATGACGAATCGCAGGAATTGGAAACCGTGCTTGATCTGGCACAGCAGACATTGTTTAGCGTTTCCCAAAAATTTCTCAAACAAACATTCCAACCGATTCGCAATATTTTAACCGACGCATTTGATCGAATAGACGAATTGCATAAAGAAAAAGGCAAACTGCGCGGCGTGCCCACAGGTTTTAAAGCTTTGGATAATTTGCTCGCCGGATTGCAAAAATCAAACTTAGTGGTGCTTGCGGCGCGTCCGAGTGTTGGTAAAACAAGTTTGGCGCTGGACATGGCACGACAAGTTGCGATACACGCCAAAGTGCCAGTCGGCATTTTAAGCTTGGAAATGTCTAAAGAAGAACTCGTTGATCGCCTAATTTGCGCTGAAGCAAATGTAAGTCTGTGGAAAATGCGTACCGGAAATTTGAGCGACAGGGAAGACCATGATGATTTTCCGCGTATTGGAAACGCCATGGGTGTTTTATCCGAAGCTCCCATATACATAGACGACGCGGCCACCAACACTATCAGCCAAATCCGCACCAAAGCGCGGCGTCTCAAAACTGAAAACAACTTGGGGCTTCTGATTATAGACTATTTACAATTGATTGATTCTCGCACCAAGATCGAAAATCGTGTGCAAGAGATCAGCGAGATAACGCGTTCGCTCAAAATGCTCGCGCGCGAACTCAACATTCCGGTGCTCGCGCTCTCACAGCTTTCGCGCTCGGTGGAAATGTCAAAACCCGCAATTCCAAAATTGGCGCATTTGAGAGAATCCGGCTGCCTTACAGGCGATACAAAAATTATACTCGCTGACGGAACTTCTGTTACTATTCAAAAATTAGCGGAACGAAAAAAACAAACACCTGTTACTATTCTTGCGCTTAATCAAAAGTATAAAATACAAAAAACAATACTTACCAAGGCGTTTTCTTCCGGCAAAAAGAAAGTATATATACTAACCACAAGATCCGGACGAAAAATTTCAGCGTCTGCTAATCATCCTTTCCGAACCATAGACGGATGGGTACATCTTGATAAACTCAAGAAAGGAAACCTTATCTCACTCCCGCGTATGCTTCCCTTTACTCATACGCGTGGCGGCATGTCACGAGATGAACTTGCTTTACTCGCTCATCTTATTGGCGACGGATGTATTTTGCCGCGTCAACCGTTCCATTATACGAGCGCAGATGAAACAAATATCGCCGTGGTAAAAAAATGCGCGGAAAAACTGTTTAAAATCAAAACCCGCTTGGTGCGGCAAAAAAACTGGTGGCACCTCTATCTTCCAAGCCCGCACGCGCTCACACACGGCGTACGACATCCAATTTCTAATTGGCTAGCCTCGCTCGGATTAGATCTCGCTCACGCGCCAGACAAGCGTCTTCCCGATTTCCTAGCTGGCCAGTCCCCTGAAGATATTGCATTTTTTCTTAAACACTTGTGGTCAACTGATGGCAATATTAGCTGGAAAAAACTCAAAAACAGACTGCCGAGCGCGGCAATTTATTATTCATCAACCAGCGAACAATTGTGTCGTCAAGTACAACATTTACTCCTGAAATTAAATATATGGAGCACTCTGCGGCGCGTACCGCAAGGAAAACACCGGCCGAGCTTTCAAGTTCATATTCAAAGCAAAAAATTCCAAATCAGGTTCTTACAATTAATAGGCGCAATTGGCGAACGAGGACGCATTATTCCTGATATACTCAAAGCACTTACAAAAATTACCACAAATACTAATACCGACGTGATACCCAAATCAATTTGGCGAACACATGTTGCCAAGGCGCTTAAAAAACGCGGCATTTCGTGGCGCGATTTAAGTGAAAAACTTGAAATGAGCTACTCCGGAACATCGTTATTTAAAAATAATATAGGCAGAGAACGCCTCGCGCGAATTGCACGTATTGTTTCTGATGATGAACTTATGCATCTTGCACAATCTGATATTTACTGGGATGAGATTATTTCTATCGCGTATGAGGGTGAAAAAGAAGTATATGATGCCACGGTTCCCGGTTTGCACAATTTTGTTGCAAATGACATTGTGGTGCATAACAGCATTGAGCAGGATGCGGACGTGGTCATGTTTATCTACCGCAAAGCGGCGGATCGCAACTATCGCGTAGAAGATATTCCGCCGGATGAACGTTTTCTTGGCGAGATTCATGTGGCAAAACACAGAAACGGTCCTACCGGTATTGTGAAACTCTTTTTTGTCTTACCGCGGAGCAAACATAAGACAGGCGCGGTGCTCAAGCACCTTGCATCCCCTCCTTTCATATTGCCTGAAACCATACAATATGGTATTTTAAGACAATACTTAATAATTCAAAACGTATGGCAATGTTTTCAAAACTCAAACAATTCAAAAATCTGCGCGACCAAGCCAAAAAAGTACAAGACGTGCTGGGACAAGAGTCTGTGGAAGGCACTGCCGCGTGGGGCAAAATCAAAATCACCATGACCGGCAACCAACAAGTAACCGTTGTGTCTATTGATCCGGAATGCCATAAATGACGCCATGAAAAAAGTGCATCGGGTGATGGCGGACAAAATGAAAAACATGGGAGGTCTTAATAATTTGTTGGGGGGGTCGGAAAAGAAATGACCTCGCAAAGCATCCAACAACTCATAGAAGCATTTCAACTGCTCCCTGGGGTGGGGCCAAAGACGGCGGAACGCTACGCCTTTTATTTGGTGCGCACCGGCAATGATGAAATAACCGAAATTCTTGACGCACTCAACAAGGTGCGCGCGAGCATCGTACAATGCGCGCAGTGTTTTAATTTTGCGGAAATTTCTCCGTGTGAAATCTGCTCCTCGCCCAAACGCGACAAAACCATTGTGTGCGTAGTGTCGCATTCGGCAGACGTGGTTGCTTTGGAAAAAACCGGCAGTTTCAACGGTGTATATCATATTTTGGGCGGCACATTAAACGCCATAGAAGGCGTACGTCCCGAACATTTAAAAATCAAAGAACTCACCGCGCGCGCCAGACAAGGCGTTGCAAAAGAATTAATCATCGCGCTCAACGCGGATATGGAAGGTGAAACAACATCTTTGTATTTGGTAAAACTATTACAGCCCTTGGGTATTCGCTTAACACGGCTCGCGCGCGGGCTCCCTATGGGAAGCGACATACAATACGCCGACGAGCTCACGCTTGCGAATGCCCTCAATGACAGAAAAAATCTAGGCGGGGAATAAATAAAAAACTCTCCCTTATTGCGGGAAAGTCTTATAATCAATCTGAAAATGCTTGTATTACCCAATCTTTTCAATCTTTACTTCCGTAAACTCTTGACGGTGTCCGGCGCGGCGAGAATAGCGCACTTTGCGTTTAAACTTGATAACGCGGATTTTGCGCGCGCGTGCTTGCTTAATAATAGTGCCTTTTACAAGCATTCCCGCAACAGTGGGCTGTCCCACCTGAAACGAGGATCCGTCTTCTGCGGCAACCAAGAGCACTTGGTCAAAATGCACTGCGTCGCCCGCCACTCCCTGGAGTTTTTCAAATTTAAATGTATCGCCTTCTTTGACAAGATACTGCTTGCCTCCAGTTTTGATAATTGCGATCATATTTATACAAAAGAATAAGGTGAAAGAAGTATACCTGAAACAAGGCTACTTTGTCAATAAGTCTACCGCATCCCCT
>LCLH01000047.1 GCA_001001925.1 Candidatus Magasanikbacteria bacterium GW2011_GWC2_45_8
TACGATATTAACAAAGAACGCGTTCGCAAGCTTTCTTCAAACAAGCGGGAAATGATAGAATCCTGTCTTTTTGAAGATGGATTAGCCGAACTGCTTGTCCGTTACAAAAAAAATATTACTTTTACAGATAGCACACAAAACGTTAAAAAATTTATTGAACAAACAGACGCAATTTTTATGTGCCTGCCAACACCGGAAAAAGTCGGCGAAGAAGGTCAGTCAGATCTTTCTTATTATGAGTCTGCTTGTGAAACACTTGGTAAACTTTTGTCTAAACGTCAACACGGTAAACAAACTTCCTATATTGTTATTGTTAATAAAAGCACGCTTCCCATAAGCATGATTGATCGTACTAAAGAAATTTTACACAAGCACGGCGTTAAAAATTATGGTGTTGTTTCAAATCCGGAATTTTTGGTAGAAGGCAAGGCAATTTACGGCTCTATACATCCAGATAGAGTTGTGGTTGGCGCGGAAAATGAAAAAGATTTTAAAATCATGCGTGCGCTTTACCAGCGTTTCTTTACTTCTTCATCGGTCAAATATATAGAAGTCAATCCGCATGAGGCCGAAGCAGGGAAGCTCCTTGCCAATTTTATGCTTTTCAGTCGTCTTGCGCTTTGTTTTGATGTGATAGGCCGCACGTGCGAAGCATTCCCTAACATTTCATTTGAGAGAGTACGTGATATTCTTAAAACCGATCCGCGCATCGCGCCATGGGGTTTGTATGACAGCTTGTACGCGGGAGGCAGTTGTTTTATTAAAGACGCCGCATCACTTGCATATCAGCTTGAAAGCGCGGGCGGGAATGCGGAGCTGGTGCGCGGCGTATGGCGCGCTAATAATTATCAGCTTGATCATTTTTTGAGCCGTGTTCATACGGACGCTCACACCACCATCAAAGGTACGCGCATTGCTTTGTTTGGGACGGCGTTTAAACAGCATACCAACGATGTGCGCAACTCCGGCGCCATCCGCGCTACGGAATTTTTTCTTCAGGAGGGGGCGCAAGAAATTAAGGTGTATGACCCTGCCGCGACAGACGAATTTAAACGCGTCTTTAATCCAAAAAAAGATGCACGATACAAAAAAATCACCTACGCCAAATCAGAAGACGCTTGTTTAAAAAGTACCTCCATGGCGCTCATTGCCACTGATTGGCCGCAGTTTCTGTCGCTTGCGGAGATTATACAGAAAACCATCAAACCTCCATATCTTGTTATGGATGGCCGCCGCATGTTATGCAACTCATATCACAATTTACAATCCGCAGGGTATTCAATCATCGCAGTAGGCAGTCCTTTTATGAAAGGTAAAAAAGTATAATATGCGTTATCTCGTAACCGGCGGTGCAGGGTTCATTGGCACCAACATTGTCAAACAACTCATTGCGGACGGACATGAAGTGATTGTATTGGATAATTATAGCAGTGGAAAAAAAGAAGATCGCATACAAAAAGGCGCGCAATATATAGAGGGTGATATTCGCACCATGTCTGATTTGCAAAAAGCTATGCAAGGTGTGCAAGGAGTATTTCATCTTGCGGCTGTCCCGCGCGTTCCGTATTCCGTTGAACATCCGCTAGAAACCAACGAACACAATATCACAGGCACGCTTAATATTTTGGTAGCGGCGCGTGACGCAAAAGTCAAACGTGTAGTATTCAGCTCGTCATCTTCAGTCTATGGCGGTGATAAAGGAGAGATTGCTCTACAAGAAGATATGCTTCCTAGCCCCAAGAGTCCTTATGCGCTTCAGAAGTTAACTGGAGAACATTATTGTCGTCTTTTTGCGGAGTTATACGACCTTCAGACCGTTTCACTTCGTTATTTTAATATTTACGGCCCTTATTTGGATCCTGAAGGCGCCTATGCGCTTGTTATAGGCAAGTTCCTCCGCCAGCGTGTTGCAAACGAACCTCTCACTATTTGCGGCGACGGCGAGTATTATCGCGATTATACCCATGTATCAGACGTTGTTCGCGCCAATATCTTGGCTATGTCAAAAGACACCGTAGGTAACGGAGAAATTATTAATATAGGTAACAGTCAACCATATTCGGTCAATCAAGTCGCCTCACTCATCGGCGGGACAACCTCGCAGATTCCTCCTCGCGCGGGCGATGTGCGTTATTCAAGAGCGAATATTACCAAAGCAAAACAGCTTCTTGGTTGGGAACCAACCGTCGCGCTTCAGGACGGCATTTCCGAACTTAAAAAAATATTTGGAATAATTTGAGAATTTTTTAAAATTTGAAAGAGGGTATTCTCCCGAGCAACATAGCTTACACTGCGTAGTTGCGAGAGAGAATACCCGCTTTAATTATAGAAGTTCAAATTTTTCTACCTCCCCAACCACTTCACCACGACCCGAACCGTTTTCAAAAGTATTGCTCCATCTAAAAGCAGAGAACGGTGTTTAATATAGTATAAGTCGTACTGTAGTTTGATAAGGTGCTCTTCACGTGTCGCGTAATAATTGCGATTGATTTGCGCCCAGCAATCTCTTCCACAAATTCCGGACGTTCCGGCCGTGGGCCAATGAAACTCATCTCACCACGCAAGATGTTCAAAGCTTGAGGCAACTCATCTATGCGCATCACTCGCAAAATGCGCCCCACCGGCGTAATGCGTTTGTCGCGTGGCACAGTGAATTGTGCTCCATCTTTTTCCGCGTCCACTACCATGGTGCGGAATTTGTAAAGAGTGAATTCTTTTTCGTCGCGCCCCACCCGTTTTTGTTTGATGAATACATGTCCTTTGTCATAAAAATAAATCATCGCCGCCACAGGAATCAATATAACAGCTCCTATTGCCGCCATTATCGCGCCAATGAAATAATCAAAAAATATTTTTACCGAATCATAAATTTGTTTTTCCTTTTCTTGGATATTTTCCAAAAACCATGCTTCATTCAGCGCGAGCACCGGCACGCGATGCGTGATCATTTCATAAAATGTAACCAGATCCACCACCTGCGCGTGCATAAAAATCATTTTGTACAATTCTTTGGTTACAGGTTCCGTGAGCGATCCGGCGGCAACCACAATAGTATCAACGCGGTGATTTTTTACGAGCGTCTCAAATGGCTCACGACTTGACCACACAGAAATTCCGTCAGGCAATGGCAGAGGGGCGTTCTGTGGATAATCTGCTATTACTCCTGCCACACTGAAACCAATTTGAGGATTTTTTGCCAATACTTCAATGAGTTGGATATTTTCCGCCACCAGACCGATAAAAAGCACACGATTTTGCAATGTATGTCCAGAAAGAATCTTCTGAATGGCAACGCGCCATGCGCCAAAAAGCGGTATATAGATGAGAGTCAAAAGAAGTAGTATTGTTTTGGGCGTTATGTCTCTGAAATCAGTGATATAAAAATACGCGATTGCGAGAAAAAAATTCAACGCGATAGTGCCAAGGAATGAACTGAAAAAAACCACGCTGTTGCGCGCTTTTTGCAAGTCATAAAATCCATTGATAAAAAATATTACTACCCAGATGCAAAAAATGAGTGTGAAAGCTGGCCAATGTTTGCCCCAGATAAACGCATTGGGGAGCTCAAGATTACGAGCCCACAAACTTAAAAATAACGCCGCATAAAGCGCCGCGATATCTCCGGTTAGGAGTATCAGTTTTTTTATGTTAAATAAGCCCATGCTGTTTTGAAGTATAGCAAGAGAGGCGCGAATTTTCAAGTGCGCGGCGTGAATGTGGTATACTATGGTTCTATGCGACACAAAAAACGTTTTTTAATTCACAGTAATTTGTATTTGTTAATTGTAGCTATATTTTTTGCGTCCAGCGCGCTCATTGGATTTCCAGCTTCTCTTGTGCGCGCGGCGGCGCCATCCAACACCCCAAACGACCCAAATTTTTCAGAACAAACATATCTCCGGCAAATTCATGCCACGGAGGCGTGGAGTATTACCAAAGGGAGCAAACGCGTGGTGGTGGCGTTGATTGATAGCGGGGTAGAATTTGTGCATCCGGATTTGCAAGAAAATATCTGGACAAACCCCGCCGAACAGCTTGATGGCGTGGACAACGACGGCAATGGATTGATAGACGATATTCATGGGTGGGATTTTGTAGAAAATAAATCAAATCCCGGGCCGGATTTTAATGCGCCAAAAAATGACCTTGGTTTTCATCACGGTACTATTGTTGCCGGGATTATTGGCGCGGTTGGCAATAATGGCACTGCGGGAACAGGGATCAATTGGCAGGTGAGCATTATGCCTTTACGCGCATTGAATGGCGTGGGAGATACCGGCAACGGCGATCCCACATCGGTTGTGAAAGCAGTTAATTATGCGATTTCCCACAAGGTTGATGTCATCAATATGAGTTTTATCGGTAAGAAGCTCGGTCAGGATTTGATCAACGCGATCCGCCGCGCCTATGAAGCCGGCATTACAGTGGTTGCCGCCGCCGGCAACGAGGGTAACGGCAATATGATAGATGGCGATTTGGATTTGTCGCCGCGTTATCCGGTGTGTCTTGACGGCCCGCAAGGAGAACCGTGGTGGGTGATTGGTGTTGCCGCGGTTGACGAGACCAACCGCAAGGCGCATTTTTCCGGATATGGTACGCGATGCGTTGATATTTCCGCGCCAGGTGTCCATATTCCAAGCACGCTTGTCGTACATCCTGCAGAGCAGGGATTTAATCAATTATTTGGAGGGTCATTTTCAGGCACATCGCTTGCGGCGCCACAGGTTACGGCCACGGTGGCGCTCATGAAATCGCTCAAGCCGGATCTTACTCCCAAACAAATATATGATATTTTGATTGAAACTGCGTATTTTATAGATGATGTAAATCCGTTGTATCCAAATGCGCTTGGCGCGGGTTTGCTCAATACTGGTGCGGCCGTGGTGAAGGTGCGCAATATGATATCAGTGCAGTCAATTTGGTTTGCTTCCGCGGGTAGTCCGATTGTTGCTCAGTTGGACGGCAATGGTGTGATACAAAAAAAATTTACTTTTAATTATGGCAAGCAGATTGGCGTTGCGTTTGCACGAAGTCAGAGTGCCTCCGGAATACAACCGCTCATTATCACTGGCACCTCCAACACCTCGTCGCAGGTGCGCATGTTTGATGATAAGGGAACATTAAAGAGCAAAGGTTTTCTTGCTTATCCCAAAGACTATAATGGCGGTATACAAATTGCGGTTGGGGATACGGATGGTGATGGAGAGGATGAAATTGTCGTTGTTCCGGCGCGGCGTTACAAACCGGAAGTACGCGTTTATTCGTTGTCCGGTATTTTGAAAAATAAATTTTTGGCGTATGCGTCCGGTGCGCGTTTGGGGTTGAGTGTCGCACTTGCGGACATTGATGGTGATGGCCGCAAAGATATTGTTACCGGCGTGCGGGAAGGTGGAAGTGCTCACATTCGCATGTTTAATGGATCAGGAGATCCGTTAAATGCCGGTTTTTTTGCCGCCGCGTCGACCTATCGTGGTGGGGTAAATATAGCAGCTGTGGATACGGACGGTGATGGCCGTGCGGAGATCATAACCGTGCCTCTAAATGCGGCAGGCAGTCCAACCGTGCGTCTTTTTGGCGCTGATGGCGTGTTGCGCCGGACAGCCCCTCTTGTATATGAAAAAAATTCCCAGTTTGCCGTTGCCGCGGGAGACGTTGACCGCAGTGGCGATCTTGCGATTATCGTTGCAAGAACCGGCACGCGTCCGGGTTTTCAACGGTTTAATGCAAATTTGGAGCCAGCGGATCCGATTGCCACCAATTTATCCGCAAAAGATTTCCGCGGCGCTCCTTCGCTCGTGATTGCGCCGTGATGGGTTTTAAATGTTATCCGTAAGGATTGGTCCGGTGATTTCTTGACAAAGTTTTTTTAGTGTGTTACACTTTACTTAACTAAAGTATTTATATGTCAATTAAGCAAAAAAAAGATAGGCTTGAGACCGTAGAAGTGCGAGAGCTCGTAAGGGTGGTTTCTTTTCTTAAGAATACTCAAGAAGCAAAGAAATTTTTGAGGGATCTCATGACGGAAAATGAATTATTGGAGTTTGCTAATCGGTGGCGCGTGGCGCGCATGCTTGCCGAAGGCGTTTCTTATGTCGCCATTGAAAAGGCGACAGGCATGAGTTCTACCACCGTCGCGCGCATTCATAAATGGCTTCTCAAAGGAACGGGAGGGTATAGGATGATGTTAAAGAGGTTTAAACCATAATTTTTTTTACGGAAAGCACTTTAGTTTAATAAAGTATTATGACCAATAATTACATGCGACCATTGCAAATAGGCGTTATCGGGTCGGCCGCGGATCTCAATTATCCGCTTAGTCTTGAGCGTGTTGCGGAAAAAGTGGGGCGTATCATTGCGCGCAAAGGTGCAACGCTTATTTTTGGCGCTGAACAAGATTATGATTCGCTTTCTTCTGTTGCGTGTCGCGGTGCGCGTAGAGAGGGAGGGTTGGTAATCGGTGTAACGTATGGCAGAAGCAAATCAATTATAGAGCAATCAGCAAGCGCGGTTATTGCAACCGGTATGGAACGCGGCGGCGGGCGTGAAACTGCAATGGTTATGAGTTGTGATGCGGTTATTGCCATAGGAGGCGGTTCCGGAACTTTGAACGAAATTACCATCGCATATCAGGCAGGCATTCCGGTTGTTGCGCTTAAAAATACCGGCGGCTGGAGTAGTAAGTTGGCAGACACTTATCTTGATGAGCGCAAAAGGATGCTTATTTATTCTGCGCGCACACCGCGGGCGGCGCAGGCGCGCAGC
>LCLH01000048.1:0-3787 GCA_001001925.1 Candidatus Magasanikbacteria bacterium GW2011_GWC2_45_8
AGGTACGGCAATTCGTCCGCGCTTGTCTGTATTTCGCAGTCTCAAACACATTTACGCGCAGTTGATTGACGACGTAAAACAAACAACATTGGTTGGGGTGATGAGTAAAACAGCAGATACTAAGCACGTTCCAGAAGAATATAAAGGCAAGACACGTGTTGCGTATGCGGTTGGTTTTGCACTTGCTACGGCAGCGAAAGAAGCGAGTATTACCAAGGCTGTATTTGATAGAAATTCATATAAATACCATGGACGCGTAAAGGCGGTTGCTGACGGAGCGCGCCAAGGTGGATTAGAATTTTAAAGTACCCTATAAAAACAGACTATGGAACAACAATCAAAACAATTTGGCGGTAATGATCGCCGGAAAGGTCAAGGTGGTCAGGGCGCTTCGCGCGGTGGAAGAGGCGGCGGCAGAGGAGACCGTCGGGAACGGGAAGAACGTGAATTTGCTCAAGAAATTATTGATTTGGCGCGCGTAACCCGTGTAACCAAGGGTGGAAAAAGAATGCGTTTTCGCGCGTGCGTTGTCATTGGAGACAAAAAAGGACGCGTTGGCTTTGGTGTTGCCAAGGGTGCTGACGTGACGTTTTCTGTTAATAAAGCGGTCAATCAGGCAAAAAAGCACATGATAACCGTTCCTATTATCAATGAAACAATTCCGCATCGCGTTGACGCAAAATTTGCATCCGCCGTGTTGTTGTTAAAACCGGCGCCAAAAGGGTCTGGTATTATTGCAGGCGGCGCGACTCGTGTCGTGCTTCAAATGGCGGGTGTTCCCAATATTGTGAGCAAGATGTTAGGAAGTAATAATAAAATTAATAATGTGAAAGCTACCTTTAAGGCGTTAGAAATGTTGCGTGTGCGTCGTGAGAAATCTATGGTCGCAATCGCACCGGAGGCCTCGCCTGTTGAATCAAAGACTGATTCAGCAATTTAATATTATACTGATATGACACTTTCATTACACACGCTTAAGCCAAATCATAAAGCACATCGTAAAGCGAAATATGTGGGGCGTGGCAATGCTTCAGGACACGGCACGTTTAGTTCGCGCGGACAGAAAGGGCAGAAAGCTCGTACAGGAAGCGGACGAGGTCGTTTGAAGCGTTTGGGTATGCGGCCAATGTTGTTAAGTTTGCCTAAGTTGGGCGGCTTCAGAAGTCTTGTTACCAAGCAGGAAGTGATCAATTGCAGTCAGTTGGAAAAAGCATTTGCGGCAGGCGAAACCGTAACTCCTTCAGCATTGTTGGCGAAAAAATTGATCTCCACCACTCGGTTTGGCGCGAAAATACTCTCTAGGGGGGAGATTACCAAGAAGTTAGAAATCAAGGGGTGCTTGCTATCCAAGGGCGCTCTTGATAAAATTAAGAAAGCAGGAGGCAAAACTGTTTAGGAAAAAATTGGTTGAGGTGTAAATCTTTGAGCGGACTACGGAGCGCGACGGCGCGAGTACTGAGCGAAAATTCAACAGAATTTTCGCGTGCCCCGAAAAGATTTACACCTCAACCAATCAAAAAATTCTTTGCATTATGCTCGAACGGTTAGGACACATTTGGAAAATCAAAGACTTGCGCCGCGATGTTTTGTTTGTATTGGGGATGCTCGTGATATTTCGTCTTTTGGCGCATATTCCTATCCCTGGCGTAGACGTCGTGGCTTTACGTCGTTTTTTTCAATCTAACCAAATTTTGGGTTTGGTAAATGTCTTTTCCGGGGGTACTCTGCAAAATTTTTCAGTTATAATGCTCGGTGTTGGACCTTATATCACCGCGTCAATTATTTTTCAGTTGCTGGGAATGGTTATTCCCTCGCTTGACGCGCTTTCAAAAGAAGGGGAGCATGGCCGTCAAAAGATTAATCAATACACGCGTTACGCGACTGTGCCTTTGGCGATTCTGCAGGGATACGGCACTATTATGCTTCTGCGCGCTTCCGCACGCGGCGTGATTACCGATTTGAGCGTCATGCGATTGGTAACATCTATGATTACCATTACTGCCGGTTGTATGTTTCTTATGTGGATAGGCGAACTTATTTCCGAGCGTAAAATAGGCAACGGTATCTCACTTATTATTTTTGCCGGTATCATTTCCGGTTTGCCGAGCAGTATTCAGCAAACGCTTTTGACGTATGATTCAAGCCAATTGCTCAACATGATTTTGTTTGTTGGTGTGGCGATTCTTACCATTGTGGGAGTGGTATTCATTACCGAGGGACAACGTAACATTCCAGTATCCTATGCGCGCCATATTCAAGGCGGTAAATCTTTTGGTGGCACGCAATCACACTTACCATTGCGTGTCAACATGGCGGGTGTGATCCCTATAATTTTTGCGATTTCTTTGATTTTATTCCCGAGCATGATCGCTCAATTTTTTTCGCACGCGAGTGCTCCATGGCTGCGAAACGCGGCATCCGCAACCATAAATTTATTTAATAACCAAATTTTTTACGCAGCAGTGTATTTTTTGTTGGTGGTGGTGTTTACGTATTTTTACGCGGCCATTGTGTTCCAACCTCAAAAAATTGCGGAAAATTTGCAGAAGCAGGGTGGTTTTATCCCAGGTATTCGTCCGGGCCGTTTGACCGCGGAATATCTCACCTATATCATGAATCGCATTTTGTTAGCAGGTTCATTGTTTTTGGGTGCTATTGCTGTATTACCGCTGTCATTACAACAGATTGTAGGCAGTACTTCATTGGCAATTGGCGGTACATCGCTTTTGATCGTAGTGGCGGTAGTCATTGAAATTGTCCAACAAGTAGAAGCTCGCGTTTCCATGCACGATTACGAGATATATTAATAACGTGCGGGGCAAGGAGCCTTCTGAACATAAAAACGCCCTCTGTGGGGGGCGTTTTAGATATCATCTTGCTTTGGCTTCAAAATTTAGGTAAAATAGTAGCGTATGTATCATGCAAAACCGATTGTAATTCTCATGGGTCCGCCGGGTTCCGGCAAGGGAACGCAGGCAAAACACCTTGCGGTTCTGTATAAGTGGAAGCACCTCTCTACAGGGGATCTTTTGCGTGCGCTTTTACAAGCAAAAGATTCTGATCCTGAAGAACTTAAAGAAGCGCAGACCAGTACCGCAGAAGGGCACCTAAGTGCCGATTGGCTCATTTTCCGTTTAGCATTTCGCGCCATCAAGGAAGCATTGGAAACACATGGAGGCGTAGTGCTTGACGGCGCTATCAGAAACGCTTCTCAAGCGGCGGAATTTGAAAAATTTTTTCGTGTGGAACATCTGTGGGAACAGGTGCGCGCGCTGTATCTCGAAGTCAATGAAGAAGAGCTGATACGAAGAATTTCTTCGCGGCGCGTATGTGAATCGTGCGCCGCTATTTATCCGGAAAGAGTGAACAGCGATATCTGCCTTGTCTGCGGAGGAAAGATTGTCCAGCGTGCGGATGACGCGCCGGAGGTGGTACGGGCGCGATTTAAAACACAAGGGAGATCCGTGCAACAGCCGATTATTGATTTTTTTGCAGAAAAAAACATCCTCCGAATCATAGAAGCGGACGCTTTAGAGGATGTGGTATTTAGAAGGATTCAGGAGGCGCTTGAGTAATTTTTTTTCGTTCTTTTGTCTTTTGTTTTTTTGATGAGCGTCTTGGGCTTTGAATATAATGTTTCATAGGCGATTTTGATGAACGGTTTGAAGTACGCGATGTTAAGAAGTATGAGCGCAACCACCACAACCGCGTCGTAACTCTGGCGGATCCAGTAATTGTCTTCAAGCCTCACCCACATGCCGAACTCGTCAAAGGTGAGACCAAGACC
>LCLH01000048.1:3796-5408 GCA_001001925.1 Candidatus Magasanikbacteria bacterium GW2011_GWC2_45_8
CCAAGACCCAAGCCGTACCAGAGCGCGACAAAACGCATATTTTTTTTTGAATGCTGACCTAAAAGAAGATAGAAACCCACCACGCAGAGAATGACCACCCCGTAGCTGAAATGGTGTATATGTACGTCGCGAACTTCCAAAAAGAAATTTGGCAGGACATTGGCAACAATGAGATAAACAATAAGCCGTGCAAGTGAAAACGTCATCAAAAAAGCCCACAAAACGAGTGCGATGAGTTTACGGTTCTCTTGTTTGTTGAGTTGTTTGAGGGCGAGCAAATCATCCATACAATATCCATAGTATAACTAATTTATACCAAAAAGTACATATGAACACAGGGATTACGATAAAAACACCGGAAGAGATTGAGCTCATACGAGAGGGTGGGGCTCACATGCATCGCATTTTGTGGCATTTGGGCGATATGGCAAAGAAACCCGGCACTACAACAGAGGATTTGGAAGCAGAGGCACAGAAGTTGATTAAAGAATGCGGCGGTAGGCCGTCGTTTATAGGTTATGGCACGGAGCATGGCGCGCCGCCATTTCCTACTGCTTTGTGCACATCTGTGAATGATATTTTGGTGCATGCGCCGGCTTTGCCTGCCCGTACCTTGCACGAGGGAGACCTCATTGGAATAGACATTGGCATGGAGTGGCCGGCAAAAGAATTGCGCGCAAAAGAAAAGCGGTTCGTTCATCTAACGCGCGGGTTTTATACCGATACGGCAATTTCTGTTGGTGTGGGGCGGATTACAAAAGAAGCAGAGAGGCTTTTAAAAGTAACTAAAAAGGCGTTGGATATTGCCATAAAAAAAGTGAAAGCGGGAGTAACAGTTGGCGAGGTGAGCAGTTCCATAGAAACGTATGCCAAAAAGCAGGGGGTGGGGATTGTGCGCGATTTGGTGGGGCATGGTGTGGGATATGAAGTGCATGAGGATCCGCGCATTCCAAACTATTTAGACAAGCGCTTGGCGACGGTGGTGTTGAAAGAGGGCATGGTAATTGCGATTGAACCCATGTTTACGCTGGGGGATTACAGGGTGGAGACAATGGAAGACAAGTGGTCTATCAGGAGCATTGACGGCTCGCTCACCGCGCACTTTGAACACACTATAGCGGTAACCGCCCGCGGCGCGGATGTGTTGACCTAGAAATTTATTTTTTTATAGCGGACAAGATTGCTCTATAAGCTTAAAGGCTATTCGGAAGACTGGATAGAAAAGAGAATGCGTGGTTTTGTTATACGAGAGGAGTTAACCGATGAATGGAAGAAACGCGGCGCTGAAAAAGACAGAGAATATGAAATTCTAACAACCGAAATATCAAAAGCGACTTTTGGCGTTACTCCTTCCGAGTACAAGAAGTTGAAAGGATTGAAACGGGAAAATCTTCGCGATCACATGGGCGATTTTGAAGGGTAAGAATCAGAAGAAATTGAGGAAATAATTTATTAAAACGTAAATTTTAATTATGTACCCGATTTTAGGCATTGATTACGGCACAGCGCGCATTGGGTGTGCCATTGCTGATGCGGCTACCCATATTCCCTTGCCGCATGCTACTATTCAAGTAAAGACCAAAGAAGACGCGTTTGCACGCATTGTCCGCAT
>LCLH01000048.1:5462-9261 GCA_001001925.1 Candidatus Magasanikbacteria bacterium GW2011_GWC2_45_8
GTTTGGCGAGGAACTGAAACAGAAAATCAACGCGAATGTGGTGTTTGAAGACGAACGCTATACCTCCCGCATGGGCAAAGAAGCGTCCAACCCCAAAGAACAGCGCACGAAAGGCAACGCAGACCAGCGCGCCGCGATGTTTATTGTAGAACGTTTTATAGGACGACTATGACCATCACCACACAAGCATTCATTATCAAGCGCCGCACCTATCGTGAATACGATAAGGTTGTTACGCTGTACACGCCGCAATTTGGCAAGATTGAGGCGGTTGCCATAGGCACCAAAAAACCCTTGAGCAAGCTTGCTGGGCAATTGGAACCGCTCCAGCAAGTGTGTGTTCAGTTAACGCGCGGGAAGGGGCTTTCGCGTATCGCGCAGGTGGTAGGGGGCTCGCATTTTTTTCAAAAATTTGGCAATGATTTAACCTCTATTGTATGGGCGCAAAAAACATTGGCGCTCATTGACCGCCTCGTGCCGTGGAAAGAATCACAGAGTGGCGTGTATGACCGGCTGGAAAAATATTTTGCGCTTCTGCTCTTTGCGCATGAAGAATCCGCGTCCGGCGCCATGGCTCCGGTGTTGACCATTGGTTTTGGCTGGCAGATGGCCGGACTCTTGGGGTACAAGCCGGTCATGACCATGTGTGTGGCGTGCGGGGTAAAAATCGGGCGTTTTGGCGCGCATTTTTTTGATATCGCGGGCGGGGGATTATGTTGTGCCAAGTGCGTAGGTGCCAAGGAAAAGCCGCCAACCGGCATGGAGCTTGCTCAAACCGCAAAACAATATCTTGCCGACATAGTTGCCAAACCTCTTGATTTTCTGCTAGAATACACAAGTACTGATGAGGATTTCAAAACCATTCAGAGCCTTTTTGACCTTTTTGTGCGTTATCATTTTCCAACCTATGCTCATCAAAGAAGCTAAGAATAACGTCGGCACACAAGCAACCATAAGCGGATGGGTGTATAATTTGCGCTCCTCCGGCAGTATTATGTTTTTACAGTTGCGCGACGGGAGCGGGTTTATGCAAGCCATTGTGGCAAAAAATTCCGTACCCGCGGAAGTATGGCAAGAGGCCGCGCGCGTTACCATAGAAACATCGGTGCATATTACCGGCCAGGTTACCGCGCACCCCAAGCAAGCGGGCGTGTATGAATTGCAGGTTGCGGAAATTAAGATAGTGAGTGTCGCGGCGGAGTTTCCCATTGGCAAAAAAGAACACGGACCTGATTTTTTGTTGGACATGCGGCACTTGTGGCTTCGCGCGCCTTCGCAGTGGGCAATTATGCGCGTGCGCAATACCATCATCAACGCCACGTACGTGTATTTGAACAATCATAATTTTATTAAAATTGATGCGCCGATTCTTACTCCCACTTCATGCGAGGATACCACGGAGCTTTTTGAGATAGATTATTTTGGCGACCGCAAGGCGTACCTTACGCAATCCGGGCAGTTATATATAGAAGCCGCAATTTTTGCGCATGGTCGCGTGTTTGATTTTGGGCCGGTATTCCGCGCGGAAAAATCCAAGACACGCCGTCATCTCACGGAATTTTGGATGATGGACGCCGAGGCCGCGTTTGTTCAGCATGAGGGCAACATGCAGATTCAAGAAGGGTTGATTGAGTTTATCGTGCAAGAAGTTTTGGCGCATAACCGGTATGAACTGGAGATCTTGGAACGCGACGTAAAACCGCTTGAGAAAATTAAAGCGCCGTTTTATCATTTGACGCATGAAGAAGCGGTGAAGAAATTGCGCGCGCTCGGGTCAGACATCAAACCCGACGCGGATTTGGGTGGCGACGATGAAACCATGCTAACCAAAGAATTTGACAAACCATTGTTTGTGGAAAAATATCCCGCCGCGGTCAAAGCGTTTTACATGAAGCGCGACACGGCAGACTCCACGCGCGTCTTGGGTTCTGACTTATTGGCACCGGAAGGGTACGGAGAAATTATCGGCGGTTCCGAGCGTGAAGATGATTATGAAACGCTTTTGAAACGCTTGGACGAATATCATTTGCCCCGCGCGCCGTTTGAGTGGTATTTGGATTTGCGCCGCTATGGCAGTGTGCCACACAGCGGGTTTGGCTATGGATTGGAACGCATTACCGGTTGGATTTGCGGCACGCATCATGTGAGAGAGACCATTCCGTTCCCAAGAATGATTAATCGGCTGGAGCCGTAAGTGAAAAAGAAAAAGACCGCCTCCGCATAGTGCGTTCAGGCGGTTTTTTGATATAAAAAAACAGCGTTGGTTTGTACGCTGTGGGTTATTCATCTTAGTTTCACGACAAGTAAAGGTATAACCAATCCGCCGCAATTTTAAATCACGTCATATCTCTCACTCGTCATGGTGGGGGCGTTTCATGTACCATCCGATGCCAAGAAGCGTTAGACATACGACTACCACACCAATGGGGTAGAAGTACACCTCCATCTCCTTGAAGTTGGCGCCGAAGAAACGACGGTAGACGCCTCCTCCGCCGATGATGCAGATGGTAAGGAACACCACTGCGATCCCGCCGATGGAGAGTGGATCTTCCTTGATCAGTTCGCCCACGCGCGCAAGATACATCTTGATCGCGGCGAGGAAAATGCGCCGGAAAAGCCAGACGAAGGCGACGATCCCTCCAGCGACCACGCCCACTTTGCCGTATACTCCGCCGCCCATCCAGCAGATGGCGGCGATTGAGATCGCGAGCATCCCGAGTACGAACGTCGCGCTGGCCTTTAGGAACTTCTTCATTGACATGATGTCCTCATCCGCCGCACGCTGTGCGGGGAATCTGTCCTCTCCATATATCCGCCGCACTTGCGAGCGTATGTTTGGATCGGAAAATTGCAGTGCCATCTCTGGTTTTTTGGCTTAACAAAGCAAAAAAAGCACTGCAAAACTCTTATTTATGATTTAAAGAACGACACTATATTAAAGCACATTTTAGCAGTTTTGTCAAGTTAAGGCAACTCGTGGTATACTAAAAGCACTTAATTTTAAAGCATTTAAGGGGGAAGAAAAAACGAAATATGGAACGTATACTTGCGCTTGAGACGGTAAAAAAGGTGGGTCAAACTGCTGCCTTATGCGGATGGGTTCATGCCCGTCGTAATATGGGAAAGATTGTGTTTTTGGACATGCGTGACAGATCAGGAATTGTTCAGGTGGTGATAGTGCCCAAAGAATTAGACGAAACATCACAAAGTATTTTGTCAGAAATACGCCCTGAATTTGTTTTGCAGATAGAAGGCATTATCAACACGCGACAAAAAGGGAATGATACACTGCCAACTGGCACAGTGGAAATTTTGGCAAAAAAAATCACCATCTTAAACACTTCCAAAACACCGCCGTTTGAAATTGAAAATGAAGACCGGCAAGCAAATGAAGAATTGCGCCTCAAGTATCGCTACCTAGATTTGCGCCACGCGCGCATGGCGCGAAATATGCGGTTGCGCCATACATTGGTCAAAGAGATCCGTGATTTTTTGTGCGCGCAAGATTTTATTGAGATTGAGACATCATTGCTTACTAAAGGAACACCGGAGGGCGCGCGTGAATATATTATTCCCTCACGCATTTACCCGGGAACATTTTATGTTTTGCCGCAATCGCCCCAACAATTTAAACAGCTTTTGATGGTCGCGGGGTTTGAACGCTATTTTCAAATTGCAAAATGCTTCCGCGATGAAGACCAGCGCGGAGACCGCCAGCCGGAGTTTACCCAAATTGACGTGGAAATGAGTTTTGTGGGGCAAAAAGACGTGATGAATTTGATGGAAGAAATGGTTATTA
>LCLH01000049.1 GCA_001001925.1 Candidatus Magasanikbacteria bacterium GW2011_GWC2_45_8
AAACAAATGATAAACAAATTTCATAGGATAGATAAAAAATAACTTATGGTTCCATTGTATCAAACTTTTTAAAAAAAGAAAACTTCAGTGGTTTGACTGAAGTGTAAGGTTATCCCGTATGTTGTCCTGCTTTAGCTTTGGTGTGCGCGAGGTATCCCGCCGCCGTATCGCAAAGGTACCTGCGTGCGCGCCCGTGCCCCAGCCGCCAGCTTTCAAGCAAAGACATGAGTGCATGTTCCACGGTAATTCGGGTGGCGACCACGGACAGATTGGTAGTGAGCACAATGTCCATCCCTGCGTCGCGGATCAGGCAATTACCGATGGCGGCAAGATTGCGCAGTTGGTGGCTTCCCGCATGCCTCCGGCACACAATGAGCCCATGCGGCAAAGGATAAAACTGAACGGCGTTGATATCCACGCCCGTCAATTTTTCTACAGGAACGTGTGCCAGCATCCAAACCGTCTTGTGCCTTCCGCGGAACTCCATGACCATGCCAAACACACGCGCGACAAGGTGTACAGGGTCCGGCGCTATCAAAGCATTTCGGCCGTCTGGTATTGCCTCACTCAACGCATACAGTGCTGTTTTGCGCTGTTTCTCATTCCCAAGCGCGGAAAGATCAATGCAGTCGGCAAGGATCTCGCCGATCAATGCCGAAAAATCTTGTGTCGCTTGTTTCTCCAAGAAATGCGCAATGGACGAGAGGTATCCCTTCCAGTGCCCGTATTCCTCGGTGGTGAGAAAAACGGAGTGCTCTGTCCGGCTTACCAATTGTTCCAGATGCAACCCGTGCATGTCTGCCCCCCCTTACGCACGGCGTGCGCGTGTAATTGATGCAAAAAAGACCGATTGTAATTCTTAAACTAACACAAAAAATTATTTTATTCAAGGCTTTACCCTTCTTAACAAACCTGCTACAATCACGGCATAAAACTATGAATATTTTCTCCCCTTTTAAACTCATCAAAAAAGACCCGCACACTCGCGCGAGACTTGGACGCATTACCACTGCTCATGGCGTAATAGAAACGCCGGAATTTATGCCCGTGGGCACGCAAGCAACCGTCAAAACACTTGATGTACACGATTTGTACTCATCAGGCGCGCAGGTGATTCTTGGCAATACCTATCACTTGCATTTACGCCCGGGAGAAAAAATTATTAAAAAACTTGGAGGCCTCCATAAGTTCATGAATTGGCACAAACCAATTTTGACCGATAGCGGAGGATTTCAAGTATTTTCTCTAAAAAACGGCGAACACACCAACAAACAACTCGTCACCATTGATGAAGACGGGGTCAATTTCCGTTCGTACATAAACGGCAGTTTGCACCGCTTTACTCCGGAATCCGCAATCAAAATCCAACATGATTTGGGAGCGGATATTATTATGGCATTTGATGAATGCACCTCGGACACGGTGCCGCATGCAATTGCGTTAGCGGCAATGGAGCGCACGCACCGGTGGGCGGTGCGATGTATTGCCGCCCATAAAAAATTAAAAAAAGGAGGGTCTGCCGGACCGCTTTTGTTTGGGATTATTCAGGGAGGGTCGCACCAAGATTTGCGCGTCAAAAGCGCACAGTTTATCACTTCACTGCCGTTTGATGGCATTGCGATTGGTGGAGAGTCTATTGGATACAACATGGAAGCCACAGGAACCATTATGGAATATCTGGCACCCTACTTGCCGGAAAACAAACCACGCTACACCATGGGGCTTGGCGCTTCGCCGGGTGATTTTTTCAAAGCAGTTGCCGCGGGTGCGGACATGTTTGATTGCGTTGCTCCCACGCGCATCGCGCGAAACGGCGGGTTGTTTATCCATCCGCGTAACGGCGGCGCGCCGGCTAATAAATATCGGCTGTGCATTACGAACGCGGCGTACCTCACAGACAAAAAACCGATTGATGTGTGGTGCGACTGTTTCACCTGCACGCACCACTCACGCGCGTATTTGCATCATTTGTTCAAAGCCGACGAAATTCTTGGATTGCGTCTCGCATCAATTCATAATGTGCATTTTGCGCTGAAAGTAATGCGGGAGATAAGGGAGAGTATTGCAAATGGAACTTTTGTGGCGCTCTACAAAAAGTGGAAATGATTACACCTTTCGCACATACCCGTGACGCACATCCACAAGTATCTTATCGCCATCTTTAAACACTTTGGTGGCGTGTTTGGTGCCTATGACACACGGCTTGTTGAGCTCACGCGCCACAATCGCCGCGTGGCTCGTGATACCGCCCACGTCAGTCACAATAGCGGCGGCGCATTTCATGGCGGGCAACATTGGTGGAACAGTTGCTGTTGATACCATAATATCCCCTGGTTGTACTTTTGATATATCCGAAACGTTAATCACAATCTTCACAATTCCCTCTACAAGGCGGCCATCACCTAGCGATGCGGTCTGCCCCTCCAATACGCGTAAATCCGTATCAACCTCATTTTTTTCAAAGTGCTTTTTCACAAACATTCGCGCGTTTTTGCCTGTTACAATTTTTTGTGTTTCAGAAAAATGTAGCGAATAACGCTTACGCTCTCGTAATTCTTTACGCGATATATTCACGCGCCCGGAATGAATCAAAGCGCGCGCTTCGCTCAGCGCCAAGTAACCTAATTCTTCATGAGTGAAGCTTCCTTTCCGAGGCTCCAAAATACAGTATATCAAACTATTTATGACAAAAAGCAAATCCTTACGATATAATTTTAAATAATTACCTAATGCCGCGGCCTTGCACAATGCTTGATCATGAGCGTTCATCTTCAGCCGCGCAAACAGCGCGTGCTGTGCCGAACGGACACGGGTAGGATATATCTTTATTTCTTTGCGCATTGAAAGTAACTGATTCAACGGATGTTGTGCTATCTCTTTAATTTCTCTCATCACATCTTCTTCTGACAATTCCGGCCCCTTATAGCCAAAATTAATCCATCCAAAATCTTGTATAATTTGTCGTATGAATTTGCTTCTTGAAGATGGTGTACTTTTTATACGCACTGCGGCGTCAAGCAATGCCAAACGATATTTTTGCGAATAGGTAAGCGCGGGGTGTTGAAGCAACACATTGGTTGCTTCTATCAAATTGACATTTTTGTGTAGTCTCGCGTATCGCTCAATAACCAATTGAACCCGGGCGCTCAAATTACCCGTACCTGTTTCCATAATAACAATCGGCATACCATAGACGCACAATCGCACGCCAGCCTCAACAATTCTATCAAATATTTTCTCAACAGCACTTTTGTTGGAATAATCAAACGTGGGAGATTCCATTTGTTGTTTAACCTTCCAGATACTGCGCGCGTAAGTTTCTGTCACATGTCCAATTGTGCGCATACAAGACGGATTACGCTCAAATCGTTTAATGAGATGTGCGCTGTTCTCTTGCCACCTTATTTTGGGTACAAAATAACGAAAATAATCATTATTGTATTCAACAACGGAAAACGCGAAGTGAGGTATTTTATTTGTCGGCTCTCTATACGCATCGGCAAATCCTTGATAATTTATCTCCATAGTGAGCAAATTCACATGCCCCTCTTCATTAACACATATATATTGTTCATGAGGCAGTCGCGCGCTACGCGCTTCAGACGAACACAACGAGTGAAGTGGTTTATACCATTCGTGCGCAGTATTAGGCACATACGAAAACCCCAACCCCTCACTTTATCTATAATACGGTGTACATTGCCCGGGTCACGTTTCAAAATACGAGCAATCTTTGCACTATAAAGCCGCTCACCATCGTTATCCAACATGCACCGGTACACTTCAAAAACAAGGCTGCGATTGAAAAGTTCTGTTAATTGCATATATAAAAAGTATTGTTTTCTAAAACAATACTAGCACTCTATCAATTTCCTGTCAAATTCCTTGCTTCGGAGATTGGGAGTGTTTTAATGTATAAACATCGCGTCGCCGAAAGAGAAAAATTTGTAGCCGTGTTTTTTTGCTTCTTCGTAAGCCGCCAAAACACGTTCTCTGCCCGCAAACGCGGACACAAGCATGAGCAACGTGGACTTGGGCAGATGAAAATTGGTAATAAGCGCGTCAACAATATGAAACTCAAAGCCCGGAGTGATGAATATATTTACTTCGCCGGAAAACTTCAAAAAACTCGCGCCGCCGCGCTCCGTTAGTCTCCTCAAAGCTCTTACCTCAATACCCGCCTGTTGTGTAGCGTATACTCCCTCCAGCGCCCGCACTACCGTGGTACCTGCCGCAATCACTCGTCTCCCCTCTTTTTTGGCGGCGCTTATTACGCGCGCGGCGTATTCTCCTACAGAAACAAATTCGCCGTGCATTACGTGATCTTCTACTACATCTGTTTTAACCGGCCGGAATGTGCCAATCCCCACATGCAGGGTAATCTCAACAATCTGCACGCCCTGCGCGCGGATTTTTCCCAATAGCTCCGAAGTAAAATGAAACCCTGCAGTTGGCGCCGCCACGGAGCCGGTATCGGATGCATACACAGTCTGATATTCCTCCAATGTGCGCGGCTCTTTTTTAATATACGGCGGTACGGGGATATGGCCGATGCGTTCAAGCGCGGTCATCAATTCCCCATACGCGCAATCAAATCGCACTTCCATAACTCCCCCGTCATGCGCCGCTTTACAAACAACACTTTTTATCCCCTCTTGAAATTCAACTACTACACCCTCTTTGAGTTTATGTCCGGGTTTGCCAAGAGCTTCCCATACACACGCATCCGCGCCCATACTCATCGGCTTTAATAAAAAAATTTCAACGCCTGATTTTGTATTGCCTTGCAGATGACCCTTGAGCCGAGATCTAAATACTTTGGTGTTGTTGAGCACCAACACATCGCCCGCGCGCAATATTGCCGTAATTTCAAAAAACTTCCGGTGTGCCGTCTTGCCCATTTTACGGTCTAACACCAACAACTTGCACGCATCGCGCTTGGCTTGCGGCTCTTGGGCAATAAATTCGTGGGGTAGAAAATAATCAAAATCCGAGGTGCGCATATCCATTTACTACTTCAACTTTTTTACCAATCCATGATTTGCGTTCACCTCAACTATATCGCCGTCATGCAATACTTCGGTGGCAATCTTGGTACCGATAATGCACGGAATGCCAAGCTCGCGGGAAACAATCGCCGCGTGAGAAGTAATGCCACCTTCATTGGTTACTATTGCCGCGGCCTTTTTCATTGCGGCGATATAATCCGGCCGCGTCATGACCGCTACCAAAATATCCCCTTGTTTAACTTTGTCGGCTTCCGTGGCCGAATTAAGTATGCACACGGGGCCGATTGCCCTACCCGTGGAAGCAGACAATCCCCTAAAATCATCAACTTGATCATGTAATTTTTGTCCCAAAATCATATTTTTTAATTCTTTTATGCGCGCGCTTGGCACCACCTCAAATGCTTCTCCAACTACAACCAATCCGGATTTTTTCCTCCCTTGTAATTCTTTCCGCGACAGCTCTCTTTTGGACAAGATATCTTTAATTTCCCCCGGATAGGCAAATTTCAATTCATCCAATGTATAACCCGTGCGTCGGCCAACTTCTTTCAAAATAGCACAGCCCATATCAATGTTAAAATAGGTGGCTTTTTTGCGCTTATCTTGCCACCACGTAAAATCTTCCGAGATCCGTATGAGCGCACGCAGAAGCGCGGACAATTTTACTTTTTTGAACAGCGCTTGTTTTTTTATTCTATTCAAACGCGGCGTTTCATACAAATGTTTCAATTCTTTCTTTAAATCTTTGCCGCTTTTTTTCCACGCGCGTATTTCTTCTTGAAAATGCTTCACACTCAAAACCTGCGCCGTGATATAATTATTTTTGCTCCAATACCAGCGTTTTTGATAAGCGTCCAAATTATCTTTGGAAATGCCCACTATAATTTTAAGAAGCTCAATTTCCGCCTGATTGATAAATGATTGATGCACGGGCGCCGTGGCAATGCTAAAAATTTCAGTAAATTGCGATTCCTTAAATCCCGCAGAATTTTTGGAACCAAAAAATTCCTTTTTTTAAATCAATCGCAGGGAATTTTTTCCAAAAATATAGTTCATATATCTGTTCATCTTTTTTCCATTTCTTGAGCAATTTTGTTGAAAGCCATCGTTGATTTTTTTCATATACATCAAATATTTATCTCAAATATCGCGCGATATTTCTATTATGTTCATCAAGCGTGCGGGCATAATACATTTTTCCATCACGACCGCTTATAAAATACCAATACGCATTTGAAGTTGGATTGATAGATGCATTGATAGATGCCAAACTCGGATTATTAATCGGCGCCGCGGGCAGCCCCTTTTCTTTATAAGTGCCCATGCTAGAATCCACCTGTAAAGGCATTCCAACGCGTAAACGCCGCCACAAAATATCCGCAATGAGCGCGCGATCTTCTGCCGTCTTGCCTTCCGCCTCCACAAGCGACGCCATAGTCAGCACTTCAAAAATCGTCTTATTCTGTTCTTTAATTTTTGCGCGCGCCTCCGTGGATAATTTTTCATCCATCTCGC
>LCLH01000050.1 GCA_001001925.1 Candidatus Magasanikbacteria bacterium GW2011_GWC2_45_8
GAAGTATACCTGAAACAAGGCTACTTTGTCAATAAGTCTACCGCATCCCCTATTTTTATCCCATGGCGCCCCATAAAACCGGCTCGCAGTTCAAGCACGCTTGAAGCAGGCAACCGTGGAGAGTATACCGGCAAATCTTTGGTTACCGACACCGGCACATCCGGCGCGATATCTACCACACGACCTTCATTGAGCCACACAATATCTATGGGAAACTTCATGTCTTTCATCCAAAATTGCTGGCGGTCTGTCTTTGGAAAAATAAAAAGCATGCCTTGATTTTCTTCAAGCGGCGCATGCTTGGTTAATCCGCGCGCCCGTGAAATTGGCGAATCGGCAATTTCTACTGTTATCTTTTGATCCCTCAATTGCACTACGATTTTTGGAAGTAGAAATTCACGAGCTTTTAAATATACTAAAAATATTATAAAAAGCGCGGCGGAAACAAGAACAATGCTATTTTTAATATCTAACTTTTTTTTCTCTGACTCCATACTATGGGCGATGCGCAAACTTGATAAAGGCGACACTAAGGCAAACAAGAAAAAAAAGCGCTACTATTTTTTGACTGCTTTGCAGCATGAGTGTTGAAACGCCAAACAGCGCTGCAAAAAGATATTTGACCAGCACCAGACGACGGGCGGTAAATCCTTTTTGCAGAAGCCTAAAATGCAGATGCTCCGCATCGCCTTTAAATGGTGATGCTCCGGAACGGATGCGACGATAAATGGTATAAGCCAAATCAACCATTGGCAACCCCATGACCAAGAGTGTAGTCGCGATTTTGCTTCCGGCGATTATTGCAAGATTGCCCAATATAAAACCGGTGAAAAGACTCCCTCCTTCTCCCAAAAAAAGTTTTGCGGGAGGAAAATTTAATACTAAAAAACCAAGACACGCGCCAATAAAAATCAAACTTACCAGCCCCACATCCTGCTGAAAAAAACGAGGGCTTTGGGTGAGTAAAAAAATGATAAAGGCTCCTATTGCCGTAATACCGCCCACCAATCCATCAACCCCATCTAAAATTTTTGTAGTGTACATTAGCCCCATTAGCCAAACAAATACAATCGCTCCCGCCACAAATGGCACTCCGCCCGCCACGAAAGCTCCTATATCAAATGACGCTCCCCCAAAAGGATTAGTAATTTGTGTTATATTTACTCCGCCGACAAGTATCGTAAGCGTAGCAAGCAACGGAAACAAAAATTGATTTCGCGGCACAAGCGTATAGCGATCATCCGCGTAGCCGCCGAGCATTAAAATAGTGCTTCCACAAAACAACGCTATTAATTGAATACGCGTTATATTAACAAAATACTCCGGCCTTAAGAAATATATACCAAACAAAACGATAAAAAAACTAGCATAAATTGCAACTCCGCCCAAAAGAGGGCGAGATGTCTCATGTTTTTTACGTCGGCCGTCCGGGGTATCAATGATATTATAAAACAAAGCAACACGCCGCACCGCATACGCGGCACCCAACGCCAGCAAAAAACTTATGACAAAAGTAATCCCATACATCATATTGCAGTTCTAGATTACCATATCAGAGTTAAAAAGTGAACCATTATGAAACAAAACAAATAAAAATCCCTTCAAGCGTAAAGCTGTAAAGGGATGCTTGTGTGCTCATGTATTTTACCGCAATGCGACCGCGCCGCTTGAAACTGTGATATAGACAGGATGTTCCGCGGGAACCATTTGAAGAGACTGTACGCGCGTCTCCAATGTATTCATAGACTGGCTCGTCGCCACTTGTATTTCAAGCTGTCCATAATCGCGCCTCTCTTCAACAATTTGATTATGCAATGATTTTATCTTTATTCCATGGGATGATACTACATTTGCCTCCGCAATATATGCCGCTCCTATCAACGCCACAACAATAATCATTAAGAGTTTATATTTATAAATAGACTCTACAATGCGTTGTGTTTGCGAGGGATGAGAGTAAAGGTAATTTGAATTCATAAATAATTTTCTGATTTATTTTTGTATGATGCGTAATTTTGCGCTCCGGGCGCGGCGGTTTTTTAGCACCTCCGAACGGCTCGCGATGATTGGTTTTTTAGTTATAATTACGCCTTCACATTGTTTAAAAAATCTTTTTACTATACGATCTTCCAATGAATGAAAACTTATAACCGCGAGCCGTCCGCCGTGTGCAAGCAGTTCAAATGCTTGCGGTAAAGCGTTCTGCAAATTTTCAAGCTCATTATTTACTTCTACGCGCAAAGCTTGAAAAACCCGCGTGGCAGGGTGCAGAGCACCCCATCTTTTAATGATGCTCTCTACCACCTCAACAAAATCTCCTGTTGTTTTGAATGGACACTTTTTTCTGCGCGTCTGAACCGCCTTCGCAACTTCTCGCCACCGCGGCTCTTCTCCGTATTCACGGAAAATACGCCCCAAATCCTCAAGACTGCGATTGTTCAGCACATCTGCGGCAGTTTCTCCATGGTACGCGTCAAGGCGCATATCAAGCGGCTCGTCTGCCATAAAACTAAACCCGCGTCCGCTTTCTGAAAACTGCCTGCTTGACCAACCAAGATCAAACAAAATACCTTGAACGTAGTTAAACTCGTGCGCCAAAGCAATATCCAGTAGCCGGCTAAAATTACCATGCACAAAAATAACCTGCGAGAGCGTTTCCAGATAGTCTTTCTTAAAAAGATCAATATTTTGCTCATCCAAATCAATCGCCAATAGACGCCCCATGGAACCAACGCGCTCAAGAATTGCGCGTGTATGCCCTCCGTCGCCCAAAGTGCAATCAATGATACGATCCCCAACATGAGGATCTAAACCATGCAACACTTCCTCCCGTAAAACAGAAATGTGTTCCATAATTTAGACTCCCAACTCCCCCATTTTTTCCGCAAGCTCTTCAGTATGCTTTTCTGTCCCCTGTTTGTACTTTTCCCAAACTTCTTTTTCCCAGACCTCAAGACGATCATACATGCCAGCCACTACAATTTGTTTTTTTAATCCGGCAAATGATCTAAGATATTCAGGAATGATTGCTCTGCCTTGTTTGTCCAACTCAAGTTCCATTGCGCCGGCAAGCATAAGACGTGAGAACGCGCGCGTATCTGCCTGCCCCATTGGCAGACTTGCGAGCTTGCTTGCCAATTTTTCCCAAGCTTTCGCGGTATAAATAAACAACGAATGATCCAGCCCACGCGTGACAACAGCGCCTTTTTTGAGCGCGGTTCGGAACTTAACAGGGATGCTCACACGCCCTTTTTCGTCTACAGTATGATGATACTCGCCAATAAACATAGATATGGAGATATGGGGGCAAGTGTTTTCTGGTCAAAACAACACTTCTCTGCCAAAGTTATCCACAATAAAAAAACAGCCGTTGGTTGTGTACGACTGCTAGCGGTTAGGTATAGCTGATGTGAATTTTTGAACGTATTGTTAAATGACAAAAAGAACTCTAGTCCTCTATCTCTCTTGCCATTCTCGCGCGCAAAGCCTTACCCGCTTTGCATGAAAAGCAAGGACTTTCTTTTCTGTCCGTTGCTCGTGCTGTAACGTACTTACTCTCGCACCCATCGACATTAACCTTCCATCCTTGAGAGCATTCAACTGCGTCGGACATGGAAATTCTATTGGTTCCAGTCAGGAAGTCCCCCAAATCTTCTTTTGTTTCTATGCGCAACGACCAACACGCCGAACACAGATACTTTGTCACTTGTCCTCTTCCTTTGCATTTCAAACAAGGCACAGTGGTTGCTCTCTTGATGATTTCGCCACTTCCCGCGCACAACTGACATTGCGCAGTGCCGTCTGGCATAGCATCAACAGCACCGACTTTCCTGAAGCACTCATAACAAAAAATCCCTGAACCCATGACGCCTCCTTTTTCACGCGCTTTACACGCGCATTTGGTTGGGTTGATAGTAGCAAAATCGCTTATAAAAATCAAGCGCGTGGAAGGATGAGGCGCTGGTATGAATGTCCATCGCCGGGTTTTAAATGCTCACTTTTTTTCGCAACTTTTTTAAAGTAGAGATATGCTTTTTGGTTTCTAACCTGCGCGCTTTTGCCGCACGCGTTGGGCGCGTAGCCGTGCGTTTTCTTGGTATGACAAGCGCGCGCCGCACCAACTGCTGAAGCCGCACAACTACCGTTTCTTTGTTTTGCCCTTGAGAACGCTCGGCAGACGAAGACAACACTATTTCATCATTATTGTTGATACGATTCTGCAAACGCGCGCGGATGCGTTCTTTTTCTTGCGGTGAAAAAACGCGCGAAGTTCCAACCCTCCAGCGCAGTTGCGCCTTGGTGGCGGTTTTGTTCACATTCTGCCCTCCCGGACCGGACGCGCGGACAAAATCTATATGAATTTCATCGTAGGGAATCATAAAAAGTATACCACTATAGTAACACCGACAAAGTTGGGGGTCAATATATGAAAATATAAAAAAATATCAAGGTTGATTGGTATAGTGGGAGTCTTTTGGAAGGAAGGTTGGAGAATGTACGGTTGCTGAGTCTGCGGAGTGATGTTTGCGGCGCGGTTGGTGTGCCTACATCATTTCCATGAAACGCTTCCACTCGCCTTGAGGATCTTCATTGGAGCCGACAGGTATACGGCTCTTTATACTTACCCCCATTGTCAAGAACTGCACGTAAAGATATGCGCCGCGCAACCAAACAACTTGACGCCAGCTTGACATAGTCATAAAACTATGTTTTTGTTGTAATAACAATCACGGAGGTCGTGTCATGTTTGAACCGGATTCTAAACTGTTCCTTAGTAACTTTCACATGCTGGCGCTCGTCGTTTTATTTCTCATCGTCTGCGCCATTGGAGTTGCCACCGTCATCATTCATCGCGCAGATCAACCATTTCCTGTGCGCATCGTCGTCGGAATCCTTTTCTTCCTTCTCGGCTTCCCGCTGTTCCTCGCCGGGTTGACATGCTCGGTAGCACTACGGATTATCTCATGTTTCTTTCCGTATCGTGCGCCCAACCACGAGTCAAGAGTGCTCGCCAGAGGATATGCACGCCTCCAACGGCTTATCTTCCAACACGTTGGGTGCGGGGTTGTCCAGCCTGGCTGGTGGCTTGTTGCAGAAGCACTTGATCTTTTCAAGCCCGAGTTCCCCCACTACCCCACCATAGACAAAGACTAACCTTCCACACTCAACCAACCGCTTCTCAACCGGCGGTTTTATTATTTGCCCGTGCAATTGTGCGCTCTTGGCGCTGTTATTTTCTCTTACCGCGCACCACACGATGATACTGAACCGCAAACCGGTGCGCCTCGTCGCGCACCTGCTTTACTAAATGCGGATATAGACGCAAAAATTGTATAAGTTTCTCATTGCGCGACGCGAGAATAAATTCATCTCGCTTACGCGTGAGCCCTTTTGCAATGCCCATGAGCGGAATAAGGAGTTTGAGCTCGCGCCACACCGCGCGCGCGGCATTGACTTGCGGTTTACCGCCATCTATCACTACCAAATCAGGGAAACGCCATTCCGGATGCTGAAAACGACGCAGAAGAACCTCCCGCATCATGGCCACATCATTGGCGCCTTCTACTGTTTTAATTTTAAATTTGCGATACTCTTGTTTCGCGCTCACACCGTTTTCAAACACCGTCATACTCCCCACCGCAGACGTGCCGGAAATGTTGGAAATATCATACGCTTCTATGCGATAAAACGGCATGCCACGTAGGGTGTTCCCCGACGTCTTTCGCGCGAACGAATCAACAAAACCATGCCCGTCTTCCCGCTGGATCAAAGCAATATCCTGTATATGCTCCAAACTCGTGAGCTGATTGCGCAGACGTGCGGCCGCTTCAAAATCTTCCACGCGCGCGGCGCGAGCCATATCAACACGCATTTGCTTGATAAGCGCACTGCGTTTGCCCTGAAAAAACAACACGAAACGGCGAATGATTTTTCTATACTCTTGCGCGGTAATTTTCCCTGTGCATACGCCCGGACATAATCCCAAATGCTCGTAAAAACACGCGCGCGGCCGCTTGCCGGAAACGAGCGGCGCGCAGTCTGACCACGAAAAAATTTTCCGCATAATATCCAAGGCGGTACGCAAGCTCCGCGCGCTGGTGAACGGACCAAAAATATGCGCGAATATTTTTTGACGCGCCTTGCCCCGTTCAGCGTCCAACCCACGCACCAATACGACACGAGGAAATTCATCACGCGTAATACCGACATACAAAAAACTTTTGTCGTCGCGCTGGACAACGTTGTAGCGCGGCCAATATTTTTTTATCAGCGCGGCTTCCAGAATCAGTGCCTCTATCACCGTTCCTGTTTTGCGTGTTTCAATATGCCCCCCCTCCTCTATCATTTGCTTTATGGGCCTAAACCCCGCACGCCGGCCGTGCCAATATGAAGACACGCGGCGCTTGAGCGATGTTGCTTTGCCCACATAAACCACCCCGCCTTTGACATTTTTAAAAATATATACGCCGGGCGTGTCCGGTAATTTTTTTAATTGAAACTCAATGCTCATAACACTCGTTTCAAATACTGTCCGGTAAACGAACGCGGATTACTCGCCACATCTTCCGGCGTGCCGGTTGCAATCACCTGTCCACCACCGCTTCCGCCCTCG